>WHTB01000237.1 GCA_009379735.1 Propionibacteriales bacterium
CCACCGTTCTGACCGGTCCGCTGGCGCGGGATCAGGTTTCATCGCGTGCCGTAGCAGCGTGCGCCGAGAGCCTTGTGTCGCGTGCCCATCCCGATGCGCACCTGGACACCGCCGTCGCGCTGTTCGGTCGGAACTACTGTCGCCGACGACGGCGCCGATGGCCGCCTGCTCATGATCTTCGAAGGCGCCGGGTCCGGGACGCACTGGGAACGACACCCGGCGGGCGACGAGGTGGTGATCTGCAGCCGTAGACCCACTCTCAGTGGTGCCTGGCCCAGCTGTCGGGCTGGGAGCCGTCGATGTCGGTGAAGCCATACTCACGGGCGAGGTCGGCCGAGGTCACAGAGTGCTGGTTCCACCGTGCCCGGTCGGGGTCTGCGGCAAGCGCTGCGATGGCGCGGCCGACATGTCGGGGGGACTCGGACGAGTCGAACCCGTCGGGGGCCGGCGGGTACCCCTCGACCGAGCCGTCGAGAGCATCGAGCCAGTTGTCTTCGGTCACCCCGAAGTGGTCGAGCATGATCTCCGAACGCAGCCAGCCCGGTGTCACGGCGACTGCGGTCGCGCCGTGCGGTTCGAGCTCGTGGCCCTGGGAGAACCCCAGCCGGTTCACCGCGACCTTCGCGAGGTCGTAATACACTGAGATCCGGTACTGGTTCGCGTTGAAGGCAGCGGTGCCGTCGGTGACCTCGACGAGCAGGCCCCCTGGCCGGTCGATCAGCAGCGGCAGCAGGTGATGCGACGTGATCAGGTGGGTGTCGATGGCCAGCCGCAGGATGCGCAGGCCCGTGTCGAGGTCGTGGCGCCAGATCGGGGTGTCCCATGTCGGCGGGGGGCCTTTGAGCACCTCGGCGCCCCAGATGTCGTTCACGAGCACATCGACGTGGCCGTGGTCGTCGCGGACGCGCTCGGCCAGCTGCCGCACCTGCTCGGAGTCGAGGTGATCGACCTGGGCCGCGATTCCGACCCCGCCGAGCCGGGTGACGAGTTCGGCGGTCTCCTCGATGGTCTCGACACGGTCGTAGTCCGACCGGATGGCGCCGGTGCCGGACGTGCTGCTGCGTCCGGTGCAGATGACCGTGGCGCCGGCCTCGCCCAACGCGGCGGCGATGCCGCGCCCGGCGCCACGGGTCGCGCCGGCCACCACTGCGACTCGACCACGAAGCGCGTCACGATCCGGCAACCAAGCCACAACCGGAGTCTGCCAGATCGGTCAGCCCGCTCCCGCTCCGCAGGACAGCTGTTGCAGCATGTGAGAGCTGCACCGCAGGATCGGCGCATGCCCGCCGGCTCGGAGAGCTACACCCACGGTCACGCCGAGAGCGTGTTGCGCTCGCACGTCTGGCGCACCGTCGACAACTCGGCTGCCTACCTCGCCGGGCACCTCCGCGCCGGACTGGAGGTGCTCGACGTCGGGTGCGGCCCCGGCACCATCACCGTCGACCTCGCCCAGCGGGTCGCGCCGGGCCGGGTCGTCGGCATCGACACCGCCTCCGAGCCGCTGCAGCAGGCCGATGCGACCGCTGCCGAAGCCGGGGCAGGCAACGTCACCTTCGCCCTGGGAGACGTGTACGCCCTCGACGCCGAGGACGACTCGTTCGACGTCGTCCACGCCCACCAGGTGCTGCAGCACCTCGGGGAGCCGGTGGCGGCGCTGCGGGAGATGCTGCGTGTCTGCCGGCCCGGTGGACTCGTCGCCGCCAGAGACGCCGACTACGCGGCGATGACGTGGTACCCGCCCGACCCGCGGCTCGACCGCTGGCTGGAGATCTACCACGCGGTCGCACGCGGCAACGGGGGCCGAGCCCGACGCCGGGCGCAGGCTGCTGGCGTGGGCCCGTGCCGCGGGAGCCGCCGACGTGACTCCCGGAGCGTCGGTGTGGTGCCACTCCGCTCCCGAGGACCGGGCCTGGTGGGGCGGGATGTGGGCCGAACGGATCGTCTCCTCCGCAGTCGCGCACCAGGCCGTCGACGGCGGCTACGCCACCACCGTTGAACTGGACGACATCTCCGCCGCCTGGCGGGCATGGGCGGCACACGACGACGGCTGGTTCGCCATCCTGCACGGCGAGGTGCTCTGCCGTCCTCGTCGACCGGTGGCCGGCGCAGCGATGAGTTCCGGGCCGCTGTGGCGTCAAAGCTGGTGACACGATTTCCAGCGCGGAGAAAAGGACCTCACCCATGCCGACACGAGAGACCGCTCCCGTCGGAGCACCCTGCTGGATCGACCTGCTGACCTCCGACACCGAACGCAGCCGGGACTTCTACTGCCGGTTGTTCGGTTGGGAGGCGGAGGAACCCGCAGCGGAGTTCGGCGGCTACTTCAACTTCACCAAGGACGGCGCCCGGGTGGCCGGATGCATGGGCAACCAGGCCGGCTCGGGCATCCCGGACTTCTGGTCGGTCTACCTGGCCAGCGATGACGCCGCCAAGACCGTCGGCGCGGCCACCGCCAACGGCGGCGAGGTTCACGCCCAGCCCATGGCGGTCGGCGATCTCGGCACCATGGCCTACGTCGGCGATCCGGACGGCGCCGGGATCGGTGTGTGGCAGCCGGGACGTCACCATGGCTTCGGGATTTTCGGCGAGCCCGGTACCCCGAGCTGGTTCGAGCTGCACGCCCGCGACTACCGGGCCGCCGTCGACTTCTACCGCAACGTGTTCCGATGGGACACCCACGTCGTCAGCGACACCCCGGAGTTCCGCTACTCGACGATGCGGCACGGCGAGGACTGGCTTGCCGGGATCATGGACGCCTCGGGTTTCCTCACCGAGGAGGTCTCCGCCCACTGGTCGGTCTACTTCGGGGTCGACGACACCGATGCCGCGCTGGCCAGGATCGTCGAGCTCGGTGGCTCGGTCCTGATGGACGCCGAGGACACCCCGTACGGGAGGCTCGCGGCAGCAGCCGACCCGACCGGCGCGCAGTTCAAGCTCGTCGCTGCCAACGACGCCATGCCGGGGAGCTCCGCCTCGGCGTGAGCCCCGCGCGACGTGGCCGCATAGCCACCACAGGTCGAGCCCGAACTCGAACGCGGTGTTGTAGTCGTAGCCGGGCTTAGCCCATCATCAACGTCTGAGGCGCGGACCACGGCCGCTCCGGGGCAGTAGCCGATCCGGATCAACGGCACTGTGCAGTCGCCTACATTGGCGGGGGTGCGCACAAGTGCCCCGCTGGGGCGCGCCCGCAGGATCCTCGTGTACGGGGTGACAGGCTCGGGCAAGACCACCCTGGCCAAAAGGATCAGCCGGGCGACCGGCATTCCGTGGCATCCGGTCGATGACCTGACCTGGGATCCAGGTTGGGCCGAGGTGCCGGACGAGGAACAGCGCCGGCGGATCGAGGCGATCTGCACGGGTGGGGAGTGGGTCCTCGATGCGGCCTACGGCAAGTGGCTGGAGGTGCCGCTCGGGCGCGTCGAATTGATCGTGGCGTTGGACTACCCGCGCTGGTTCTCACTGCAGCGGCTGCTGCGCCGGACGGCGGCGCGGGCGCTGGACCGGCGCCAGATCTGCAACGGGAATCGAGAGTCGCTGCGGCAGGTCTTCTCGCGCAAGTCGATCATCGCGTGGCATTTTCAGTCGTTCCGTCGCAAGCGCCAGCGGATCCGACAATGGTGCGACGACCCGGCGGCTCCGCCTGTCGTCCGGCTGACGTCACGGAGGCAGACGGAGTCGTGGCTCGGGGGCTGAAGACCGTAGCTTCTTGCCGCTCGTTCTGTCGTTCCCCGGAATGGCCGCACTTGTCGGGATCGCCGTGCAGCTCACTCAGGGAGGTTTCGATGATCCATTCAGTCATCGGGCTGCGCCGCGTCGTAGTAGTCGACCATGAGCTGCCAGTAGCCCATCGTGAGCGCCATCTGCATGGCTGTGAGGGCGGCCGTCGGTAGCAGCCGGCGCTTCCGGGCACCGAGTACTGCGCCCGCGGCGCAGGCCGCAGCCGCTACGTTGACGGCCATGGCCCGGTCCCGCGGCCGCTGACCGATCCAAATCTCCTCGCCGAGCATCGCCCGTGTCGGCCACGCGTCGTCGCTGGCCGGCTTGGGGAAGACCACTGGGTTCACGAGCATCCACGCGGCGACCGGGATGGCGTGGCGCCACCGTCGGGTCCAGAACGGCACGAGAACGAGCGGTGTGCTCAGCCACCGCGTCCATGCGCTCCACGGGTGCGAGTGGCGCTCGAACACCGTGCGCTTGAATGCAGCGAAATCGTGTCGCATCAGCTGATCATGCCATCTCGGATCCCTGATGTCGCCGATCTCGGCACACGGCTCCTGGAGATGTCCTTCGGCCGTCCGAGCGGGCCGCTCGGCCGGATCGGGGACGGCTGATGGCGCGGGGCAACGCCGCCACCGAGCGGCAGCTGGTCGAAATGTGGGAGCGCCCCGTCACAGCTCGCGGGACCAGTACTGTCCGATGAGGTCGTGACCGAAGCTGTGGTGGCGTGCCTGCGTGTCGAGGTGGAAGCCGGCCTGCTCGTAGATGCGACGGGCCTGGGTGAGCACGTCGTTGGTCCACAGCGTGATTCTCGAGTAACCGACGCGGCGGGCGAACCGCAGGCATTCCTCGACCAGGCGCGCACCGATGCCCATGCCTCGCGCGGCCGGATCGACCAGCAGCAGTCGTAGCTTCGCGGTGGACGCGTCGGCGCCCGCGCAGAACACCGAGCCGACGGGTGCGCCGTCGATCTCGGCGATCCACGCCGCATCGCGCTTCGGGTCGTGACCGTCGACGTAGTCGGCGACCACCCGGGCGACGAGTGCCTCGAAGCTGGAGTCCCAGCCGTACTCGGCGGCGTAGAGCGCGCCGTGTCGTGCCACCACCCACCCGAGATCGCCGGGCTCGGGCTGTCGCAACACGTAGCCCTGCGGCTTCGGCGGGTCCCCGAGTGCGTGGCGGATGCTACTCATCCCGCTCGCGAGCTCCGCCCGTTGCTGCACCGACAAGGGCTCGAGCAGCTGCTCGACGGCCTCGACCTGCCGCGCGTCGAGGGTTGCGAACGCGGCGCGGCCCGCGTCGGTCAGCGTGAGGACGTGACGGCGCGCGTCGGTCGTCGATTGGTCGCGCCTCACCAGGCCGTCCGTGACGAAGCGGGCCAGCAACCGGCTCAGGTAGCCGGCATCGAGGTCCAACAGCCGCCGGAGTTCGGCGGTGTCGATGCAGCCGCGCTGCGCGAGCTCGAACAGCACCCGCGCCTCGGTCAGCGAGTAGGGCGTGCCCACCAGGCCGTCGGTCAGCACGCCGATGAGCCGGGTGTAGAAGCGGTTGAACGAGCGCACCTGCTCCACCAGCTCGCCGCCGACGTCCGACGCACCCATTGGCCACACCTCATCACGGTTTTGCGCTAGGCAACGTTACCATTGACTGAGGCAAGAATATGAGGGTGACGACATGTCAGCTCGCTGGCGACCGTCTTGCTGCAGCGGCCTCAGCCCAGCAGCATCGCCGGGCCGGAGTGATCCACTTGTGGTTGGTGATCTCGAGCTGGCGCCGGGAGTTAGGGCCAGGCGCCGTCGAAACTGCCGCGCCAATGCGCCCATTCCGGCGCTTCCTCCGGACCGTGGGCCGCCGCCACGACCGGCGCGGCAGCCTCGGACAGCGAGCGCACCTCGTGACTCTCGATCCCCTCACCGGCCACGGCGAGCCGGGACTCCAGATAGTCGAGGTAGCGGGGCATGTCGATCAGCGACATGGTGCCGCGGAACCCGACCGGCAGCTCCTCGGGCGGGCACAGCCGGAGGCCGGGAATCAGCCTGGCCGACGACGTCGGTGTCCGTCATCGCCACCCGATCTCGTCGAGAAAGCCGGCCAGCAGACGGTCGAACTCCTCCGGCTGACACAGGTTGGACGGGTCGAACGAGTCCGGCACCTCTGCCAGGCGCGACTTCGGAATCGCAGCCGTCAAGTGACGCATATACGCCAGTAGGGCCGGTGAGGCGGTGCCGACGATACCCAACGTCGGACACGAGATCCGATCAAGCTCGGATGTGTACGACACACCGTTCAAAGCGTAACGCACCTTGGTGGTCTCCAGCTTCCGCAACTGCCGGATGTCGACCTCCAGATAGCTCAGCGCCAGTGGCCACCGGCGATACTGCCGTCGAATCGCCGGCATCAACATGCCAGCCGGGAGCAACCATGCCCAGCCGCTCAGGTACAGCAGCAACCACTGTGCGGCAGCACCGACCGAACGCGGTCGGGTGTCGCTGAAGGAATCAGCGACGACCAGGCCCGAGATACGTGCGGGATAGTCCAGTGCGAAACGCTGGGCAAGGACGCCGCCGTAACTGACGCCGCACACCACCGCCCGGTCGATACCGAGCTCGTCGAAGAGTGCGGCGAGATCGTCCGCCTGCTGACTGAGAATATCGCGCCAGCTGGTGAGCCGACCCGACTTCCCCACACCCCGGGGATCGAACGTGACAATCCGGTGGTCGTCAGCGAACCGCGCAACCTGGGGATCCCACATCACATGCGTGCATCCCAGCCCGGGCAGCAAGACCAGCGGCGCACCCTCGCCCTGTATCTCGTAGTAGATCGATGTCCCGTTCACCGCGGCGGCGGGCACGGCGCCTCCCTTCTCGACGCGCCGGCCGCACCCCCCCCCGGCGTCGGGGCGCGGTCGTGCCGTCTCGAGGGTGTTCGGATGCTACTTCCTCAGGTGGCCCGCCATGAGGGGTCGCGCCCGCTCAGGCCGATCGTGCGGTCGAGCAGCGGTGCGGCGTCGGGGACGTCGACGATCGGGCCGAAGAGTCCGTCGCGGCCGGCTTCTTCCTCCGGTGTGGACATCATCGACACGAACTCCATGGACGCGTCGAGTGCCGGGGGATCGACGTCGAACGGCTGTCCGCTGGCGCGCGCGACGTCCCAGCCGTGGATGAGCAGCTCGTTGAGGGCGACCTTGCCTGCCACGTCCGCGGGCAGGTCGATACCGCCGGCCCGGGTCATCCCCTCCCACGCGTCGGGCTTACGCCAGGCTTCGGCGAGTGCGCCGAGCTGTTGGGGGATTCGAACCCGCCAGTCGGGAGCCAGCCGGGTGGCGTCGCCGGAGGGGCCTTGTGCCGTGGCCGGCCCGAGGTCCTTGGTGGCGGCGGCGGTGAAGGCCTGGGACAGCCCGCCGATGTGGTCGATGAGGTCCCCGAGGGTGTACCCGTCGCACGGCGTCTGCGCAGTGAGTTGATCGTCGGTGACGCCACGCAGGAGCGTCGCCAGCTGTTGGGCCGTAGGCCC
>WHTB01000396.1 GCA_009379735.1 Propionibacteriales bacterium
ATCATCGCGTTGCCGTTCTTCGGCATCGTGACCGAGATCTTGCCGGTGTTCAGCCGCAAGCCGATCTTCGGCTACATCGGGCTGGTCGGTGCGACGATGGCGATCGCGGCGTTGTCGATCGCGGTGTGGGCGCACCATATGTTCGTCACCGGTGCGGTCAACCTGCCGTTCTTCTCGTTCATGACGTTCTTGATCGCGGTCCCGACCGGGGTGAAGTTCTTCAACTGGGTGGGCACGCTGTGGGGTGGGTCGCTGTCGTTCGACACCCCGATGCTGTGGTCGATCGGGTTCCTCACGACGTTCCTGTTCGGTGGGCTGACCGGGGTGATCTTGGCGTCGCCGCCACTGGACTTCCAGCTGTCCGACTCGTACTTCGTGGTGGCGCACTTCCACTACGTGGTGTTCGGCACGGTGGTGTTCGCGATGTTCGCCGGGTTCTACTTCTGGTGGCCGAAGATCACCGGCCGGATGCTCGACGAGGCCCTCGGCAAGGTGCACTTCTGGCTGCTGTTCATCGGCTTCCACATGACGTTCCTGGTGCAGCACTGGCTCGGGGTGGAGGGGATGCCGCGCCGTTTGGCCGACTACCTCGACTCCGACGGCTTCACGCTCCTCAACCAGATCTCGTCGATCGGTGCGTTCCTGCTCGGCGCCTCGATCATCCCGTTCGCCTACAACGTCTGGAAGTCCCGCCACAGCCCGCTGGTCGAGGTCGACGACCCATGGGGCTGGGGCCGCTCACTGGAGTGGGCCACCTCCAACCCACCGCCGCGACACAACTTCGTCACCCTGCCCCGGATCCGCTCCGAGAGCCCGGCCTTCGACCTGCACCACCCGGAGATCGGTGCGCTGGAGATGGCGACCCATGGCGCGACGCGTGACGAGACCTACGCCGACGGGCCCGAGGTTCGGGGACGCGGCGCGCATCTGCGTGACCAGATCGACGAGGGGGAGGACCGCCTGTGAAGGTCGAAGCCTGGATCTTCGGCATCAACGCCGCCTTTTTCGCCCTGGTCGCGCCGATCTACTGGCTGTTCTCGGAGGACCCGACGGGCACGACCGCGCTGGTCATGACCACGGCGCTCGCGCTGCTGGTCACGTTCTACCTCGGCTTCAGCGCGCGCCGGATGGAGCCCCGTCCGGAGGACCGTCCCGAGGCGGAGATCGCCGACGGGGCCGGTGAGCTCGGGTTCTTCCCGCCGTACTCCTGGTGGCCGCTGTTCTGCGGCCTCGCGCTGGCGGTGTGCGTGCTCGGCGTGGTGTTCGGCTGGTGGCTGTTCATCATCGGCGTCGGGTTCGGGGCGGTCACGCTGACCGGCTTCATCATGGAGTACTACCGGGGTGAGCACGCTCACTGAGTCCGCCGGGGCGGTTGTTTCAGCGGAGCGTGTTCGCTTGTTACCCTTGTGCGCATTCGCTTCTGCTTACTCGGGGAGAATCATGTCCGTACGGGGGCCACTGGGCGCTGACCTGCGCCGACCGGTGCTCGTCACCGCGTCGTTGGTCGTGCTCGGCATGGGTACGGCAGCCTGCTCGGGAGCTCAGGGCGCCGACCGGTCCGACGCCTCCCCGGCGGCCGAGTCGTCCTCGGCCGAGTCTCCCGAGGCCCCGTCGAAACCGCCGAAGACAAAGCCGGTCCGCGTCAACTCCAACATCGCCTCCGGCGCGACCGCCGTGCCCGTCGACACGGTCCTGAAGCTGACCGCTGACTCGGGCGCCCTGGATAAGGTCTCGGTGGTCGGCCGAGGTGAGGAGGACGTGCGGCTGCCCGGCACGCTCGCCGCCGACGGGTCGTCGTGGCAGGCCACCGAGCGGCTCGAGCCCGGGTCGACGTACGCCGTCAACATGGTCACGACCAACAGCGACGGTGACGCGGTCAAGAAGCGGCGCACCTTCGAGACAGCACCGCTGACCCTGGACCAGCAGACGTACCCCAACATCTCGCCGTTGCAGGACGAGACGGTGGGCGTGGGCATGCCGATCATCATCGGGTTCGACGTGCCGGTGAAGGACAAGGCGTCGATCGAGCGACACCTGTCGGTCCGGGCGTCCGGACCGGTCGACGGCGCCTGGCGCTGGTACAGCGACACCGAGGTCCATTTCCGGCCCAGGACCTACTGGCGGCCGGGTGCGACCGTCACGGTCAAGGCCGACATCAACGGCGTCGACGCCGGCAACGGCGTGTACGGGCAGATGGACCGTGAGGTGAGCTTCGCCGTCGGCAAGTCGGTGATCAGCAAGATCGACATCAAGAAGCACCGCATGCAGGTGTACGTCAACGGCTCGCTGGCCCGCACCATCGCAGTGACGACCGGCAAGAAGGGCTTCGAGACTCGCAGCGGCACCAAGGTCATCATCGAGAAGTTCGCGAAGAAGCGGATGGACGCCGCGACGACCGGAGTCAGCGAGGACGACCCCGAGTACTACGACATCGAGGACGTCCCGTATGCGCTGCGAGTGACCTACTCCGGTGAGTTCGTGCACGGCGCTCCGTGGTCGGCCGGTGCCCAGGGCAACGCCAACGTCAGCCACGGCTGCGTCGGCATGAGCGTGTCCGACGCGCGCTGGCTGTACGGCCAGACCCGGCGGGGCGACGTCGTCGAGGTGAAGGGCAGCAAGCGCCACCTCGAGGACGGCAACGGCTGGACCGACTGGGACCTGCCGTTCTGGGAGTACCGGCAGGGCAGCGCGCTGTCTTGACCGCCGGCTCGGTCAATTGACGTAGGCCCGTCGTCCCCGGGTACGACGACGTGCCGGTCCGCCCGGTGCGAGCCTTCGAGCAGGCAGCCTCGTCTGGTCAGCCGTACCTGACCGGCCGCACTGTGGCAACGATTGGGGCGACGACTGGGGCCGGGGGCAGGGATGGGCCGGATCGGGCAGCGGGCGCGCCTCGGCGCCGTGGTTGCGCTGACGGCCGGTCTGTCGGCGGCGGCCGCAGCCGCGACGCTCGTCGGCGGCGGGTCCGAGCTGAAGGCGTTCACGGGCGCCGAGGGGTTCGGCACCGACACGGCAGGCGGTCGCGGGGGACGGGTCATCGAGGTCACCAACCTCGACGACTCGGGCGCCGGGTCGTTCCGCGCG
>WHTB01000226.1 GCA_009379735.1 Propionibacteriales bacterium
AGCAGGTACGTGCCAAGAAGATGAAGGTCATCACCGTCTTCGGCGCCGACCGGATCCCGCTGTACGAGGATGCGCCGACCACCGACGAGCTGGGGATCACGCTCGATGTCCTGCCGACCCAGTTCCGCGGCATCCTCGGTGCGCCGGACATGCCGAAGGAGGCGGTTGACTACTACGCCGGCGTGATCGAGAAGCTTCTCGACAGCGAGGGATGGGCCAGCTATGCCGAGAAGAACGGGCTGGTCAACGAGTACCGGACGGGCGACGAGCTCACCGCCTTCCTGGACGAACAGCGTGAGGTCTACGCGACGCTGCTCGAGCAGGTCGGGTCGTAGTTGAGCGACTCCGAGGGACCCAGCGGGGCGACGGCGACGATCGCCGCGTTCACCGTCGCGCTGTCTCACTCCGACCTTCCACACCAGGTCATCCACGAGGCGAAGCGAGCCCTCGTCGATCATCTGGCGGTGTCGCTCGCTGGGTCCGGCGAGCCTGCCGCGGAGCGCCTACGCCGGGTGGCTCGACGGGTCGCTCCGTCGGAACAGGCAACGATCATCGGCTCGGCACAGCGGACCAGCGCCCCGTTCGCGGCCTTGCTCAACGCGTACTCCTCCCACGCGCTCGACTTCGACGACACCTACAACCCGAGCCGGACGACGATCCACGGCAGCTCGTGCGTATGGCCGGTCGTCTTCGCCCTGGGCGAGCTCACCGGGCTGAGTGGGCGACAGGCACTGGAGAGCTTCGTCGTGGGCTTCGAGACCGGAGCCCGGGTCGCCTGCGCCGCTGGGCCGGACCACTACGAGATCGGGTGGCACGTCACCGGCACCGCCGGTCACGTAGCGGCGGCCGCCGCAGCCGCGAAGGCGCTGGGGCTGTCGGTCGCCGCGACGACAAGCGCGCTCGGCTGCGGTGCGACTCAGGCGGCCGGGCTCAAGGAGCTCTACGGGAGTGACGGCAAGGCACTCCATCCCGCGAAGGCCGCTATGGACGGCGTCGTCTCCGGTCTGCTCGCCGAGGAAGGCTTCAGCGCGGGGAGCACCAGCTTGGAGGGTCCCCGGGGTCTGCTCCAGGTGATGAGCTCGAGCCCGGACGACACGCTGCTCGTCGCCGACCTGGGCTCGGCCTGGCATCTCCCCCAGAACGGCTACAAGCTCTATCCGAGTGGTTCCCTCACCCACCCGACCGTCGATGCGTTGCTGCGACTGCGGGAGCGGTTCGACCTCGTACCCAGCCAGGTGGATGCCATCGTCGTCAAGGTCCACGAGTACGCCGCAACGGTGACCGGCAACCCTTCGCCGACGTCAGGGACCGAAGCCCGGTTCAGCCTGGCCCATTGTGCGGCCGTCGCAGTCCTGAGAGGGCGTCTGGGTGTCGATGACTTCGACGCGGCCGTGGTCAACGACCCGACCGTCGCTGATCTGCGCGCCAAGATTCAGTTGTCGATCGACGGCTCGCTGAGCAAGCGGGCAGCGAAGGTCGCGGTAACGCTCACGAGTGGCCGGACCCTCGAAGAATCGGTGCTGGACAACCGGGGCACCCCCGACAACCCGGTCAGTGACGATGACCTCGGACGCAAGTTCCTCGACGTCGCACAAGCGAGGCTTGGCGAGGCTGCGGCCAGCGCCGTACTCGACACGTGCTGGCGGATCGATGAGGTCGACGACCTGGCGGACCTCGTGACCGCGACTGCCGTTGGTGCGCCATGACATCGGTAGCAGTGGTGACCGGCGCGGCCAGAAACCTTGGCCGCGAGATCGTGCTGGGACTGGCCCGGCAGGGTCTCAACGTCGTCGTGAACACTCGAACGAGCGGCTCGGAAGCACTTGGCGTCGCGAAGGAGGCGCAACGCCTTGGCGTCCGCGCATTGCCGTTCGAAGCGGATGTGACCGACGAGCAGGCGGTGGCGGAGATGTTCAGCGCCGCCGCGTCCCTCGGCGCGGTGCGTGTCCTGGTCAACAACGCTGTGCTGCGCAAAGACGCGTCGTTCGACACGATGACGTTGGCTGACTGGCGCGCCGTCCAGGCGGTGACCCTCGACGGCGCCTTCATCTGCGCTCGGGCGGCCGTACCCCTGCTGCGGGAGGGCGGCGGTGGGTGCATCGTGAACATGCTGGGCGGGAACGCTCTGGCCGGCGACGCACAGCGGGCCCACCTCTCCGCGGCGAAACACGGTCTCGTCGGCCTCACGCTGGCGCTGGCGAGCGCGTACGCGTGGGAAGGCATCACCGTGAACGCGGTCTCACCCGTCGGCATGAAGACGGACAGCCGCGAGGCCTTGCAGGAGCGACGAAAGGCCGTTGCCGATGTCGTCTGCTTCCTCGCCTCGCCTCAGGCCAGGGCGGTGACCGGGCAGGTAGTCGACGTCGACTGCTCACAGATCGTCGACTGACGAACGGCGGCAGCTCAGGTCGAGCGCCTGGACAGCGGGGGACGCAGATGCCTACGGCGCCTGCTTCACCGAGGACAGCGACTACGTCTCGTACGACGGAACTCATGCCCGCGGGCGAGACGTCATGGTCGACAGCCACGACCAGCTCTTCCACGGCGTGCTCACTGACTCGGCACTCGTCGGCCAGGTGAAGTCCATCCGCTACCTGCGGCCGGATGTCGCCGTGCTGCACGCAACCGGCTCCGTACTCATGCCGTGGCGCACCTCGCTCCCCAAGCGGCGGCTCTCACGTCAGACCCTCGTCGCGGTCGACACCTCGGACGGCTGGAAGGTCGCGGCGCTGCACAATGGACGGGTCCGACCGGTCACCGTCCCGACCACGGACTCGTTCCCATCGCGGGCCTCGCGAGCGATGACCCGCGCCGCCCGTGCGCTCCATCTCGGGAGACGTGCCAGATCCGCGCAACCTCGGCGCCGGGGGTTTCCGGGGATGGCGCCCGGTGTCTGGTGGGCGGCTCCGGTCCAGAACCGGATTGGAACGGGGGCGCCCCGTCCCATTAGGTCTGGAACGGGGCGTCCCCGTTCCAAAAAGTGGGGGGCTACTGGCTGATGGGTGTGCGTGACCTCGGGGTCTGCGAGCGTCGGCTGGCGGAACCGTACGCGGGGGCCGACACTTGCACGTCAAAGATTGTCCAATTGGACAATCTTTGACACGCGGTGACCCACCCCAACCACCTTCATGCGCGCAACCTCGGCGCGAAGATCTGGGACATAAGTGCAACCTCGGCGCGAAGGGTCGGGCGCCGTGGTGTCAGAGGACCTTCGTGCCGTACATCTCGCCCAGTGGGTCGGCGATCAGCTCGACCCGGGTGCCGTCGGGATCACGGAAGTACACCGAGGTACCACTCTCGCTCTGGTACGGCACTCCCGCCGCGTCGAGCTTCTGCTTCAGCCGCTCCCATTTCTCCGGCTCGACCGAGATGGCCATGTGGTGCAGGCCGCCGAGCACCTCGGCGTAGGGACCGAGGTCGAGACCGGGGAAGTCGAAGAAGGCCAGCAGGTTGCCGTTGCCGATGTCGAAGAAGAAGTGGTTCGAGCCCTGGTAGTCGCGGTTCTCGAAGATGTCGGTGAGCGGGAACTCGAGCACCTCCTGGTAGAAGCGGACGGTGCGCTCGACGTCGGCGCTGAGGACGGCGACGTGGTGCAGCCCGCGCGCGGAGGACTCCGGACGGTCGGACTCGGCGGCGAGGTACGTGTCACGGATCCGCGCACGCTCACGCTCGATCGCGGTCAGGTCGATCTCGGTGTTCATGGTCTCCTCCTCGAGGAGGGCTGCTAGGGAATCGGGATGAGCTCCGGCAGCGGTTGGTTCACCACATCGGCCTCTGGACGGGACAGGAAGAGATCGCAGTGGTACCACCCGTCCTCCTCCTTGCCGTGCGTGTCGGTTCCGCGCGCGCGGACGCCCTGCAGGGCGGCACTCTGCTCCTCGTCCGACGCGAAGCGACGCTGCGGAAACGTGGTGTCCGGCAGCTGCTCGGTCACCAGGCCGTGCTGGGTCAACCCTTCGGCGATGTGGTCATACGGATACATCCGCAGTACGAACGCGGCGACCCACGGTGTCCGGTCCTCTTGGCAGACTCCCAGCAGCTGGTCGAAGGTGCGCTCACCGACGTAGCCGACGCCGCCGGTGATGGTGATGAGATCGACGTCGCTGACCGCTTCGGCCAACGCGGGCGACGGCGGGCTGGTCTCGAGGTTCTCGGCCCAACCGGCATCGAGCAGCCCGACGTTGCAGGCGTAGTCGATGGCGCGGTCGGCAGTGTCGAGTCCCAGCATCCGCGGCGCGTCCGGTCGGCGGCGATCGGAGTAGAAGGTGCGGTCGGCGTCCGCCAGCTCCTGCGTGGACAGACCGGCGAGCTTGGCGTCGCCATAGCGGTCGTACAGATCATCCAGCGTGAGCTCGGATCGCATCAGCGCCGCGTTCACCCCGTAGGAGCAGCAGACGTCCAGCACGCTCGTCGTCCCCGAAGGTTCGCTGTTTCGGGCGTCCAGCAGTGCGGCGAACACCGCATGTGCGTGCTGGGGTATCTCGTAGCTCAGCGGCTTCAAGACCTGGTAGTAATCGCGCGGGTCATCGCGGTTGTACACATGGTCGAAACCTGCTTTGCCCTGGCCGGCGACGTCGTTCGAGGTCAACAAGACTCCCTGCAAGGTCGTCGATGCCCTGCCCCGTCCGAGCACCGGTGTCAGCGATCCACCATCCCCGACAACCCTTGCACACTCGACCCAGAACCCCGAACCGGGAGGATGCGGCTCACCATCCGCACACCTGCTGAGATCGTCAGTGCCGGTCGGCCCGGGGGAGCTTCTTGACGATCGGGTCGACCAGCTTCCTGACCGGCTCGGTGACCTTCGGTGGTGCAGGCATCTTCCCCGTCGAGGGCGCACCGGTGCCCTCGGTCGGGTCGGGAGTCGAGACGTCCGGCGGGACGGTCGGGAGCGACGGCACGGCCGCCGGTGCCTCCGGAGTGAGGGCCTTGTCGCTGTCTACGCCAGGCGCGTCCGTCGCCGGCTTCACCGGGTCCTTCGCCGGGAGCCGCTTCAACGCCTCGTCGGGAGTGGGAAGGTCCGGAACCAGCGCGCTCAACGGCTTCATGGGGTCGGTCACCGACGGGAGCAGACATCCACCGCACGCCTTGCCGGCGCGGGAGCGGAGGTCGGTAAGGGTGTCGGTGGCGGTCGCGAAGGAGTCATCCGCCGACGGGGGCATGGTGCCGGCGAAGCCGGCCATCGTCACGTTCGACCGTCGCATGAACGCGGTGAGCATGCCGACTGTGTCGCGGCGACCGTGATCGGCGAAGTCGTCGAACAGTGAGTCGGCGCCCCCCTCGGCCAGGGCGGAGAAGTCGTCGAGCGCCCGGCGGATCAGCCGGGCCTCGCGCGCGTCCACGCCGCCGGCGGCGAGCGCCTCCACCTCGTCCAGACGCTCCTGCGCGAGGGCGAGGCGGGTCGAGCCGACCTCGGACGCACCATTGGCGAGTACGAGCTGGGCGTTCTCGAGTCCGCGCTTCATCGGATACAGCAGCTCGCCAGGAACCGCCTCAGCGCTCTGCATCGCGACGCCGAGGGACCCACCGGCGACGGCGATCGTCGCGACCAGCGAACCGAGTCGGCGGCGCAGCCGGTCGACCTGTCGGTCGGCACGTCGGGCGGCGCGCCGGACGGGCCTGGCTGGCGACACCCGGGCGGCCGTCCCGACCGGCCCGCGCGGCGCAAACACCGTCGCGGCTTCGCTCATCAGCTGGGAACGCAGGTTGCGGACGAACTCGGGCCGCGGCTGCTCGATGTCGGCACGGCTCAGCGCCTCGGCGACGTGGACGAGGCTGACGACCTCATGGTCGTACCCGCGGCCACGGGGAGTACGACAGAACGCGTCGGCGAAGGTCGCCGTACGGCGGTGTCCCCAGCGAAGGCTGCTCATAACTCGATCTCTCAGTCAGTGTTGGTGTTTAGCCCGATTACGATCCGCCGATAGGAACGTTGCCGACCGCGCGGAAGTTACGCCCGAATGTGATGTTTCCTGCTCACGAGCCGGCGTCCCTCGGCAGCACGCGGGCCAGCCGGCGCACCGCACGCAGCTGGAGCTGCTTGATCGCTCCCTCGCTGCGGTCCAGCGCCTCAGCGGTCTGGGCGATCGACATCCCCTGCACGAACCGCATCAGCAGACAGTCGCGCTGCTCGTTCGGCAGGGACCGAACTGCCTCCACCAGCAGCTCACTCGTCAGCGACGCGAGCACCTCGTCCTCCGGCCCGTTCCCCGATGTCCGCTGCTCGGGAAGCTCGCCGGCGACGACCTCGAGCCGGTGTCGGCTCGACCTGAAGTGGTCCGCGATCAGGTTGCGGGCGATCGTGGTCAGCCAGGCGCCGAAGTCCTTGCCCTGCCAGTGAAACGTGCCGATCGAGCGCAGCGCGCGGGTAAACGTCTCGCTGGTGAGGTCCTCGGCCAGCGTCCGTGAGCCGACCCGGTGGTAGACGAACCGGAAGATCCGCGGCACGTGGTAGTCGTAGAGCTGCCCGAACGCCTCGACGTCTCCCTGGCGTGCGAGGTCGACGAGGGCGACGATCCGCGCCTTCTCGGGGTCACTGCCAGCCGGTGGCGGCCCGCCGGCGGACGTACGCAGTTGCCCGCCCCACGTTGAAGCCATCTATCTGCCTTCCCTGAAAACGCTGCCTGCCACGTGGTCATTGCGCCTCAGGGGTCCTCGGTCACGTGACCGGGCGCGTCGTCAGCTGACGACGGCTCCGGCGCCGCGACCGAGGTGCTCCGCGATCCCAGCTTGTGGCTAGGTCGCGATCCGTGTCGACTCGGTGGTCTCCTCTGCCGCTCCCTCCGAGGAGCCCAGGGTCTGTCCAAGACCCTTGGTGGCCGAGTGCACCGTTCCCCCAAGGTCCCCGACTCCGCTTGGACCGTCGGCGACGGCCCAAGAGATTCCGGTGAGGACGCCGACAGCACCGCTCGCGGCTGTATCCGCGACCGTCACCGAAGGCGTCCAACGGTGTCTCATGGATCCCACCATTCACTGTGATGCACACGAATGGTTACTGATCGTTGCTCAACGTAGTGGCACAAGCCGCAGTCCGCGACATTTGACCCACATACTGAACAGGGCGATTCCCGGCAATACCGACACCTCTGACATAGCTCCACCCGCGCAGTGGCAATTGCGCCAGTTTCTCCAGTCGCTCAGGCCGACGCTTCGTCGCGCTCGCGCGCTATCGGCGATCGACGCCACCCACCGACCTTGACGACGACGCCTCGCCTGTCCACGCAACAAAGACCGTCACCACCCGAGTTTCCCTTACCAGCAAGGCAGAACGCGTGCTATTCGACACCCGTCGAAGGCGACAGGTGCCGTATGCACGCTGCGACGGGGCGATGTGCTCGTCCTTGCGGGGCTCGTCGGCGTCGCTGACCAAGAAATCTTGACGACCTTCGTAACATCGCCGACCCGCCCCCGTTACTGACCTTTGACAGCCACGCCGAGTGAGCTAGCCAGCAGGCTGGATCGAGCGGGTCGTCCTAGTCGAAAGGACCAACACGAGTATGTCCGTAGC
>WHTB01000427.1 GCA_009379735.1 Propionibacteriales bacterium
ACCTTGCGCTTCTGACCGTCCGGCGCGCCTCTTTCGCGTCGAGGTTGCGCGTATGTCCGCGGCGCTCCAGACATACGCGCAATCTCGGCGTGAGTGGTGGGCGGGTGCCGTCTCTTTCGCGTCGAGGTTGCGCTTATGTCTGGGGTTGCTGCCGCAGATGACGTACATACGCGCAATCTCGACTTGAGGTGGTTGGTCGGCGCGGGGCCGGCGCCGGGCTAGGCGAGCTGGGTCACCACATGGTCGATGCACTCGGTGAGTGCCTCGACGTCGGCCGGCTCGATCGACGGGAACATCGCGATCCGCAGCTGGTTGCGGCCCAGCTTGCGGTACGGCTCGACGTCGACGACGCCGTTGGCCCGCAGCACTTTGGCGACGGCGGCGGCGTCGACCGCGTCGTCGAAGTCGACGGTGCCGACGACCAGCGAGCGGGCATCCGGGTCCTCGACGTACGGCGTGGTGTAGGCCGTCTTCTCCGCCCAGGTGTACAGCCGACTCGAGCTGTCCGTCGTCCGCTCGACCGCCCACGACAGGCCGCCCTGCGAGTTCATCCAGTCGGTCTGCTCGGCGAGCAGGAACAGCGTCGCGAGCGACGGCGTGTTGTACGTCTGGTTCTTGCGGGAGTTGTCGATCGCCGTCGGCAGGTCGAAGAACGCCGGCACCCAGCGGTCCGTCGCCGCGATCTCCTCGACCCGGGCAACCGCCGCGGGGGACATCACCGCGACCCACAGACCGCCTTCGGACGAGAAGCACTTCTGCGGCGCGAAGTAGTACACGTCGGCCTGGCTGACGTCGACCGGCAGCCCACCGGCACCGGACGTTGCGTCGACGAGCACCAGCGCGTCATTGGTCCCGGTCGGGCGTACGACGGGTGCCATCACGCCGGTCGAGGTCTCGTTGTGCGCCCAGGCGTACGCGTCGACGCCGTCCTCGGCCTGCGCGACGGGGCGCGATCCGGGCTCGGCGGCCACGATGGACGGCTCGGCGAGGAAGGGCGCCTGCTGCGCCGCCTTGGCGAACTTCGACGAGAACTCGCCGAAGGACAGGTGCTGGCTCTTCTCCCGGATCAGCCCGAACGTCGCGATGTCCCAGAACGCCGTGGCGCCGCCGTTGCCTAGCACGACCTCGTAGCCGTCCGGCAGGTCGAACAACGTGTCGATGCCCTCGCGTACCCGGCCGACCAGGTCCCTGACCGGGCCCTGGCGATGCGACGTACCCAGGATCTCGGCGCCCGCACTCGCTAGTGCCTGCACTGCCTCGGGGCGCACCTTGGACGGGCCGCAGCCGAACCGGCCGTCGGCGGGAAGCAGGTTGGTCGGGATCTGGATCTGTGCGTCGGTCACGCGTTGTTCCTCGCTGGTGAGTGACGGAGCCGATGACCTGACGACGCTGTCAGGCGACCATTGTGTCAGTTCGCCTGCGCCGCCTCGCCGGCTGTCCACGACCCGACTTCGCCGCTGAGCAGGTCGTCGGCGATCGGCGCGCGCTCGTACACGACCGTCCGGCCCAGTCGACGGCGGTGCACGAGCCCGGAGCGATGCAGGATCCCGAGGTGGTACGAGACCGTCGCGGGTGCGAGCGACCGGGCCCGGCTGAGCTCGCCGGTGGATCGCGGGTGGTCGAGACTGGCCAGCAGCCCGGCCCGCGTCTCGCCGATCAGGTCCGCGACCGCCGGCCGCGGGTCGTGCCGGTCGGACGTCCACAGCCGCCAGACGCCGCGGACGGGGTAGATCACCGACGGGGTGACGGGCCGCTCGGCGCAGAACGAAACCCGGCGGCCGTCGGCCGTCGACGGGATCAGCAGCAGGCCGTCGTCGGCCCAGTCGACGAGCACGTTGAAGGGACGCGACAGCCGGAGTCCGTGGCTGTCCCAGCGCACATCGGGGCTGAGGTCGTCGAGCAGGGCGATCGCGCCGAGCCGGGCCATCCGCGCACCTCGGTATGCCACGTCGGCCTGCAAGACGTCGAGTACGTCGGCCCAGTCCGGCTCGATCGCGGCCGTGAAGTACGCCGCCATCGCGTCGGCCACCCGTGCCGCGAACGTCGCCGGTCCGGATGCAAGGGCTGCCTCGACGGCGGGTGGCAGCTCACGCCGCCAGGCATCGAACGGACCGTCACCGCCGAACGAGTCGGCGACGTCCGGACGGATCCGGCGACCCTTGTACGCGATGTCGAGGTGGTAGGCGACCTCGTCGACCGGCGTCGCCGCGACCTGGGCGACAGTCTCCTCGATGCTGGCCCGCGATCGGGCCGGAGGTGGTGACAGGAAGTCGGGCACGTACGCGTGGCTGTCCGGGACGAGGCCGCGCAGCAGGGCGAGCTGCGGCCCGGACATCGAGCGCTCGGCGCGGGTACGCCAGCGCGCCAGGTGGCGAGACGGACGGGCCGAGCCGTACGCCCGGAGCCCGGCGATGATCTCGACCGAGGGGGTGATCGAGAACCGCGACCGCCCGAGACTCTCGAGCGACATCGGAATGTAGACGCCCACGCGTGCTCCTCCCCGTCGTACGTACCGAGGCTCTCATGTCCAAG
>WHTB01000013.1 GCA_009379735.1 Propionibacteriales bacterium
ATCACCTGGCCGCGAGGCAGGTCGGCGAACCCCTTCCACCGTTCCATGCCCCGGCCGATGACTTTCGGGGCGCCGGCGGCGAGGAAGAAGAGCGCAAGGAAGACCTGGACACTCCAGAGGACGAACTCAACCATGACAATCCGCTCCTTGCTGGTGGAGGTCGGTGGGCCGGGTCGTCGCCTGGCCCTCCCGTAAACATATGATACGCGAACCATAACATACGACAATGAGGCACCCGATGAGCTCGGCAGATCCGGCCTCCGCATTCCCCCCAACAAAGTTCTGACCTACAGAACGTCGCTCCTGAACCCAGAAGTTTCCTTGACACTCCACTTTTCTCTGTGGCAGAAAGGTTCTCTGTTGACCTCCAGAGGGAGTCTCTGTCATGGCTGATGTTTCGCGCGCTCCACTCAAGCGGTTCGGCCTGCTCGCGGCCGCGATCGGGACGGTCCTGTCGCTCACGGCATGCGCTAGTGCGCCAGGCTCGAAGTCGGATGAGGGCGGTGGTGACTCGTCCGGCCCGGGGGTGACCATCGCCGGGGTCTTCTGCGTGTGCTTCGCCAATGTCTACCTCGCCTACGAGCAGGGCTTCTTCGAGGACGAGGGCGTGAAGGTCGACGAGCTGGTGACCACGAAGGCTGGCGCGGATACCTTCCAGGCGCTCGCCACGGGAGACGCCGACTTCGGTCTCAGCGGGCTCGACGCGATCATGCGGGGACGCGAGAAGGGCGTCGAGGTCCAGTCGGTGGCGACGGTTTCCCCGGAGTTCTACGCGCTCTCGGTACGCGAGCAGCTGGCCGACGAGATCAAGGAGCCGGGCGACCTGGAAGGGCGAAAGGTCGGGGTGAGCAAGGTGGGTTCCGCGTCGTGGGCGTTCCTCGGACTCCTGCTGGAGGAAGCGGGTCTCACCCACGACGACGTCAAGGTGGTCCAGCTCGGCGGGATCGACACCATGATGGCGGGTCTGAAGAAGGGAACCGTGGACGCGGCGATCACCTGGGAGCCGGGCACCGCCCAGGGGGAGATGCAGAGCTTCTCGAACATCGTCATCAACTCCTTGGACCCGGCCGACCACGAGCAGATCTACGGCTCCGACGTCAGCGTCTCGATCACGCTGGCCGTCCAGGAGGCCTTCGCCAAGGAGAACGCAGAGACTGTCGAGGGCGCGATCGCGGCCCTGAACAAGGCGAACGAGTGGATAGCCGCGCACACCCCCGAGGAGGTCGCCGAGGCGATCGAGCCACAGACGGAGGGTCTCGACCACGAGCTGCTGGTCGCGTCGATCGAGAACACCATGGCGACCATGCCCGAGACAGTGGCCGTAACCGAGACGGCGTACCAGGACAGCGCACAACGGCTCGAGGACGCGGGGATCGTCAAGTCGATCCCGCCGCTGGACGAGATCTTCGACTGCGACCTCGCTGAGTGCAGTGGATGAGCGACGTCGTGGCCGGTAGCCCCGCCACGGAGTCGGGTGACAAGGGAGACTCGGCGCTGCTGGCCCTGCGCGACCTGACGGTCGCGTTCGGCGAGAACCTGGTGGTCGGCGGGCTCTCCCTCGACGTC
Source organism: Propionibacteriales bacterium (assembly GCA_009379735.1). Lineage (GTDB taxonomy): Bacteria > Actinomycetota > Actinomycetes > Propionibacteriales > Nocardioidaceae > WHTB01. The sequence goes on from WHTB01000013.1 coordinate 1,567, forward strand.
GCCGAGGGTGAGTTCATCACGATGGTCGGGCCGAGCGGGTGTGGAAAGTCGACGACGCTCAACGCGATCAGTGGTCTCCTGCCGACGACTCCGGGTACGACGGTGTCGGGCAGTGTCGACCTGCGCGACGACGTGAGTCTTGCCTACGCCTTCCAGAAGGATGCCCTGCTGCCATGGGCGACCGCACGCAAGAACGTCGAGGTGGGCGCTGAGCTCGGCGGCGTCACCCGCAAGGACCGCGCGGACAAGGCTCGTGACCTGCTCGCGCATGTCGGCCTGCCGGACGTGGAGCACAAGTACCCGCACCAGCTCTCCGGCGGCATGCGGCAGCGAGTGGCCCTGGCCCGGGCGCTCGCGTACGACCCCGACCTGTTCTTGCTGGACGAACCGTTCGGGGCGCTCGACGCGTTCACCCGGATGGACCTGCAGAACAAGGTGATCGAGCTCTGGCGAGAGTCGAACCTGACGATGATCCTGGTGACGCACGACCTGGCCGAGGCGCTGGTTCTCGGGACCCGGGTGGTGGTCCTCGACGCGCAGCCGGGCCAGATCCACGACATCGTGGACAACAGCGAGTGGGGCTCCGACCGCATGGCCGAGATGCGGTCCTCGAGCCAGTTCCTGGAGAAGTACCGGCACCTGTTCGACACCCTGGTCGCGCTGAGCCGGAAGAGGGCGGGCTGAGATGAGCGTCGTGCTGCTTCGGATCGCGTTCATCGCGGCGCTGTTCGGCCTGTGGCAGGTCCTGTCAGGGCCGGTGATCGACCCGTACTTCATCTCCAGCCCGAGCCGCATCGCCGCGGACCTCGTGGAGGGGTTCTCTGACGGGCAGCTCGTCGCCGACATCGCCACCACCATGTACGAGGCGGGCGCCGGGCTCGTGCTGGGCATGGCCACCGGTGTCATCGTCGGATTGGTCTTCGCCTTCTGGCCCCTGTTGGACAAGGTGATGGAGCCGATCCTGGGTGCACTCAACGCTGTCCCGCGGCCTGCCCTGGCCCCGTTGTTCGTGCTGTGGTTCGGGCTGGGGCTGACGTCGAAGGTCCTGGTGGCGTTCTCCCTGGTCTTCTTCGTCGCGTTCTACAACGCGTACCAGGGCATCAAGTCGATCGACCAGGACGTGATCAACTCGGTACGGGTGATGCGGGCCGGACGGCGGCAGATGCTGCGGATCGTGGTGCTGCCGGCCGTCTTCACCTGGGTCTTCGCAGCGTTCAAGCTCAGCGTCGGTTACAGCCTGGTCGGCGCGATGATCGGTGAGTTCGTCGGAGCGACCTCCGGGCTCGGGTTCCAGCTCACCCAGGCACAGGGCCTGCTCGACACCGACCGGGTCTTCTCGATCGTGCTGCTCACCGGGGTCGTCGCGGCGGCAGTGCTGTTCGTCGCGGACCGGCTGGAGCGAGCGCTCCTCAAGTGGCGGCCGCAGGCCCGAGTGGGGTGAGGCGAGATCGGAGCCGCGAGCAACCAACCCAAGAGGATTTCCCACCTAGCTTGGCGATCGGGAGGAGTGGGTCGATGAGTGAGCTGGAGCTGACGCTCGACGACGTCAGGCGCGGCATGATCCCCGCACACATCTACAACGACCGCGAGATCTTCGAGCTCGAGAAGGAGCGGCTGTTCGGGCGGAGCTGGCAGTTCGTGGCGCACGAGTCCGAGGTGCCGCAGTCCGGTGACTATGTCGTACGACGGGTGCTCGAGGACTCCTTCATCATCTCTCGCGACGACCAGGGCGAGGTGCGCGCCATGTTCAACATGTGCCTGCACCGCGGCATGCAGGTGTGCCGCGCCGAGATGGGCAACGCGACGCACTTCAGGTGTCCGTACCACGGATGGTCCTACCGCAACGACGGCCGCCTCGTCGGGCTGCCGTTCCACCGGGAGGCCTACGGGGGCGAGGCGGGGTTCAGCCGTAAGGGGCAGACGCTGCTGCCCTCGCCGTCCCTCGGGACCTACAACGGGATGATCTTCATCAGCCTCGACCCGGAGGCCCCACCGCTGGACGAGTTCCTCGGCGACTTCGCTTTCTACCTCGACTACTACACGAAGCAGAGCCCGAGCGGGATCGAGCTGCGCGGCCCACAACGCTGGCGGATCAAGGCCAACTGGAAGATCGGGGCCGAGAACTTCGCCGGCGACATGTACCACACGCCCCAGACGCACATGAGCGTCGTCGAGATCGGGCTGTTCCGGGAGCCGAAGGCCGAGAGGCGCAAGGATGGCAGCACCTACTGGGCCGGCAAGGGCGGCGGCACGACGTACAAGCTCCCGGAGGGGACGTTTGAGGAGCGGCTGCGCTATGTCGGTTACCCCGACGCCATGATCGACCGGATGCGGGCGACCTGGTCTGCCGACCAGTGCGCCGTCGTCGGTGACAGCGGCTTCATGATCTCGGCCGCGTCGCTGTTCCCGAACCTCAGCTTCGTGCACAACTGGCCGCGGGTCGAGGACTCGGACGACGTCCTGCCGTTCATCTCGATCCGCTCGTGGCAACCGATCAGTGAGAACGAGACCGAGGTCGTCTCCTGGTTCGCGGTCGACAAGGAGGCACCTGAGGACTTCAAGGCCAAGTCCTACAAGGCCTACCTGATGTGCTTCGGAAGCACCGGGATGTTCGAGCAGGACGACGTCGAAAACTGGGTGTCGCTGACGAGCACGGCAGCCGGGTCGATGGCTCGCCGGCTACGGCTGAACAGCCGGATGGGGATGCTCGCAGACGGGTCGGCAGTAGTCGAACCGTTGTCGGGCGACGAGTTCGCAGGCCCGGGTGTCGCGCATGTCGGGTACGGCGAGTACAACCAGCGGCACCTGCTCGACGAGTGGGCGAACCACCTCGAACGGCCGGTGACGAAGTCCGCCGGAGTGGAGTTCGGCGCCACCAAGGTCGAGGTGGGGTCATGACATCGGCGTACATCCCGATCGACTCGCGGAGATCTCCGCTCGGCGGGCACGCGTCGGCGACCGAGCGAGCCGGCCGGTCCCTTCCGTTCGCCGACGAGCGTCACCTCCTCGCCCATCAGTGGGTCGTCGACGAGGCGTACCTGCTCGACCAGCAGGACTACGAGTCCTGGCTCGACCTGCTCACCGAGGACATCCACTACTACATGCCGATCAAGGTCACCACGGCACTCGGTGCGGGCTTCGACACGGCGCCCGGGATGGCGCACTTCGACGAGAACAAGTACTCCCTGAGCCGACGGGTCGCGCGGTTCGCGACCGAGCACGCCTGGACCGAGGACCCGCCTTCGCGGCTTCGGCACTTCGTGACGAACATCCGCACGTTCGCCACCGACGACGCCGACGAGCTGGTCGTCGACTCGGCGGTGCTCCTCTTTCGTAGTCGAGGAGATGTGCGCGAACACGCACTGATCTCGGCCGGCCGGGAGGACCTGCTTCGACGTACCGACGATGGTTGGCTGCTCGCGCGCCGACACATCGCCATCGACGAGTCGGTGATCCGGATGCAGAACCTGGCGATCTTCCTATGAACCTGCGTTGGGACGGCGAGGACGAGGACCGTGCGGCCGCTGCGGCTGCGGCTCACGAGCGAGACGCCCTCCTGTCCCTGACGGTCGGCGAGCCGATCGTGATCGGGAACGAGTTCTCCGAGATACGAGTACGCCGGGTGGACACCAGGAACGGCTCCCGGTTGATGGTCGAGTCACCGAAGTCAGGTCAGTGGGTCACGCTCGACCCGCTCGAGCTCGAGTCGCTGACGTGGCAGAACCGGGCCACCTTCTCGGCGATGGTCGGGCACCCGTTCGGTCCGTTGGTCGAGGACGAGGACGGTGACGAGTGAGCGACTGGCTGGCCGGAAAGCGTGCGCTCGTCGTGGGTGCTGGCTCGGGGATCGGCAGGGCAGTGGTGGACGCCTTCATCGCCGAGGGGGCCCGGGTCGCCGTACTCGAACGGGATCGGGACAAGTGCCTCGCCCTCGCCGAGGAGCGTCCCGACGTGCCCGTCGTGGAGGGAGACGCGACCACCCAGGCAGCCAACGAGCGGGCCGTCGCCACGACGACGGAAGCGTTCGGAGGGCTGGACACCCTGGTCAGCTGCGTCGGGGTCTTCGACTTCTACCGCGGGATCGGGGACATCGACGCCGAGGCCATCGACGACGCCTTCGACGAGATGTTCTCGATCAACGTCAAGAGCCACCTGCACGCGGTGAAGGCGGCGCTACCGGCCCTTCGCGCCAGCAAGGGTTCGGTGGTCCTGACGGAGTCCACCTCGGCGTACTACCCAGGTCGAGGGGGCGTGCTCTACGTCGCCTCGAAGTTCGCCGTCAGGGGGCTGGTGACGGCGATGGGACATGAGCTCGCTCCTGACGTGCGCGTCAACGGAGTCGCCCCTGGCGGGACGTTGAGCACCGACCTGCGCGGGCTCGAGAGCCTCGGTCTCGGGGACCGCCGACTGGACGACTCCCCCGGTCGTGAGGAGGAGCTCGCCGGTCGGAATCCGCTGCATGTCGCGATGTCGGGCGCGGACCACTCGTGGAGCTATGTGTTCCTCGCCTCGGACCGGTCGCGCGGAGTGACCGGCGGGGTGGTCCATCCCGACGGCGGGATTGCCGTCAAGGGCTGACCTGCCGCATCGAAACGTCCTGACCAGGGGAAGGAGACGTGACAGTGGTTCGAGCTTCCCTGCTGGATGGGGTCAGGCCGAAGCGGGAGACCCACAGCGGCCTCCCGGATGGCATCCTGGGCCTGCCGATCTACCCAAGGGGGGTCCTGATTCGTACCCGCAGACTCGCCGACTTCGGATGGCATCACAGGCGTCCCCGGACTGGGGAGCGGCCGTGACCAAGCGTCCGCGGAACACCGGCGCGGCCGGTGCCGCAGCCCCGCCGCAGTACCCCATCGAGTCGGTAGACAACGCGCTTCGGCTGCTGCTGCTCTTCGAGGAGGAGCAGCAGGTCCGGCTCACCGACGTGAGTCGTTACCTGGGTGTGGCGACCTCGACCGCACACCGGCTGCTGGCGATCTTGCAGTATCGCGGGTTCGTCCGCCAGGACCCAGCGACACGCAGCTACGAGCCTGGCCCGTCGCTCAGCTCGATCGCGTTCTTGGCCATGCGACACCTCGACGTCCGGACCCGGGCCCGCCCTACCTTGGAGCGGTTGAACAAAGAGTTCGGCGAGACCGTCCATCTGTCCAGGCTCGAAGGCACCAGCGTCAACTTCCTGGACGCGATCGAGGGCATCCGCGCGGTCCGTGTCGGCTCGCGGATCGGTCGAGCCCTGCCGGCGCACTGCACCTCGAGCGGCAAGGCGATGCTGAGCCTGCTCGACGTCGACGAGCTGAACCGGCTCTTCCCGGGCGAGGAGCTCGACGCGGTGACCAAGCACACGATCACGTCCCGAAAAGCACTCCATCGTGAGCTGGTGCGAGTCCGTCGGCAGGGGTACGCCCTGAGCCGTGAGGAGAGCGAGGACGGCGTGCGGTCGGTGTCGGCCCCGGTGCGCGGGGCGAGCGGGGTCCTGTATGCCGTCGCGGTCTCCGTGCCCACGCATCGGATGAACACCGCTCTACGTACCGAGATCACGACCAGCGTCGTCAACGCAGCCGAGGAGCTCGGGGCTGCTCTCCTCTAGCCGCCGGCGGCACGCCGAAGGAGGTAGGCGTACCCGGCGGTGAAGAACCCTGGAGTCGTGATCGTCGCCCGCTTCTCACGCACCTCGTCGTCCGAGGACCACTCGGCGGGTCCGTTCGCCGCTATCGCGCGAAGCTGTGTGTCGCACGCCCTGGCCAGCAGCACTGCCAGCATCACCGCGACGGCTGGAGTGTCCCCGACCGTGACAAGACCATGGTTGGGGATGAGCAGGCCGGCTGCGTCGCCGAGGCAGGCGGCCAGCGCCTTCCCCTGATCCTCGGTGGTGATGAGGTTCCCGGTGTCGTTGAACCGGGGAACGTCGGGGTCCAGGAACGAGATCGCGTCGTGCGAGATCGCCCGGAGCGGTACGCCGAGTGAGGCGAAGGCGACCGCCGCCTGCGCGTGGGTGTGGACCACGGCGTTCACGTCGGGACGGGCCGCCATGAGCTCGGTGTGGATCGGGTACTCGAGGTGCCGCTCGCCGCGTCCGTCGAGGACCTCTCCTCGCGACGAGACCAACACGACCCGGTCCTCGGTGACCTCCTCGAACGCGTAGCCCGCGGCCTTCATCCAGACCCCGCGCCCGTCCGGGTCGCGAACCGACGCATGGCCCCACACCATGTCGGAGTGTCCTGCCACGCCGAGCGCCTGGTTCGCGTCAGCGGCGATTGCCGGCGGTGTGCGTTGTCCGCTCATCTATCCGTCCATTCCGTAACCTCTGTAATACAGAAACACTATCTGATCACAAGAAAGACGTCGGGACCGGCCACCTCGGCCACCCCTAGCCGTGAACGAGGCGTAACCGCGTGTTCCACGTACACCACGAGCCTTGCAAGGCGCGGGGTGTACGAACATCAGGTGGGGTGGGCCGCAGAACCGAGTCACTTCTTCCCAGACGTGGCGGCCGGAAGCAGGAGTACGACGACGAGCGCGCCGGCGAAGCTGAGTGCGGTCCACAGCCAGCCGTACGCATAGTCGCCGCCGCGGTCCACGACCAGACCGAACACGGCGGGTCCGGTCGCCAGGCCAGCGAAGAAGGCGCCTTGGACTCGACCCGAGGCCTTGCCCAACATGCGCGGAGCCGTGCTACCGCGGACCAGGCCGAGCATCACGACGCCGTTCCAGGCGGCCGCACTGACTCCGATCAGCGCGGCTGCCACCCACACCAGGGCGGGGCTCCAGTGCTCCGACCCGACGATGGTCGCGGTGCCCGCGGTCGCGATCAGCGCGATCACGACCAGCACGCTGCGTTGGTCGGTGAACCGTCCGGTGCCCCGTTCGACGAGGACGTTCCAACCGATCCGGGCCAGCACCGCCGCGATGCCCACCACGGCGACGACGCCCCCTGCCACCTGCTCTGTGAAGGCGAGCCGCTCGTGCGCGAACAGGGTCAGGTAGACCCCGACGTTGGCGGTGCCGATGCCCATGCAGAAGGCGTACGCCGCCAGCACACCGACACCGGGCAAGGGTCCGGCGGGGAGCGGCTCGTTCGATGCCGGTGCGGGCGCGGTACGGACAGGCCGCCAGCTGAGGAGGGAAATGAACACGATCAGCCCGAGGACGGCTGCCACGGCGAACGATGCGCGCCAGCCGTACCACCGGGCGACGAGCGGCAGCAGGCTCCCGGCAACCACCGCCGCGAGCTGGACCCCCGACTGCTTGATCCCGACCAGCACTCCGTGTGGGGGCGGCAGCTGCGCGATGGCGAGGTTCGTCGCCGGGTTCCCCGCTGCTACGGCGAGTCCCGCGAGGAGGAGTCCGACGGCCAGGACTCCCTGGCCCTCCGCCACGGAGACGACGACGTTCCCACCGATCGCCAGCAAGACGACCAGCCTCAGTCCGGCTGGGCCACCGATCCGTCCCGTCAGTCGTCCGAACGCCGGCGAGGCCAGCGCCGCAGTCACGTAGTAACAGCTCAGCAGCACGCCGAGTCTGGCCCTGCTGAGGTGGAGGTCCACCAGGATCAGCGGGGCGAGCGCGCCGACTGCGAACTGCACCAGGGATGCCGACATCATCGTGCTGGCGAGTCGTGCGCTGTCGCCGGCCCGGGTGCGTCGCGTGCGGACGCCGGCGCTCCTAGGCAGCGATGCCGACAAGCTCAGCCGCGGTCGCACGCGCCGCCTCCTCGTTCGTCATGGTGGCGACCAGCGGCCTGAGCCGCGCGAGAACCGCCGGCGCGTTGAACGTCACGGCAGCCACCAGGCGCGACGACCGGAAGTACATGCCGAGCAGCCGTCCCGGTCTACCGGGGAGCTCCACCAGATCAGCAGTGTCCGCGAGATCAGGACGGCCGACCAGCTGCAGCTTGGTGCGGTACTGGTCGGACCAGAAGTACGGCACCTCATGGTTGCTCCGCGGAGGCGGGGCGTCCAGCAGGTTGTGGGCGAGGACGTGAGCCTGCTCGACGGCGTTCGTCCAGTGCTCGACCCGATGGGGTGAGCCGAACGTCTTGTTCTGCCAGGAAGCGACGTCCCCGACGGCGAACACGTTCCGGTGACCCTCGACGCGACCGGTGGTGTCACAGGGAACGCCGCTGCCTCCGGCCAGACCTACGCCACTCAGCCAGTGCTGGTTGGTCGTCGTACCCACTCCGACCAGCACGCAGTCTGCTTCGAGGGCAGTACCATCCGCCAGCCGCAGCGTTGCCCCCGAAGCCGAGGACACGAAGCTCGAGACCCGCGCGTCAGTCACGATGCGCACCCCGTGGTCCTCGTGCAGCTGTCGGCAGCGAGCACCGACCTGAGTGCCCAGAGCGCGCGCGAACGGGGCCGCAAGGGCCTCGACCATCGTGACGTCGAGCCCCTGCTGTCGCGCAACCGCGGCAACCTCGGCGCCGATGAACCCCGCACCGACGACGAGCAGCGAGCCTGCGCGGCTGAGGTGGTCCCGCAGCCGGATCGAGTCGTCGAGCGTGCGCAGCACATGGACGTTGTCGCTGCTCGGCTGGTTCGCCAGTCCGCGCGCGGCAACACCGGTCGCGACGACGAGGTCTGAGTACGGCACGGCGTCGACGTTGTCGAGCACGACACACTCGTGGTCGACCGAGGTCGCGGTCCGCCCGAGGAGGAGCTGGACGTCGAGCTGGTCGAGGTCAGCTTGTCCACGCAGGGTCACGTCCGCTGCTGATCGGGCACCCGTCAGCACCTGCTTCGACAAGGGCGGTCGATCGTACGGAAGGTGAGTCTCCTTGCCCACGAGCGTGATCGCACCCTCGAACCCCGCGGCGCGTAGCTCCTCCGCCGTGCGCAGCCCTGCCAAGGACGCGCCAACGATCACCACGTGACGCGAGGCCTCGTTCGCCACGACGACTCAGCCCTCCACGATCGTGAGGGCCAGCACGGGACAGCTACGCACTGCCTCTTCGACGGTGGAGCGCTGTTCCTCGGCCGGTTGCTCGTCGAGGACCACGACGACGCCCTCGTCATCGATCGAGAACACGTCCGGAGCGGCCATCACACAGTTCGCGTAGCCCTCACAGGTGTCGAGCCCAGCCTGCACTTTCATCCAGTCGACCTCTTCATCCGCTACTCCTCGACGTCTCGGTCTGCATCCGCGGGCTCAGGACCCGGAACGAGTACGTGGTGCGGGGCGTGACCCGTGGCATCGTCGGCGCACAGGTCGGTCAACAGCGCGGCCCCCTCGCTGAGTACGGTCGCCGGGGCCGACATCAGCGAGAAGTCTGCTGTCTTGGCCTCGATGAGCCGCAGGGCTCTGGCGATGTCATACCCGTCGTGGCCGCGCACTCCGAGGATGCTGAGCTCGCGACTCGTGACGAGATCGACCGGAAAGTCGTCGGCCGGGCCGGTCGTCCCGCCGGCGAGGACCACCCGTCCGGAGCGCGCAGCGAACCTGGGCGCGAGGCTCGCTGCCTCCGCCGAGCCGGTCGCGTCGACCACCACGTCGGCTCCGCGACCGGCCGTCCGGCGATGCACCTCGGCCAGGACGTCGTCATGGTCGATACGGAGAGCGGCGGTTGCACCCAGCGCCGTCGCGACATCGAGCCGCTGACCGTCCGAGGACCGGCCGATCACGATCACCTCGTGTGCGCCGACCTGCCGGGCTGCCGCGACACATCCGAGTCCATGGGCACCGGGCCCGAGCACGACGACGTTGTCGGCTGGTTGGGTGTCCGCGACCGTGCGCACCCAGCGGAGGCCGTTGGCGATCGGCGTGGCCAGGGCCGCGACCTGCGACTCGACGCTGTCGGGCACGGGATGGAGCCGGGCGTCGGGGTGCAGGTAGAGGTACTCGGCGAAGCCGCCCCACAGGCCGGGCCCGGAGTCGAGTGACGTTCTGCCGTACCTGACGAACCGCTCGGACCGGAAGTCGGTGCGTGGGCAGACGCGGTAGTTCCCGGAGCGGCAGGTCTGGCACCACCCGCACGGAATGAACTCCTCCACGAACACCCGGTCACCCACGCCCACACCCCACCGCTCCGCCAGGACGTGGGAAGAGGCGTCGACCCGGACGACCGTCTCGTGCCCGAGGACCAGCGGCCAGAGTCGCTCCGCGATCGGCCCTCCGCGGAACAGGCTGAGGTCGCTGCCGCACACCCCGGCGGCAAGCACTCGGCCCATGCCCCCGTCTCCGAGCGCGCGTGGGACCGCGACGCGGCGGATCTCTGCTCGGCGCGGCGCGGTGCAGACGAGTGCCGCGCAGCTGTCCGGCAGGTCACGACTGGTTGCCGTCACGACGACCACGCGGCCTCGGGCTGGGTGAGCCACGGCGACCGGACCGGCAGGACGACGACCGCGCACGATCCCGCTGCGACGGCGGCAAGGCCGCGTTCGAGAGCCGGGACGAGGCCGGCCGGCTCCGCGACGGTTTCCCCTGCGGCACCGCACGCTCGGGCCAGCCGGGCGAAGTCCGGCGGGTCGTCGAACCGGGTGCCGACGACATCGTTCGCGGCGGCGGAGTAGCCGTCGGGGTACAGGTCGAAGACCGGTCGCCGGCTGGCCGCGTAGCCACCGTTCTGGAAGACGACGGTCAAGAACGGCGCCTTCGCCGCGCGCGCCGCCCACAGTGCTGCGGACGGGCTGGCGAAGAGGAAGCTACCGTCACCCACCACCGCGACGACCCGTCGCTCGGGCGCCGCCAGCTTTGCGCCGAGCGCCCCGCCAAGACCCCACCCCAGACCCGAGCCGCCTGGGTGGAACAACGTGGCCGGGAGGGTTCGGCGGAGCCCCTGTCGGAGCGCCTCGGCGTTGGTGGTGGCCTCCTCGATGAGGAGGTCGTCATCGCTCAGCACGGAGTCGAGCGCGCGCACGGCGACTGCGGACGTCACCGGCATGCCGTCCGCCTCCGGTTCCGTCGAAGTTCGAGGTTGGTCCGCCAGCACACGGACGTACTCGCGGCGTTCCTCCCACAGCGCTGACGGCTGTGCCGCCTCCCGCGCCCGGAGCTCCGCGCACAACAGCCGTAGCCCGGAGGCCGGGTCGGTCTGCAGCGTGACATCGGACGGGAACGACCATCCGGGGACCGACGACCTCACCGGATCGGTGTCCATGGTGATGATCGCAGCCTCGTCCGCCGGCACACCGAGGAGTGGCACCCAGGGCACGAGGCTGTCGACGACGACCACGGCATCGGCCGACGCGAGAGCAGCTCTGCTCGCATCAGGGTCGGAGAGGTAGGCAGGATGCGTCGAAGGGAAGTTGACGCGTTCGCGCCGGTCGATCACCACCGCGCCGACGAGCTCGGCCAGGTCGACGAGCTCGGCGACGGCGGCAGGGTTGCGACCCACACGGGCCGTCACGATCACCGGCCGACGACTGTAGGCGAGGACGCGGGCAGCCTCGCGAAGCGCCACCGGGTCCGGTGCCATCGGGGCAGGAACGCCGTACCTGTCGGACGCGAGTCGCCCCACACTCTTCGGCCGGCCGGACATCAACAACTCACGGCTCGCCGTCAGGTAGACCGGACCGGGTGGCGTCGAGCCCGCCAGCTGGAAGGCCCGGTTGAGCTGCCGGGCAACGGTCTCTGGACGTTCGAGGTCCGCGACGCACTTCGTGTAGGAGCGGACAACACCGGCCTGGTCCGGGACGTCTTGCTGCCAGTGCACCACGTGGTCCCGGCCGCCCGGCAGCTCGCCGTAGGCCGTGATCGGGGTGCGGCCCGCGATGATGACGACCGCGGCCTCGCCCCGGAAGGCGTTGTGCAGCATGGCACCCAGGTTCTGGGTGCCGACGTCGACGTGAACCATCACGACCTGCGGGCGGCCGGTCACCGCGAAGTAGGCGTGCGCTGCGGCCAGTGCCACCGCTTCGTGCGGGCACAGCACGATGCGGGGGACGTCGACGCCGGTCGCACGGAGCTTGGCGACTGCTTCCTGGATGGGCGCGGTGTCCGTTCCGGGGTTGAGGAACACCACGTCGACGCCCCGCTCCGACAGCTGGGTGACGAGGTCCTCTGCCACGGTCGATGGCGACGCGGGAGCGACGGCGAGGTCAGTCGCCTTGGCGGACTGTGCCATGCCTAGCTCGCCGACGTCTTCGGGCGCCAGCGGACCAGGTACCGCTGTACCTGGCCGATCACGCCGTACTCGATCACTGCCATGATCGCCGCGAAGGAGATCGTCCAGGCGAGCACTCCGGCGATGTCGAAGTTCGAGAAGCTCTCGTTGATCTCGTACCCGACTCCCGCGCCGAGCCCGAACAGCTCCGACAGCACGACGACCTGCCAGGCGAGCGCAAGCCCTAGCTTGGTGCCGGCCACGATCGACGGTACGAGCGCCGGGAGGAGCACCCGGCGCAGCCGCTCGACAGGTCCGACGCCGAACACCTTGGCCATGTTGAAGAGCTCCGGGTCGAGCGCCTTCGTGGACTCCCAGATCTGGAGTACGACGAGCGGTGTCGCGGTGAGGAAGACGGCGACGACGGGAGCCGCGTTGTTCAGGCCGACGACCATGACGGCGACCAATGCCCACACCAGTCCGGGGATGCTTCGTCCGACCAGGATGAACATGTCCAGGAACAGCTCGATTCGGCGGCTTCGACCCATCGCGATACCCAGGACCACCGCGGCGACCACGGCGACCACCATCCCGGCTGCCACCCGGCCGAGGGTGAGGGCGACGGTGGAGAAGAAGTCCTCGTTCTGCACGATGTGCCACAGGCGTTCGGCGGTGACCAGCGGGCTCGGCACGACACCGTCGGCAAACGTCTGCGACAGCAGCCACCAGGCCAGCAGAACCGACCCGGCGGCCAGCACCCGCTGCCACACCGCGCCGGTGAGGTACCACGGCCGACCGGCAGTCCGCATCGGCGCCGCAGCCTGCACGTCCGGTTCGAGGCTGATCGTGTCCATCAGGCCGGCCCCGCGCTTCTCGTGTCGGCGACCCTTCTGAACCAGGCGGACTGGCGCAACAGCCGAGCGGTGATCGACAGCGGTGGACCACGACGTCGCCAGCGGGTCAGCCGGCTGTACAGCGGCGCGATCAGGCCGTACTCGATCGTCGCCATCACCAGCGCGAACAGCAGGGCCCACGCGAGCACCCCGTCCAGCGAGAAGACCTGGAAGTTGCGGTTGATCTCGTAGCCCACTCCACTGGTGACGCCGAACAGCTCGGCGAGCACGGTCACCTTCCACGACAGCGCCAGCCCGAGCTTCGCCCCGCCGACGATCGAGGGCAAGATGGCGGGGATCACGACTTCACGCAGCTGCTGACCGCGCCCAGCGCCGAACACCTTGGCCATCTGGAAGAGATCCCGGTCGAGTGCCTTAGTGCCCTCCCAGATCTGCAGGGTCAGCAGCGGGGACACGGCGAGTACAACGGCCAAGATCGGCGCCCGGCCGGACACCCCGATCACCATCACCGCGAGCAGGGCCCAGGCGAGGCCAGGCATGGTGCGGCCACCGAGGACCAGCCCGTCGAAGAACCGCTCCACGCCCTTGCTCAGGCCCATGCCAATCCCGAGAAATGTTGCCACCAGCAAGGACAGGGCAAGCCCGACAAGAACCCGGGCGAGCGTCGAGATCATGTGCACGACGAAGTCCTCGTGCACGACGACGTGCACCAGCCGGTCGCCTACGGTCAGTGGTCCAGGGATGATGTCGGTGCCGATCCACCGCGACAACAGCCACCAGCCCGACAGCGCAACGACGAGGGCGGCGACACGGTAGGTGAGCGGCTCCAGCACCGTCGCCATGCTCCGAGTGGGTGCCAGCACCTTCGCGTCGTGCGTCAGCTGGGACACGTCCTAGCCGCCGGTGGAGCTGAAGATCGGGTCGGGAACGGCGGGGATCAGCCCGAGCTTCGCCGCTTCCTTGAGCTGCTTGTCGATCGCGGGCGCCGCCTCGTCCGCGGTGTCGTACGTGTAGATCTCGCCGAGGTTCTTGGTCAGCTCGGCCAGATGCTCCTGGTCCTTGGCGCCGAGGATGTCTTGCAGGTCCTCGTACACCGACGGATCGGTGGCGAGCATCTCGGTCGCCTTGTGTACGGCGCTGACCACGCACTCGGCCTCTTTCTCGTGGCCGGACAGCCACTTCTTGTTGGCACTGATGCCCAGCATGTAGAGCGGGTCGCCGGTGATCTCCTCCCACTGGTCGGTGAGCTTGAAGAGCGGACGGAACCCACCGGCGAGCGCCAGGTTCGTCGCGTTCGGCTCGAACAAGATCGCGGCGGCCACCTCGCCCCGCTTGAGGAATGCCTCGATTGCGGGTGGAGGTCCGGTTACCGGCTTGAAGTCCTTCTCGAGACTGTGGCCCATCTTGGCAACCAGCAGGTTGAAGTCTTGGTACTGGCCCGAGACCGGAGGGAGCAACGCGATCTTCTTGCCCTTGAGGTCTTCGAGCGACTGAGCAGTCGAGTCCTCGGGAACGAACAACGTCCCGTGCTCGGCCTGCAACGGCGCCAGCATGGCGAGCTTCTGGAGCTTCTCCTTCGAGCCTGCCCACGAGTTGTAGCCGAAGTAGCCCATGTTGGTCTGCCCCGACAGCAGCGCGATGTCGGCAGCATCCGGAGAGAACGCGGTCGGTTTGATCGTGACCCCGCACTCCTCGTCCAGCTTCTCCTGCTTGATCACTGCGGCGACCGTCCCGATCGAGCTCGGGTTCTGAGTCGCGCCGAACTTCACCACCGGGAGCCCGGGGTCGTCGGCCGCCAGCTCGCCGTCTACTGCCCCGCAGGCTGACAGCAGTGCTGCGCTGACCAGTCCCACTCCAGCGACCTGCGCGTTGCGCCGGTGCGATGGCTTGACCTTCATCGCTTCTCCTTGAGGTTGGGTCCGAGCTTCCCGGACTGCTGCTGGTGGCTGGCTCCCGTGCGGCGGTAGCGCTTCACACGTCCGCCAGGTCCTTGCCGAGCCGAGTACGTGCCGGCCGGTCCGGCTCGAGCATGTCCAGTACACGCCGCTGGATCTCGACGAGCGCGACGTCCTCGGGCGAGCGAGGACGGCCGATCGGGACGTCGAACTCGTCGACGACCCGGGCAGGGCGAGGACTCACCACGCAGATCCGATCCCCCAGAAACGCCGCCTCCAAGGCGTTATGGGTCACGAAGAGCACCGTTGTCTGCTGCTCCGAGACGATCTCGAGCAGCTCGAAGCGAAGACGCCGAGCGGTCAGCTCGTCCAGGTTGCTGAAGGGTTCGTCCATGAGGAGCACGTCCGGCTCGATCACGAGCCCACGGGCCAGCGACACCCGCTGCTGCATTCCACCGGAGAGGCTCAAGGGGTACGCGTCGGCGAAGTCTGCGAGACCTACCAGGGCGAGGTACTCATCGGTCCGTTCCCGCCAGCTCTTCTTCGGTTCGCCTTTGCCGGCCAACGCGAACTCGAGGTTCTGTCGCACCGTCCGCCAGTTCAGCAGCTGAGGTCGCTGGAAGACATAGCCGCAGGTGAGGGCACCCCAGCCAGCGGAGCCGCCCACGCTGACCGTGCCCGAGTCGGGTGCTGTCAGACCGGCGAGAATGTCGAGCGTCGTCGACTTCCCGCAGCCTGACGGCCCAAGCAGACAAACGACCTCGCCGTCGTTGACGGTGAGGCTGAAGTCGTGCAGAACCTGCAGCACCCCAGTTCCGGACTTCACTGGGTAGGCCTTGTTCAGTTTCTCTAGCTCAATGGTGGCCATCGTCATCCCGTCGATCGACTCGGAGCGTGAACAGCGTCGTGGTGGGTGGCTCCTCACTCAGGGTTGTCGTGGTGGGCGTCTATCTCGCGGAGCAGCTTGCGGAACAGCTCATGGGGTGCGCGAGCCAGCGACTCGAGCTCGGTGGAGTCGAGCACGATCTCGTTGCCGGCGACGGTGTCTCGGACGACGAGGCTGATCGCGTCCCCGCGTCGTGCATAGTGCAGCTCCACCAGGGAGAACTCGTTGCGGATGACAGCCGCCGGCGGCAGCGGGGTGTCCTTGTCCGTCTCTGACTCCGTAGTCATGGCACGCCTAGAAGATAAAGGTGAGGTTGTAGATGGGGTACTCCCGGTCGATCAGGAGACAGGTCTTCTCCCTGATTCGCCACGGCTCACCTGGCGCGATGAGGTAGCGACAGCGGGCGGCGAAGGTGCGAGGTTTCGCCAGCCCGACATGGAAGACGTCACCGTTGCGCAGCTCGTGAACCGTCTGGTTGCAGAGCACCTCGAGGAGCCCGTCCGCGGTGTCACGAACCTCGATGTTGGTCACATCGTGCTGCGTCCTCGACGGGGGGTTCTGCGCGTGCGCCAGCGTCTTGGTGAGACGGAATACGCGCTCCTCCATCCCTGCCTTCGTGTCCCTGATCAGCGACGGTTCGCGGGGGTCGTCGCTGACCACGATCGGCAGCGAGTAGGTCGCATCTTCGGTGAACATGTCGACCCACTCGTCGAAGCGGCGGTCGTCGAGCAACCGCGCCTCGCGGTGGAGGAGGTCCTGCACTGTGAGGAGTCTCTCGACCTTTCCGACGGCCTGCGTTGCCGCGCTCACGCCTTGACCGCCTCGTTCAACATCCGCTTCCGCCACTCGCGGTAGATCGAGCGCTGCGGGTTCTCGTCCGTCGAGTGACCCACGCTCTCGCCGTACTCGTTGACCTCTTCGCGGGCCAGCCCCCGGCTCAGTTCCATCCAGGGGGTCGCGCCGACGTTCACGCCGGTCTGCGCACACACGAAGATCTCGATGTCGTCGGGCTGGCCGAAGCTGGCCGGCCCGAAGAAGCGCTGGTGCTCGGTGAGACGGTCACGGTTGAACTCGTCGCTCGCTCCGACCAACGTCGTCGGGTAGACGTCGACGTACGTCTTGTCGACCTCGACCGGCCGGATCACCCTGATGTGGGACTCGAACAGGTACAGGTTGGGGAAGATGAAGATGTTCCGCTGGGTGAGCACCTCCTCCATCCGCTCGTCGCCGTAGGCATCGGCGATCTGCTGCCGATACTCCGGGTTGCTCTTGGTGTCGTAGGTGCCGAGCATCCCGTCGGCTCGCTCCAGGAGCCCGTCACCGTGCGGCAACCCCTTGGCGTAGTTCTTGGCTCCCACCCGGTTCCGGGCTCTCGAGATGTCAGCCGCCTTGCGCTCGCCGGAGCGTTCCAGGATGTTGGCGTACGACTCGTGTACGTAGTTGCCGTGGTAGCCGTCGACGCCGTTCTCCATCTGCAGCTTCCAGTTGCCCGGGTAGTCATACCGGTGGGCACCGATGGGGACGGTGACCTCCCCGTCCGGTGCGCGGTCGCACCACGCGTCGACGTACCGCCGCACTCCCCCGAGCCGCTCGGACAGTGGCTCGCAGTCGGGGGCGATGTTGGCAAAGATCAGGCCGCGGTACGTCTCGACGTTCGGCACCGCCCCGAGCCGCAGCCCCCAGGTGTCGAAGTCCTTCGGGTATCCGCTGCGCTGCGCTGCGCCGATCAACGTGCCGTCGTTTCGGTACATCCAGCCGTGGTACGGGCAGCGGAACGTGGCGGCATGGCCCCGCTCATCGCGGCAGACCACGGAGCCGCGATGCGCACACCGGTTGAAGAGCACGTGCACCTCGCCGTGATCGTCCCGGCTGATGATGACCGGCTGCCGCCCGATCGCGCCCGTGCAGTAGTCACCTGGGTTGGGCACCATGGACTCGTGTGCGACGAAGACCCACGACGTCTCGAAGATCCGGCTCATCTCGAGCGCGAAGATGTCGGGGCGCACGTACACATCGGAGTGAACCCTGAACCTCCCGGGCTCCTCGACCACGAGATCGGAGACGTTGTGGTCGAGGACACCGGCGCCGCCGAATCCGGGGCTTTGCAGAGTCATGGCGGTGATACCCCTCATCGGCACAGGTCGCCTGGACAACACGCACGCTAGGGAGAGGGGACCGGGCGAGCAACGGTAGGCTGCCATTGGATGGCAACTCGCCAGTGTTTTGCATTGCCTCGCTACACACCGGCCGCCGGTCCGCGACCTCGGGGCGAAAGATGGTGAACGAAGTGGCGCGCAGCACAGGGCCGGCCGGCGTCAGCGTGTCGAGCAAGTTGCTCGCCGTTCTCGCCTGTTTCGACGTCGAGCGTCCCACCCTGACCTTGAGCGAGATCGCGGAAGCGGCGGGGCTGCCCCTGTCGACGGCGCGGCGGCTGATCATGGAGCTGACCGTGTGGGGCGGCCTTGAGCGCCTCCCCAGTGGGCGCTACCGCGTCGGGACGCGGCTCTGGGAGATCGGGTCGTCGGCACCGAGACAGCGTGACCTGCGCGAGGCGGCACTGCCCTACATGCAGGACCTCTACGAGGCCGCACAGGAGAACGTCCAGCTGATCGTGCTCGACGGTCTGCAGGCGCTGTGCGTCGACAAGATCTACGGCAAGCGTGCCGTTCCGACTGAGACAGACGTCGGTGGCCGGATGCCGCTGCACGCCACCGGGGCCGGGAAGGCACTGCTCGCGTTCTCCGCACCCGACCTCCTTCACCGGGCGATCGAGGCAGGTCTCACCCGGTGCACTCCCCACACTCTGGTCGAGCCGGGCCGACTCGCCGCCTCCCTCGAGAAGGCACGAGAAACGGGCCTGGCGTACTCCAAGGAGGAGAAGGTGCTCGGCGCGGTCTCGGTGGCGTCACCTCTCATCGACCGTGATCGGCAGCTCCTCGGTGCAGTCGCGATCGTGGCCAAGGTCGGCACCCGGATGGACCGGCTCGGACTAGCCGTACGCACCGCCGCCCTGAGCATCTCCCGCGTCATCGGTTGACCCTCTTTCGCGCCGAGGTTGCACATCCGTCCCGTCTTCTCGCGCCGAGGTTGCGCGGGTGCACCAGTGGGTGGACGCGCCGCTGCGACCGCTCAGCTCGTGGTGCTGCCCGGCGGTGCGTGGGCCACACGGGAGGCGTGAACGCGTGCATGGGCGATGGCTTCGGGCGTGTGCACGAACAGGTGGCGTTCGTGGGCGAGGCCGTCATGGACGCCGAGCTCTCGCAGAACCCGTTCGTGGTGTGCTTGGACACCAGAGAGCAGCACCGTGATCCCGCGGCCTTCGAGCTGGGCGATGGTGTCGGCGAGCACGTGCGCGCCGGTGGCATCGATCGTGGTGACTCGTGACATCCGGAGTACGACCACCCGCACGTCGCTGACCTCGGCGAGCTCGAGCAGGAAGTCGTGGGCGGCGGCGAAGAACAGGGGCCCGTCGATGCGGTAGCACACGATGTGCTCGTCGAGCAGGGCCCGTTCCTCGTCGAAGTGGTCGCCCTCGTCGAGCGGCATCTCGTCGAGCCGGGCGGTGAGCGCGGTCTGTCGCAGGGCGACGAACCCGGCGACCACCAGGCCGACCAAGACCGCCGTCACCAGGTCGAACACGACGGTTGCGACCGCGGTGATCGCCAGGACGGCTGCGTCGCCCCTGGTCGCGCGGAGCAGAGCGCGCAGGCTCGACACTCTGACCATGTGCACGGCGGTGGCGATCAGTACGCCGGCCAGAGCTGCCAGCGGTATCTCGCCGACCCATCGGGCCGCCACCAGTACGACGGCGAGCAGAACGAGCGCATGGGTGACGGACGCCAGGCGTGAAGTGGCGCCAGAGCGCACATTGACCGCCGTACGTGCGATGGCCGCGGTCGCCGGGATCCCGCCGAAGAGGGGGGCACCGAGGTTGGCGAGCCCTTGGCCGACCAGTTCGCGGTCGGAGTCGTGGCGTTGACCCACGCTGATGGCGTCGGCAACGGTTGCCGAGAGCAGGCTCTCCAGGGCCGCCAGCGCGGCGACTGCGATCGCGGGCAGGACGAGGGCGTCCAGGTCGGCAAGGGGGACCGTGGGCAGGGTCGGTGCCGGAAGCGCCGACGGGATGCTGTGGATCTGGACTGCTCCCAGGTTGAAGACCCCGTTGGCGACAGCCGCGGCGGCCACGGCGATCAACGAGCCGGGCAGGCTGGGTCGGACCCGGGCAAGGGTCAGAATGCCGACCACGACGGCCAGGGTCATGCCGACCGGGATCCAGACGGGATCGGCCAGCCAGGCACAGACCGCGCGCACGGCGAGCACCAGCACCTTCTCTGCGTGCACCTGGACACCCAGGGCCGCCGGGAGCTGCTGCAGCCCGATGATGAGCGCGATGCCGACGGTGAAGCCCTCGACGACCGGGATCGGCACGTAGCGGATGAACCGTCCCGCGCCGGCGTACCCGAGTCCGATCAAGATCAGGCCCGCCAGCAAACCGACCACCAGCACACCGTCGGCGCCGTACACGGCGATGATCGGCACCAGCACCACGGTCATGGCCCCGGTGGGCCCACTGACCTGGACCCGGCTGCCGCCGAAGACAGCGGCGAGCCCGCCCGCCACGATCGCCGTGATCAGCCCGGCGCCGGCGCCCATCCCGGAGCTGACGCCGAAGCCCAAGGCGAGTGGCAGCGCGACCAGCCCCACCATCAGGCCAGCAGTGAGGTCGCGGCCCGGCCGCGCGTGAGCCCAGTCCGCGCGACGCGGCAACAGCGCAACGGTGCGGGACAGCGGGCCGCGTAGCCAGACCGGGCCTGGTCGGGCCGATGAGCCGGTCACTGCGCCCGGAGGGTGGGCGACAGCTCGGACTCCAGGTCACCCTGCGCGGCGATCAGCCCGGACAGGATGCTTCGGGCGGCCAGCAGCAAGTCGCGGACCTCGGGAACGCTCACCGAGTAGATCACCTCGCCTCCCTGGCGGTGGAAGACCACCAGGGAGGTTCGCCGCAGGACGGCAAGCTGTTGGGAGAGGTTGCTGGGCTCGATCGCGATCTTCTCGAGGAGCTCGTGCACGGCATGGTCGCGCTCCGACAGCAACTCCAGGATCCGGATCCGGGCGGGATGTCCGAGGGTCTTGAAGAACTCGGCCTTGGCTTGGTAGAGCGGGACGCTCACGGCACAGCCCACATGCTGTCGATTCCTTCGCGGGACGGAGGGCCTCATCCGAGGCAGTTATCTGCAGGCTACATGAGTTGCGCAGTTCTTCAAGTCGTGTAGCCTTCGGGGACACGCGGCGTCGTGGAACCCAGGTCGTGCGCTCCGGCGCGCAGTATCCGGGCGCACCGCAGCGTCGCGCCGCGACCAGGACATCCCCAGCTCAACAGCAGCGAGAGGACGGAACCGTGGTGGCCGATGTTGAGAAGGTGTTGGACGAAGCCGGTCTGAATAACCCGAAGGTGCGCGAATACGTCTCCTTCTGGGCCGAGTTGACCGGCGCCGACCGGGTCGAGGTCGTCACTGCCGCCGACGACGCCCGGCTGATCAAGGAGTCGCTCGAGGCCGGCGAGATCCTGCCGGCCGGCGAGGGCCGCTACTACTCGCGCAGCTACCACAAGGACACGGCCCGTTCGGAGGAGCGGACGATCGTCGCCACCAGCGAGGCGGAGGACCGCGGCGTTTACAACAACTGGCGGCTGGCATCCGAGATGCAGCCGATCCTCGAGGAGCGGATGCGCGGGGCGTCGGCTGGCAAGATCATGTACGTCATCCCGTACCTGATGGCGCCTCCCGGCTCCCCGCTCGAGCCGTACGCCGCCGGGGTCGAGCTCACCGACCACCGCACCGTCGTGCTGCACATGATCCGGATGGCCCGTGTCGGCGTGCAGTACGTCGAGAACCTCACCGATCCGAGCAGCTTCGTGCGTGCCGTCCACGTCACGGGCGACCTGGAACACCTCGGTCAGGGCACCCCCGACGACCAGCGCTACTTCGTCACCGTGGGCGACGAGCGCACGATCTTGCACTTCGGGTCGTCGTACGGCGGCAACGCGTTGCTGGGCAAGATCGCTCATGGGCTGCGTCAGGCGTCGTACGACGGCTGGGCATCGGGGAAGTTCCTGGCCGAGCAGTTCATGCTCATCGGCATCACCGACAAGGAGACCGGCCGGAAGTACCACATCTGTGGCGGCTTCCCGAGCGCATCGGGCAAGACCAACCTGGCGATGATGCTGGCCCCCGACGCCCTCGGCGACCGCTACCACGTCTCCTTCTACGGCGACGACATCGCCTGGCTGTGGGTCGACCCGGAGGACGGCAAGCTCTATGGCATGAACCCCGAGTTCGGCGTGTTCGGGGTGGCCAAGGACACCAACGAGACCACCAACCCGACGGCGCTGAAGTCCGTGAGCGAGGGCAGCCAAGCGCTGTTCACCAACGTCGCCTACAACGAGGCGACCCACGAGGTGTGGTGGGAGGGCAAGACACCCGAGCCCCCGGTCGATGTGACTGGCTGGCGAGACTGGAAGGGCAGCCTGATCTCGGAACGTCCGAAGCGGAGTGACGAGCCGTGGTCGCACCCGAACTCCCGCTTCACCACGACGCTGGCCAACGTGCCCAACGTCGCCGCCGACTTCGAGGACCCCCGCGGTGTGCCCATCGACGCCATCATCTTCGGTGGCCGCACGCGCGACCGCGAGCCGCTGATCCGCGCGATCACCGACCTGGCCGAGGGCATCTACGACGGGCTGACCCTCGGCGCCGAGGCGACCTTCGCGGCGGAGGGCATCGACGGTCAGCTGCGCTACGACCCGATGTCGATGCGACCCTTCATGTCCTACCCCGAAGGCGCTTATGCCGCGCACTGGCTGAAGATCATCGGCCGGGCCAGCGAGCAGCCGATCTTCGCCCACGTGAACTGGTTCCAGCGCGACCCCGGAGACGACCACTTCCTGTGGCCCGGCTACCGCGACAACCTGCGGCCGCTGCTCTGGCTCATGCGCCTCAAGAACGGCGAAGTCACCGGTCGACAGACGCCGGTCGGTATCCTCCCGACCGAGGACGAGCTCAACCTCGAGGGCGTCAGCATCACGCCCGATGACCTTCAGACGATCCTGTCGATCGACATCGACCGGTGGCGAGAAGAAATCACGAACCGCGGACAACACCTGACCCAGTTCGACAACCTGCCCGACGAGATCTGGAAGGCACACCGCCGGATCGCCGGAGCGCTTCGGGACGAGGCGGGCTGACAGGCTGGCCTCTCCGGCCGCGCGGGCTGAACAACAGGTCAAGCGCAGTCAGGAATCCCTGGCCTCCGCGTCCGCGTGTGATCTCCCGGGGCGTAGGTCTTCGGGTGGCACCGACCTCGGCGGTGATGGCTTCGGCGCGGCTCGGTGCGTAGCCGAGCATGCCCGCCACCCACCAACGGGACCCGCTCGGTGCGCCACAGCGCCGCGACGCTGACGCGAATTCACCGTTCCGGGCCCCGTCGCGAACGCTCGTGTTCGGTGACCGTCCTGACCTGGTCCTTGCCTGGCCGACGCGGAGGACAGTCACAGAACGAGCTCGTGTCCGAGACGGTCGCGCTTCGTTCCTAGGTACGCGGCGTTCTCGGGCCTGGCGAGGGACGGCATCGGCACCCGGCTCGCCACCGTCACCGTGCTCGCCTCGAGGGCCGCGACCTTGTCGGGGTTGTTCGTCATCAACGACACGGTCTGGACGCCGAGGTCCTGGAGGATCAGGGGGACCGCGCCGTACTCCCGGGCATCCACGGGGAGCCCTAGCTGCTGGTTCGCTCCGACGGTGTCCCACCCGAGATCCTGCAGGGCGTACGCCCGGAGCTTGTCGGCGAGGCCGATCCCCCGCCCCTCGTGCCCGCGCAGGTAGACGATCACGCCGAGCCCGATCTTCCCGATCTGCTGCTGGGCGGCCCGAAGCTGATCCCCGCAGTCGCACCGCAGCGAACCGAGAGCGTCGCCGGTGAGGCACTCGGAGTGGATCCGTACGGTCACCTCGGGCTTGTCACGCACCTCGCCGAGCAGCAGCGCGACGTGGTCCGACCCGGCGCGGTTGTCGTGGTAGCCAACGGCGACGAACCGGCCATACCGAGTCGGGAGGTCCGCCACGGCTACCCGCACGATCCGCTGTCTCAGCCTCGGCGTTGACCTGGTCGTGGCCGCGTCGTGCGTCCTGGACACCGCGCCCCTCACTGCGCAGCGAAGCCGGCGCCCACGATGGCGCGGTAGGCATCAGCGTCGGTGGCGCCCTCGGTGCAGACCAGGAGCACCGAGACATCCGTGTCGAGACCCAACGAGCGCCGGAGCGCGGGCGCGTTCTCTCCGGACAGCAGGGCCATCAGCCCAGCCAGCGCAGCGGCACCGGTCTCGCCCGCGGTGATCCCCGACGTGGCCAACGTGCGCATGGCCTCGCGCGCCCAGTCGTCATCTGTGGCCACGACCAGATCGAGACCACGCGAGACGAGCGGCCACGCGACCTGCGACGGCGTGCCGCAGTTGAGTCCCGCCATGATCGACTCGTGTGGTCCGGGGACGGTCACCATCGTGCCGGCCCGGATCGACTCCAGCACGCAGTTCGCGGTCAGGGGTTCCACCCCGATGATCGTCGGTGCCGGCTCCGCCGCCTTGAAGTGGTTGACCGTCGCCGCCGCGAGTGCGCCGACCCCGACTGGGACCACGACGACGTCTGGTGCCGGCTGTTCAAGAGCGGCAAGCTGCTAACGCCGAGCCCAGGCAGCGTCAAGGGTCGAGAGTAACTTGTGGGTGTTTTTGCTACTGGTAAAGAAAACGGGTCGCCACGTCGGTGGCGTGTATGGCGCCCGTTTCTCAGGCTAGGCGTTCACGATGCGGCACATGCTCGCACTCAGTGCACCTGCTGCCGGAGGAGGTTCTTCTGGATCTTGCCGGTCGACGTGCGCGGGAGATCCTGGAACACCACGTGCTTGGGCACCTTGAACGCGGCGATGCGCGACCGGACATGGTCGCGCAGCTCCTCCACCGAGGCGGTCGCGCCGGAGCGCAGGGCGACGTACGCGACCGGCACCTCACCCCAACGGTCGTCCGGAACCCCCACGACGGCCGACTCGAGGACGGCGGGGTGCTCGGCCAGGACGCGCTCCACCTCGACCGAGGCGATGTTCTCGCCTCCGGACACGATGATGTCCTTGGCCCGATCCTTGATCTCGACGTAGTGGTCGGGATGCATGACCGCCAGGTCTCCGGTCCGGAACCACCCGTCAACGGTCACCCGCTCGGTCGCCGCCTCGTCTCGGTAGTACCCGAGCATCACGTCGTTGCCCCGGGCGACGATCTCGCCGATCGTCTGCCCGTCAGCAGGCACGTCACCGCCCTCGGCGTCGACGACGCGCAGCGGCTCGGCGATGACGTTGCCCACTCCCTGCCGGGCGTTCAGCGTGGCGCGCTCGTCGGCCGGGCGGCCGTCCCACTCGGGGTGCCAGTCGTTGAGGGCGATCGGGCCGTACGTCTCAGTCAGGCCGTACAGATGGGTGACGTCCATGCCCAGGTCGGCCAACGACGCGATCAGGCTCGGTGACGGTGGCGCGCCGCCGGTGTCGACCCTTACCCGGCGGTCGAGCGGTGGACCTGCCGCCTCAGCTGCGGCGGTGATCATCGAGAGCACGGTGGGTGCCGCGCTGAAGTGGCTGATCCCCTCGGTGCGGAGCAGCTGCCAGATCAGCGCCGGGTCGACCTTGCGGAGGCACACGCTCGTCGCCCCCGCAGCGACCGTGGCCCAGGTGAAGCACCAGCCGTTGCAGTGGAACATCGGCAGCGTCCAGAGATACCGCGTGTGTGCGTTCATCCGGGTGTGGAACGCCATCGCCAGAGCTTGCAGCGCCGCGCCCCGGTGGTGGTACATGACGCCCTTGGGGTCGCCGGTCGTCCCGCTGGTGTAGTTGATCGCCAGCAGCGCCCGCTCGTCGGTGCAGGAGTGGGGCTGGGGAGTCGACTCCGCGAGCAGGCGCTCGTACTCGTCGCCCGGCCCGCCCGCCACGACGCACCGCAGCCCGGTCGCGTCGGCAACCTGAGCAGCCTGCGCAGCGAACTCGTGCGTCGCGACCAGCACCCGTGCGCCGGCGTGCTGGATGATCTGCACCAGCTCACCCGCCGACAACCGCACGTTGAGCGGCACGAGTACGGCGCCGGCATCAGGCACTCCGTGGTGCAGCTCGAGCATCACCGCGCTGTTGGCGCACAACGCCGCGACGCGGTCACCCGGCCCGACACCGAACCCGGCCAGCAGACCGGTCAGGCGCATCGCCCGATCATGCAGCTGCGCGTACGTCAGCCTCAGGTCACCGTCGATCACCGCGACCCGGTCGGGCGTCACGAGCGCCGACCGCCGCAGGTACGCGGTCGGCGTCAGAGGGCTGAAGGTGAAGCTCGCCACGGTCGCCACCCTACTGATCCGCGGGCCACCGATCGGCCTGCCACAGTTGTCAGACGACTCGTGGGGTGTGGGACGGCATGCCGGCGCTGACAGCGGTGCCGGCGAGGAGGGCGGCCGCGCCGCAGAGCACCGTCGTCCAGGCCAACGCTCCGGCTGGACCGACCTGATCGGCCATCACCCCCGCCAGCCAAGGTCCGACCGTCTGGCCCGCGGCGAAGACGATGGTGAGGGCCGCCAACGCGCCGGTGAGCGCCTCAGGCGACGTCACGGATCGGACCAACGAGGTCACCGCGGCCGGAACTGCCATGAACGTCGCCCCGTACGCAAGGGCCGAGACGAGGACGACCGCGGGCGAGGAGCTGAGGAGTGCGAGTGCCGAGGCGCCGCTGACCACAGCGAGCAGGGTCGCGAGTACGCGCCTTCCGGGCCAGCGGCGGATGGGCCGACTCCATAGACCTGGCGCGGCCATCACCGCCGCCCCGAGGAGCGACCACGTCACGGCGGTCTGCAGTGGCGTCGCGCCTCGATCGACCAGGTAGGCGGACAGGAAGGTGATGTAGGCGATATAGCCGATGGCAAAGAGCAGGTAGGTGACCGCGAGCCAGATGAGAGGCCGAAGTGAGCCCGTCGACCCGGCCACCCGTGCTCGCTGGTCGGTCCCGGCCGCCGTCCAGCTCAACGCAACTGCTACACCGGCGACAAGCGCCATCCCGACCCACGCCACCGGCCAGCGATCGGGGTGCAGGTCGAGGAGGAACGGCAACGTGGCGCCGCAGAGCAGGATGCCGAGTCCGGCCCCGGCGAAGTAGACGGCGCCAGGGGCGATGACCGCTCCCGTGATGAAGACCAGCCCGCCGCCGATCCCCGCAAACGCCCGCGCCAGCAGCAGTCCCTCGTACGCGTCGCCGACGGCGGTCGCGGCGAGCGAGACCGCGCAGACGACCATGCCGGCGCGGAAGGTGAACGCGGTCCCGAACCGGCGGGCCAGGGGTGCCGTGATCATCGCACCGGCCAGATAGCCGAGCCCGTTCGCGGTGGTGATCGTGCCAGCCGCGGCGTAGGTCCAGCGCAAGTCGTCGGACATGGCGGGCAGCAGCAGGCCGTACGCGAAACGGCCGAGCCCGATGGCAGTGGCAGTGCCCAGCGCCATGCGCGCCGCCTGCCAACGGCGCTCGGTCACCCGATGGCTCGCAACCGCCGGTCCAGGAAGGACACGACAGTACGGGTGAGCGCGACCCGATGGTCGGACAGGGCGTGGTCGGTGGGAAAGATGTCGTGCTCGAGCTGGACCACCGGCCAGGTGCGGTAGCTGTCGACCACCGGCCAGTGATGCAGGTCGGCTGGCGTCACGGCGTCCCGGCTCGTGCCGAGGAGCAGGACCGGGCGGTCGGCCAGCGGTGCAGCGAGCCGGGACAGACACCACCTATCGCCGGCCGCCTCCATCTCCGCTACCAGCGCTTCGCCGCTGGTGTCTCTCAGGGGCAGGAGCTCGTCGTCGAATGCATCGACCAGCGCGGCCCGCAGCCTGGCGTCGGCGGTGGCCGCCGACGCAGCTGCCCCCATGTCGAAGCCGGCCACCGAGACAACCGCGGCGACCGTCGGGTCGGCCGCCGCTGCCATCAGCCCCGCGAAACCGCCCAGGCTGTGGCCGACGAGGGCGAGCCGCTGTGTGTCCAGTCGATGGCGGGCCGAGAACTCGTCCACGCGGACGACCTCGACGGCCCGCGCCGCGTCTTCGAGGACATGCGCCCACGACCAGGAGCCGCCCACTCCCCAGGAGCCGCGGTAGTGGAACACCAGTGCTGCGTACCCGGCTCGACGTAGCGCCTGCGCCAGGTCGAAGTTCCGCTCGAAGCCGGGGAAGCCGTGCAGCAGCACGACGACGGGGTGAGGGCCAGGACCGGCGGGCAGATGCAGAACCCCGATCAGCGGCGTGCCACCGCTGACGATGGTGACCGATGGCGTACTGGCTGTCGGCGTCAGACCGAGCGGCGGGTCGTCGCTGAGATAGCCAGCGGCCATGATCCCTCCTAGTTGGTACCGATCGGTTCGATGCAGCGGAGACTAGCATGACAGTAACGGTCGGTACTATGTCCGCATGCCCGTCGCCAAAGGCACCGCCCTCGACCCCGCGGAGACCCGGGCCGGGATCGTCCGCTCCGCCACCACGCTGCTGTACCAGCGAGGTCTGGCTGGCATCGGCGTAGCCGAGCTGTGCACGACCATGGGCATCTCGAAGGAAACGCTGTATCGCCACTTCGGCTCGAAGAACGGA
This sequence comes from Propionibacteriales bacterium, assembly GCA_009379735.1. Lineage (GTDB taxonomy): Bacteria > Actinomycetota > Actinomycetes > Propionibacteriales > Nocardioidaceae > WHTB01. The sequence continues at coordinate 29,932 of WHTB01000013.1, forward strand.
CTCATCCACGCGGTATTGACGGCGCGAAGCGACCACGTCGTACGTTGGCTGGACGACGCGGTGAAGGAGGCCGGCGACGACCCCGACGACCAGGTCACCGCTGTCTTCGATGCCCTCGGTCGATGGCACGCCGAGCTGTCCTTCCGCGGCTGCGCCATCGTCAATGCCGCCACCCAGCAGTACGACGTCGAGATTCGCGCGCTCGCCGGTCGCCACCTCGGCCGCCACCGCGCGCTGCTCACCCGCATCGCCCACGACGCCGGCGTGCGCGACGAGGTCACGGTGGGCAAGCAGCTCTTGGCGCTGCTGGAAGGGTCCACCGTGCTCGCCAGCCTCGGCGGGGACACCGACGCCGCTTCGGTTGCCAAGGATGCTGCCCACGCGCTGATCCAAGCCGGTCGCTGACGACAGCCCAGGATGCGCAACTGCACCGCGTCCTCGCTGCTCGTGCAACGCGCGACCTTGTGTCCCCGGAATGCGTACCGCCGCAGAGATTATCTGCGGTTTCGCGACACGTGTTCCCAGAATGCGTCCGGTGCGGAGAGGTGCATCCCTTGGCGCGAAGAACTGGGGCAGATGCGCTGTCTCGGCGAGAGCGTGGGGAACGGGCAGGCGCTATCCCTGCCTTGACCGGGAGTGGGAGCGGCGCCTAAAATCCACTTCTGCTGGATGGAACATTTTTCTATACAGCAGAAGGTCGCGGGAGCGGGCGCATAGCCCGTCATGACGGAAGGGGCGCGCATGCGCATTCGGCACATGGGCTTCGTGGTATCGGACCTGGAGCGGTCTGCTGAGTTCTACGAGCAGGTGCTCGGCTTCAAGCGTCTCGGTGGGGCTCGCAAGCCAGGGCACTTCCCGGGTATGGCGATGGATCTGTCCGACGGTGAGGTCAACTTCTCCTTGCTGCAGCCTGGTGACGACATCGATCGACAGTCATGGTCGCAGGGGACATTGGGCCCGAACCACATCGGGGTGACGATCGAGGACACCGGCCGGGTCGCGAGTGCGCTCAAGGAGCGGGGCGTTGAGATCTACGGCGCCGAGCAGGCAGATCCGCCGCGCTTCTTCAAGTTTCGCGACCCCGACGGCGTTGAGGTCGATGTGGCCACGCCCGAGCGCGGCTGGAAGCGCTGACGGCTCGACCGTAGCCGTACGCCTGGGGCGTCAGGCCCCTTAACGTGTCTGTGGTGGGTGGACGACTCTCCTGGTGGCTGCTCGCGATCTTGGCGAGCCAGTTCCTGGTGCAGCTCACGGTCTCCATGACCCGACCTGTGACGAGCTACCGGCTGCTGGCCCAAGGCGCCGATGCAGCCTCCGTCGGCCTGGTGGCGGCCGTGTTCGCCCTGCCGGCGATGTTCCTCGCCCTGTCGTTCGGCCGATGGTCCGATCGACGCAATCCCGGCGTGATGCTCGCCGTCGGAGCGGTTCTGACGACGGTGGGCGCCTTCGCGCTTTCTCGGTCCACCTCCGTGTTCGGGCTGGCCGGTTGGACCGCCCTTCTTGGCATCGGTCACCTCTCGCAGGTGGTCGGAGCGCAGAGCCTCGTCGCGTATCGATTCTCCGCCACCGACGCGGTGACGAGCTTCGGTCTGCTCACGGTCTCGGGGTCACTCGGACAGATGTGCGGGCCGCTGATCGGCGGCTGGCTGGCGGAGGCAGAAGGTGGCCTCCCGACGACACAGTCCACCTCCCTGAGCTTGACTGTTGCCGCTCTCGTCGGACTCGCCGCGGTTGCCGTGGCAGCCGCTACCGTCTCGGCGAAGGCCAAGGGCACTCACGACGCGGAGCCGGCTGCACCGGACTCTGCCGTGACCATGCTCAGGACGCGAGGAATGCCCGCTGTGCTGCTGGCAAGCTTCGGCTCGAAGGGCTCGACGGACCTCGTCACGGCCTTCCTCCCCGTCCTTGGGACCGAGCTCGGACTCGGGGCGAGGTCAGTAGGAGGGCTCCTCAGCCTGAGCGCCGGAGCGGCCATCCTGGCGCGCGCCCTGATGCCCTGGCTCGTCCACCGCGCACGCACTGAGGTCCTCTTGGGCCTGAGTACGGCGATCTCCGGAGCATGCGCCTTCGGCCTGCTGGTAGGACCGCCGATCGCTGCGCTGGCAGGTCTGATGATCGTGCTCGGGTTCCTGCTTGCCCTTGCGCAGACGGTCTCGATGGTGCAGGTCGCGTCGCTCGCCTCGGCGCGGAGCAAGGGGTCTGCACTGGGAATGCGACTGGCCAGCAACAGGGCCGGCCAAGTGGCCATCCCGGGTCTCGGGGGTGTGATCTCCGGGCTGGCCGGGGTGTCTGCCGCCTTCGGTCTGCTTGGGGTGATGATGCTGTCGATCGGCCTGGTGGTTCTTCGCAGCGTCCCTCGCGGCGAGACCTGACGACCGATCGGGCGGCCAGCGCAACTGACCCCGGGCCGCCGCCCCACCTGGTCCTCGCACGCCCCGCGCCTTGCAAGACTCGGACTGTCCATGGAACACGCGGTTACGCCTCGTCCACGGCGGCTAAGCCTCGTCCACAGCTGCGGCGGCGTCGCCGCCGGTCCGGTCAGGAGGACCGGGGGCCCCCGCCCAAGGCCCGCGCGACCTTCTTGAGAGCGTCCGCCATGGTCGCGATGCGGCCCTTGTCCAGGCGGCTCAGCGGCGCGGCCACGGCGATGGAGGCGAGCTGGTGGCGCAGATCGTAGAAGGCGATGGCCACCGAGCCCACCCCGTCCTCAGATTCGGCGCGGTTGACTGCATAGCCCTGTCGACGTGCCCTCTCGAGTGCGACCGTCAGCTGCTCACGTGACGTGATCGAGCGCTTGGTCCTGGTCTCGAGCGCTCCGATATCGGGCGGGTACACCCGGTCGAGCTGATCCGCGGTCAGCTTGGACAGCATCGCCTTTCCGACCGAGGTGCAGTGGGCCGGCAGCATCGCGCCGGTCCTCGGCGTGACCCGAAGCGCCCGCCCACCCTCCACCGCATCGAGGAAACGGACCATCCGCCCTTCGAGTACGGCGAGGTGCGCGGTCTCGTCGAACTCAGCGGCGAGCTCCCGTAGGGTGTCTCGGGCTTGCTCACGTACATCCAGTGCTTGCACGACGGCTAGCCCGACGTCCACCAGTGCTGGGCCGGCCACGTAGGTGCGCGAGCCGGGCTCCTGCTGGACGAACCCGTGGTAGGCGAGCATGGCCAGCAGACGATGCGCGGTGGAGTTGGCGACGCCGAGATACTGGCAGGCTTCGGTCAGCCGAACCGAACGTTGCTGCCGGAAGAGCAAGAGCAGGCGCAGTGCGTTGTTCACCGACGAGATCGGGTACGTGGGAGCGGGCGTCCCACTCTCCGGAAGTGACTTCTGCACAGCGCTATGGTACGTCATCACCAGCAGCGACCCATGGATGTCGGTGCCGCGCTCGCGCCGGACCCTTGACGGCCGTGTGACCAGAACCTACAGTCATGGTTCCGTGTACCAGAAGTTGTTTCTACTCCAAGGAAACGACACCTGGTGACGTCGATTGGTCCGACCAGAGGACCCTGCTCGTCCTCAGTCGCGCGAGCGGCTTGCGACACCAAGCCTGGGAGAAGTGGTGCGAGCGGTTGACGCGGCGACAGGCATCACGGTGACACTGGTCGGCGCCTACGCACTCGACATCGCCTTTGACCTGGAGCTGACCGGCGAGGACGGCGTGCCGGGCCCGGGCCTCTTCCCGGCATTGCTCTCCGCCTTCATGGTGCTGCTCGGGCTGCTGCTCGTCGTCTCGGCGACCCGTCGACTGGTGAGCGACGAGACGGACGACGACGAGCCGGAGCCAGGTTTCACTCGTTCCGGTCTCCGCCGGGCGGGCGTCGTCATTGTGAGCCTGGTCGTGGGGGTCATCCTGCTCCCCATTCTCGGCTTCTTGCTCACGGGCATTCTCCTGGTCGCCTTCCTGGTCTTCGGTGTCGAAGGTCGGCACAGCCTCGGTGCTGCTGCGGCATCGATCCTGATCCCCGTTGCTGCGCACGTCCTCTTCGTCACGCTCCTCGGCGTGCGTCTTCCCGA
>WHTB01000223.1 GCA_009379735.1 Propionibacteriales bacterium
GTCCCGTCTACCGGAAAGTCGTGAGAGGCGAGGCTGGCCCGGTCGGTGAACAGCTCGATCGCGGACGCTATCTCGAGGGGCGGGACTTGACAGACCTGCTCGCCGGGCAACCCGAGGGCAACCCGGCTGGTGGCCAGGACGTGTGCCCGCGGGCAGGTGACCACCAGACGTCGCGCCAGGTCGGCCGCCGCGTCGACCACGTGCTCGCAGTTGTCGAGTACGAGGAGCAGCTCGGCTCCGGTCAGCGCCTCGACCAGCGTGTCCTCGATCCGCTCACCCGGACGCTCCTGGACCCCGCACGCGACTGCCACGGCGCTGGCGACCAGCGCCGGATCAGCGAGCGACCCCAGCGCGACGAACCGAACGCTGTCCCGGAACCTCGGCTCCACCAGAGCGCCGAGCTCGACGCCGAGCCGAGTCTTGCCACAACCCGGCGCGCCCACCAGCGTCAGCAGCGTCACCCGATCGACCATCCACGCGAGCTCGGTGGTCTCCGTACGGCGACCGAAGAACCGCGTCAGGCGGACCGGTAGGTCAGCGGGGGGCAGGACGTTCATCCCCCGACCTGCTCGTCCGTGAGCATGGGACGAGCCTAACCACGCCACCGGCGCCGCAGCGCATCGATCGCAGGTTGGGGGACGTCAACGGCCCGCCGGGTCCTAGCCACCGGCGGGCCGCGAGCTGGGTCGGGTCAGTGCGCCTTGTCGTACGCCTCCCGCACGTCGGCCGGGATCCGGCCGCGCTCGGAGACCTCGAAGCCGTTGGAGCGAGCCCACTCCCGGATCTCGGCCGTGTTGGTGCCCGCGCGAGCTCGCCCGCTGGCGGACCGACGCCGGCGACCGCCGACCTTGCGGGCCGAGCCGACGTACAACGCGAGGGCGTCCCGCAGCTTGGCTGCATTCTTCTTTGCCAGGTCGATCTCGTAGGAAACACCGTCGAGCGAGAACGTGACGGTCTCATCGGCGTCATTGCCGTCAATATCGTCGACAAGCTCCACCTTGAGGCGCTGAGCCACGGGTAATTCCTTTCACCGGGGGATAACGTCAATTGAGTGCGGCGCGAGAATAGCCGCAATGTCGGAACTGCACGGAAAACAATAGCGCGAATTACCATTCCTGGATATTCGTGCCCAAGCCTCTGCGAGGCGTCACCATCCTGTAACTGTCCGGAGGTTCCACACGCGTGAAACCGGACATACGCGCAACCTCGGCGCGAGGAATGGGGACATACGTGCAACGTCGGCGCGAAGAAGTGGGTCAGCGGCCGCAGGCATAGCCCTGCATGCCACGGGGGTTGGCGCCGGCGGACAGCACGCCGGTGCTGACGTCGCGGGCGACCGCGCACAACCGGCCGAGCGACCACGGCTCCGAGCGGGTCACCACATGGCCACGCCGCTCCAGCAAAGGCACCAGCGCCTCGTCGAACCGGTCCTCGACCACGAGTCCACCGGGGGCCATCCCACGGGGCCAGAACGACTCCGGCAGGCTGGTGGTGTGCCAGGCCGGTGCGTCGATCGCGGTCTGCAGGTCCGCACCGCCCACCAGATGCCGCAGCAGGAACAGCAGCTGCCACTGGTCCTGCTGGTCGCCGCCAGGAGTGCCGCAGGCGAGCACCGGTGTGCCCTCGCGCAGCACCAGCGTGGGCGAGAGGGTCGTACGAGGGCGCCGGCCCGGTCGGACGCTCGACGCCAGGCCGTCCTGCAGCCAGAGCATCTGCAGCCGGGTCCCCAGCGGGAAGCCCAGCTCGGGGATCACCGGCGACGAGTGCAGCCAGCCGCCGCTGGGGGTCGCGCTGATGAAGTTCCCGTGCCGGTCGACGACATCGACGTGGCAGGTGTCGCCCCGGTGCACGCCCGACCTCGAGACGGTCGGCTCCCCCGCGCCGACAGCGGCCTCCGCCCTGGTGGGCACGTCCGGCAGCACCGGCAGCCGCGGCGGCCGGCCTCCGGGGCTGCCCGGCCGGAGCTCGGTGGACGCGGTGTCCCCGATCAGGGCCCGGCGGTCGGCGGCGTACGACGAGGACAGCAGGTCGTCGATGGGGACGTCGGCGGAGTCGCCGTACCACGCCTCACGGTCGGCGAAGGCGAGCTTCATCACCTCGGCGATCAGGTGGACGCCGTCGGGGGTGGACGGGTCGAGCTGCGCGTCGTCGTACCCGTCGAGCATCCGCAACATCTGCAGCAGCACCGGGCCCTGCCCCCATGGCCCCGTCTTCACCACCTCGACGTCGCGGAACGGCGCCGTGACGGCGGGCTCCCAGGTCGCCCGGAACGCCGCCATGTCCTGCCCGGTCAGCACCCCGGCATGGTCGCCACCGCTGGAGTCGCGGTACGGCGTCTGGACGAACCGGTCGACGGCCGCGGCGACGAAGCCCTCCCGCCAGGCCTCGCGCGCCCGCTCGATGCCCGACACCCGAGAACCCGTCCTGCCGTACTCGGCAAGACTTTCGAGTACGTCGGCGTACGCCGGGTTCTGCATCACCTGCCCGGCGACCGGGATCCGGCCGCCGGGCATCCACAGGGCCGCGGACGTCGGCCAGTGCTCCTCGAACAGCTCGCTGACGGTCTCGACCGTGGTGCCCACCCGGTCGACCACGGGATGTCCCCCGCGGGCGTAGCCGATGGCGTAGTCGAGCACTTCGTCGAGACGCATCGTGCCGGAGTCACGGAGCAGCAGCAGCCAGGCGTCGACGGCCCCGGGCACGGCCGCGGACAGCAGCCCCGCGCCCGGGACCATGTCGAGGCCGAGGGACCGGAAGTGCTCGAGCGTCGCGCCCTCCGGTGCCGGCCCCTGCCCCATCAGCACCCGGGGCGTCGGGTCGCCACTGGTCGCGACGATCGCCGGGACCTCGCCACCCGGGCCGTTCAGGTGCGGCTCGACGACGTGCAGGACGAACCCCGCGGCGACCGCCGCGTCGAAGGCGTTCCCGCCCCTCTCCAGCACGGCCATCGCCGACTGGGACGCGAGCCAGTGGGTGGACGAGACCATGCCGTACGTGCCTTCGAGCGTCGGTCGTGTGGTGAACGTCATCCGGTCTCCGATCCGCGGGTGGAGGTAGCAACAGTGCGGTCGCGTACGTCGGGTCCGTTGCCCTCGTCGTCGACCAGGTGGCAGGCCGCCGACTGGCTGCCGATCATCCGCAGCGCCGGCACCTCGACCCGACAGATGTCCACGGCGACCGGGCAGCGGGTGTGGAACCGACAGCCGGACGGCGGGTCGAGTGGCGACGGCAGCTCCCCGCTCAGCACGACCCGGCGTCGCTCGCGCTGCTGGTCCGGGTCCGCGACGGGTGCGGCCGAGAGCAACGCCTGGGTGTACGGGTGACGGGGCCGCGTGAACACCTGCTCCCGGGTGCCCTGCTCGACCAGCTGCCCGAGGTACATGACGGCGACGTCGTCGGCGATGTACTCGACCGCCGACAGGTTGTGGGTGATGAACAGACAGGCAAACCCGAGCTCGCGCTGGAGGTCGGCGAGCAGGTTGAGGACACCGGCCTGCACGGACACGTCCAGCGCGCTGGTGGGCTCGTCGGCGACCAGCAGGCTGGGGCGCGAGACCAGGGCACGGGCCAGACTCACCCGCTGCCGCTGACCGCCGGACATCTCGTGCGGGTACCGCTGCAGCACCGAGCGGGCGAGGCCCACCTGCTCGAGCATCTCGTTCACCCGGTCCGATCGCTCGGCGCGGTCCACCCCTTGCAGCCGCATTGGCTCGCCGACGATGTCGGCGACCGAGAGCCTCGGGTCCAGTGAGCTGGCCGGGTCCTGGAAGATGATCGAGACCGTGCGCCGGTGCGGTCGCATGGCGCGGCGGCTCAGCCCGGTCACGTCGGTCCCGGTCAGCCGCACGGTCCCCGAGGTCGGCTTGTACAGCCGGGTGATGCAGCGGCCGACGGTCGACTTCCCGGACCCACTCTCGCCGACCAGCGCGAGGACCTGGCCCCGGTTGACCCGGAACGACACGCCGTCGACGGCGTGCACCGGCCCGAAGTGCATGGTCAGGTCCTCGACCTCGCACACCGGCGACGTTGGGTCGGTAGCCCGCGGGTCAGGCATCGCTGGACCTTTCGGCGGGCCGCCCGGCAGTCGCGTTCTCGTCGTCGGTGTGCGGGTGCCAGCAGGCGACCTCGTGACCGGCGACGTTCTCCAGCGGCGGCTCGTGCTCGGTGCAGCGGGCGGACGCCCGTGGGCAGCGGTCGGCGAACGTGCAGGCGTCGGGTTGCTCGGACAGCACGGGTACGAGGCCGGGGATCTCCAGCAGCCGCCCGGACCGTTCCCGCGCCTCGGCGTTGGGTACGGCGCCGAGCAGCCCCTTCGTGTAGGGGTGCCGTGGCCGCCGGAACAGCTCGCGGACCTCGCCCCGCTCGACGATGCGCCCGGCGTACATGACCACGACGCGGTCGGCGACGTCGGCCACCACCCCGAGGTCGTGGGTGATCAGCACGACCGCGGTCCCGAGCCGGGTTCGGAGGTCGCGCAGCACGTCCAGGATCCCCGCCTGGACGGTGACGTCGAGGGCCGTCGTCGGCTCGTCGGCGACCAGCACGCGTGGGTTGCAGGCGACCGCCATCGCGATCATCACCCGCTGGCGCATCCCGCCGGACAGCTGGTGCGGGTACACGCGCAGCCGGTCGCGGGCTCCGGGGATGCCCACCAGGTCGAGTAGCTCGACGGCGCGTTGCTCCGCGGTGCTCCGGCTGACCTGCTCGTGCGCCAGGACCGCCTCGGTCACCTGGCGGCCCAGGGTGAACACCGGGTTGAGGGACGACATCGGTTCCTGGAAGACGTACGCCACGTCCTTGCCGCGCACGTGCCGCAGCGTCCGCGGCGATGCTGCCGCCAGGTCCACACCGTCGAGGACGGCGCTGCCGGTGACCCGTGCGTACGGCGGCAGCAGCCGGGTGAGTGCCATCGCGGTGACGCTCTTGCCGCAGCCCGACTCCCCCACGACCGACAGCACCTCGCCGGCCCGCACGTCGAAGGAGACCCGGTCGACGGCACAGACCACACCCTCCTCGCCGGTGAACGACACCGTCAGGTCACGCACGCTCAGCACGGGCGTCCCGACCGGGGGTGCTGTCCGCTCGGCCGACGTCAGTCTCCGTCGGTTCAACGCCGGCCTCCCTTCGGGTCGAGCGCGTCCCGGAGGCCGTCGCCGAAGAGGTTGAACGCCAGCGCCAGCAGCATGATCGCGACGCCGGGCAGGACCGCAGTCCACGGCGCCTGCGCGGCGTACTGCTGGGCCTCGGTGAGCATGGTGCCCAGGCTCGGTGACGGCGGCTGGATGCCGAGCCCGAGGAAGGACAGGACGGCCTCGCCGAGGATTGCCCCGGGGATCGCGATGGTCGCCTGCACGATCACTGCGCTGATCGCGTTGGGCAGGATGTGCCGCAGCAGCACCCACGCGTCCCCGGCGCCGTCCGAGATGGCCGACGCCACGTAGTCCCTCCCCTTGAGGCGCAGGGTCTCGGACCGCGTCACGCGCACCATCGCGGGCACCTGGACGATGCCGATGGCGATCGCGGCGTTGGTGAGCGAGGCCCCGCGGATCGCGGCCAGGCCGACCGCGAGGATCAGGAACGGGAAGGCCAGCACCAGGTCGGTCAGCCGTGACACCACCGAGTCGATCGGCGAGAAGTACCCCGCCAGCAGCCCGAACGGGACCCCGACCGCCAGGGCGAGCAGCACGCTGAGCACCCCGACGATTAGGGACGCGCGGGTGCCGTACAGGATCCGGCTGAACATGTCGCGGCCGAGCGAGTCGGTGCCCAGCAGGTACCCCTCGGCGCCGGGCGGGATGAACGCGTCGCCGAAGTTCGCGTCGGACGGCCCGTACGGCGCGATCAGCGGGGCGAACACCGCACCGACGATCGCCACCGACAGCACGACGAACCCGGCCATCGCGAGCGGGCTCTTGAGCAGTCGCCGCGCCACCCGACGCTGGCGCGGGTCGGCGGTCGTCACGACCGGGGTGGCGACCTCACCGGTGGTCAATCGGCACCCCCGGCCACCCGGATCCGCGGGTCGATGACGGAGTACAGCAGGTCGATCGCGAAGTTGATCACGATGTACGCCGTGGCGGTGATCAGCACGACCGCCTGGATCACCGGGTAGTCCCGCTGGAACACCGAGTCGATGGTGAGCTTGCCGAAGCCGGGCAGCCCGAAGATCTGCTCGGTAACGACGGCGCCGGAGATCAGGTTGCCGAGCTGGAGGCCGACGATCGTGACCACGACGATCAGGCTGTTGCGCAGTGCGTGCACGCCGACCACCTGACGCTCCCGCAGCCCCTTCGCCCGCGCCGTGCGTACGTAGTCCTCGCCGAGCGCCTCCAGCATCGAGGACCGGGTCTGTCGCATGATGACCGCCGCGAGCCCGGTGCCGAGGATGACCGCCGGCATGACCATGTGGTGCAGGTTGGCGACCGGGTCGGACAGCAGCGGCACGTGCCCCGAGGCTGGGAACAGCCCCAGGCCGACCGACAGCCAGAGGATCGCCATCAGGCCGAGCCAGAAGTGCGGAATCGACAGTCCCAGCAGGGCGATTCCGTTGGCCAGCCACTCCGACGGCCCGCCCCGACGCACCGCGGCCAGCATCCCGGTCAACAGTCCGAGGATGCTCGCGATGACCAGGGCGAGCAGGGACAGCTCAAGGGTGACCGGGAGCGCGCCGACGATCATGTCGCGCACCGGGATCCCGGTCCGGATGGAGCGGCCCAGGTCGCCCTGGAACGTGTTCGTCACGTAGGCCCAGTACTGCTCGATCACCGAGTCGTCGAGGCCGTACTTGGCCCGGATCGCCGCCAGCGTGGCCGCGTCCCGCTCCTCGCCGGCGAGCGCGAGCGCCGGGTCACCCGGCAACGCGCGCACGCCGGCGAAGACGACGATGGTCGCCAGCACCAGGGTCAGCAGGGACTGACCCGCCCGGCGGAGCAGGTAGGCGGCCATCGGCGGCGGCTACTTCTTGAAGCCAGCGAAGGCAACTCTGAGGAGACCGTCCGGGTACACCTGCACGCCCTCGAGGTCACTGCTCACCCCGGTCAGGTTGCGCTGCCGGTAGAGGTACACCAGCGGCGCGTCCTGGTTGACGATCTCGGCGACCTGGCCGTACAGCTCGGCACGCTTGGCCTTGTCACCCTCGCCGCGTACCTCGTCGAGGACCGCGTCGAGCTCGGGGTTCGAGTACCCGGCGACGTTCTGCGACCCGCCGGTGCCGACGAAGTTGGTCAGGTTCGCGTCGGGGTCCACCCGGCCGGACCAGCCGATCTGCACCGCCTCGTACTTGCCTTGGTCCTGGAGGTCGAGCAGCGAGGTGAACTCGGCGGGTACGAGCTTGAGCTCGAAACCGCCCTCTTTGACCTGCGCCTGCAACGCCTGACCGAAGCGCAGGCTGACCGGCGTGTTGGTGATCAGCAGCTCCATCTTCACCGGAGTCGGGACCCCGGCTTCCTGCAACAGCCGCTTGGCCTCGGCCGGGTCGGCGTCGAGGCAGGTCTGCGCGAGGTCGCTGGTGTACTCGCTCTGCGGGGCGACGGCGCTGCATGCAGGGGCGAACAGGTCGTTGAAGGTCGTCTCGACCAACGCCTTGCGGTCCACGGCGGCCGAGAACGCCTGGCGCACCTGCTCCGA
>WHTB01000301.1 GCA_009379735.1 Propionibacteriales bacterium
CCCAGCGGATGAGCCACATCGCGTTCGGGCAGCAGCGCGGTGAACTGGCCCCACAGCGGTTCGATGACAGAAGATGGCAGAGCAGGCACAAGCACCTCGTGGGGAAGAACGAGTCTCGACAACCCGTGATCCTCCGAGTGCTTGTGCCTGTTTCAGCTCAGCGACGCGCCCCTGTCTGCGGAACCTCTAAGACGTACATGCGCCCAGGTGTGGCCACGGCTCTGGTGTTGCACTACCCCGCTGACCTGGGGTTTTGGTGGGCCCCGTGGGACTCGAACCCACAACCCGCGGATTAAAAGTCCGCTGCTCTGCCAATTGAGCTAGAGGCCCGCGACGTCATGGATCAAGGCTCACGAACTTCCCAAGAATGCGTGCCCGACGACGTCGGCGCCAAGTATGCCGAACGCCCACCAGGTCGCGTCCGGACGGTCGTCGTCGCCGACATCCTGGTGCGTCGTCGCGGCCCGGCCTGATCCGCTACCGGCGCCCCCGCTGCGCATAACCGGTTCGCTTCCTACTCGTTAGTAGTAACACGCCGCGAACCGTTAGGAGCTCGACCGATGCGCAGCACCCGCCGTACGACCCTGCTCGCGACCGTCGCCGTCGGCACCGCCGCGACGATGCTGGGCGGAAGTGCCTCGGCGGCACCTGAGCCCCGCCAGCAGACCCGCGACATCATGCTGGTCGGCAACAACTGGGACGGCACCGTCGACCTGCTCGACGCCCGGTCGTTCGACACGTACCAACGCATCAATGTCGTACCCGACCTCGCCGAGCGCACCGCCGAGATGACGCCGGACGAGCGAGCTGCCATGTTGCTGATCCGCGAACAGGCCGGCGAGGGCCACGACCAGCTCGTCGACGACATCGCGGTCTCCCCGGACGGTCGGACGATGTACGTCTCCCGACCGAGCCTCGGTGACGCCGCGGCGTTCGACGTCGCCACCGGAGGCCAGGTCTGGCACACCGACGTCGACGGCTACCGCTCCGACCACATGGCGCTCTCCCCCGACGGCGAGACCCTGGTCGTCTCCGCGACGACCGCCAACGTCGTGGACGTCGTCGACACGGCCACCGGCGCGATCCGTACGACCTTCCCGACCGGCGACTTCCCGCACGAGAACCAGTTCTCCGCCGACGGCGAGACCCTCTACAACGCGACCATCGGGCGGGTGATCGCGCCGGACGAGCCGCTGCTCGACGCCGCCAAGGGCAACCGCTGGCTGAGCATCGTCGACGCCGACACGATGCAGGTCGAGAAGGTCATCGACTTCGGCATCGGCATCCGGCCATTCCTGGTGCTGCCGGACCAGCGGACGATGTACGCCCAGCTGTCCTTCCTCAACGGCTTCGTGGAGTACGACCTCGTCGAGGAGCGCCGGACCCGGACCGTACACCTCCCACTCAGCGACGAGGCCAAGGCGATGAACCGCGAGGACTACCCGCTCGACTCCGCCCACCACGGCCTCGCGATGAACAACGACCGGTCCAAGATCTGCGACGCCGGCACGATCTCCGACTACGCCGCGATCCTCTCGGTGCCCGCCCTCACGACGGACCAGATCGTGCCGGTCGGGAAGAAGCCCTACTGGGCCGCGGCCAGCCTGGATGGGCAGCACTGCTTCCTGTCCAACAGCGACAGCGACGACATCTCGGTGGTGACGTTCGACCGGCCGCGCGAGGTCGCCCGCATCCCCGTCGGCGACCACCCGCAACGCGTGCGCGCGTACGAGATCCCGGTCGACGCGCTGCACCGCTGAGCTACGCCGCGAGGTCCTGGCGACGCAGGCGGTCGAGGGTACGGACGCGCTCCCCCTGCCAGCGCGAGACCCGCAGCACGATCAGCACCAGCAGCACGCCCGCGGCGGCGACGAAGGGTCCCGACCAGGCCGCGGCCCGGTACGCCGTGAGCGCCTGCTCGGCGTCCATCACCCACGGGCGGTTCAGCCAGACCAGGCTGCCGACCACCGACACCATCCAGCACACCCACCAGGTCAGGACGACCAACGGGCCGCGCACCCGGCGAACGTCGGTGGCTTCCGCGGGCCGGCCTGGATCACTCGCCATCCACACGTCATCCATTACCTGCTTGGGAAACCACAGGTTGACGACCGGGACGATCCATCCGGCGACGGCCCACCGCGCGGCCCGCCGGAAGGCGTCCACACCGAACGACTCGGCATTGACGCGCACCCGGTGCAGCCAGATCGCCACCATGGCGACGGCCGCGGCACGCAAGGCAAGGTCGAGCGGCGCCTGGTACGAGAACACGTCGTCCCACCGGTCGGCCGCCGCCGGCGGTGCGTCCCCGGAGCCGTCGAGCAGCGCGACCAGCCGCCACGACACCGCCGCACCGACGACCGTCACGGCCGTGGACAACCCGACGAACACCGCGGTCCACCGGCCCAGTGAACGCACCGCGACTGGCCCGGCGCGGGTACGCGGTGGTGCCGGCGCACGCTGCATCAGGACCCCTGCGCCAGTCGCTCTGCCACCACCGAAGTCTGTCATCGATCCGACGGCCTGAGCGAGCGTGGCCTTCATATCTGGCAGCCGCGATGTTACATTCTCAATGACACGTTCGACAGGAGGACCACGATGGTCAGTGATGCCCCGGACACCCGCACCCGGACCGCCACTCGGCTGCTCAAGTCGTCGGCGCAGCTGTCGTACGACCCGGTCGTGCACATCGACTGGGCCGCCCCCCTCGAGCCGGACCGGCTGTTCGTGCCCGCGCATCGCTGCTCGCTCTACGGCACCCCGATGTGGGACGGCCTGACTCCCGGCCAGCAGGTCGAGCTCTCCAAGCACGAGGTCGCCAGCCTCGCCAGCATCGGCATCTGGTTCGAGACCATCCTGATGCAGATGCTCGTCCGGCACGCCTACCACCGCGACCCCACCACCGCCGATATCCAGTACGCCTTTACCGAGATCGGCGACGAGACGCGGCACTCGATCATGTTCGGCAAGCTGATCAAGCGCCTCCACGCTCCCTACTACCAGCCGCCGCGGCACATGCACTGGCTCGGCGCCGCGTTCAAGACGCTCAGCAACGGTCCGCTCACCTTCGGCGGCACGCTGTTCGTCGAGGAGATCCTCGACCAGCTCCAGCGCGAGGCGATGGCCGACGAGTCGGTGCAGCCGTTGGTACGAGCGGTCAACCGTGTGCACGTCGTCGAGGAGGCCCGGCACATGGCGTACGCCCGCGAGGAGAACGCGATCGCCTGGGACCAGCTCGGCCCGATCGAGCGGCGATGGACGCAGTTCGTGCTCGGCGGGGTCGCGTACTACACCGCCGTGGGCATGGTGAACCCCCGCGTGTACGCCCAGGTCGGGCTGCGGCCACGCGAGGCGTACGCGGTCGCGCAGGCCAACCCGCACTGGCGGGAGTCGCGCAAGTGGGCGGCCCGCAAGGCAGTCGCCACCCTCGACGAGGTGGGCATGATCGGTGGACCGGGACGCTGGCTGTGGCGCAAGGCTGGGCTGGTCTGAGATGACCACACCGACGTCCGGCGCCGAGGTCGACGAGGGGTACGTCGGACCGGCCTCCCTGGTCACGACCGACAACCGGGAGATCGCGGTCCAGGTGCACCTGTCCGGTCACTTCGAACCCGTGGCGGGTACGTACCAGTGGACCGGCCGGGTCGACCCCGATCCCGGCGTCACCGCCCTGGTCGAGGAGGGCGAACGCGAGGTCGTGCTGCGGACGTATCAGCACCGGGCCTCAGCACTCCTAGGAGAAGCCAACCCGTGGGGTGGTTTCCGGATCACCGGGCGCGGCCAGCCGCCGTTCTCCGTACCCGAGGCCGAGGTCGACACGGGTCGGTAGTCGACCGCGACGGCGTTGGGGGACGGGCGCGGTACCGTCAGGTCAACTGTTTGTCGTCGGAGGGGTCGAGGGAATGGCGGACTTCGCCGCGCGCGTCGAGCTCGCACCCGAGCCGCGCTCCGCGGCGACGGCCAGGCGGTGGATCCGCGAAGTGCTGGAGGGCATCGGCCGCGACGACCTGGTCGAGTCCGCGTCCGCCGGAGTATCCGAGCTGGTCACCAACGGGATCTTGCATGCCCACACCGCGCTTCTGATCGTGGTCCAGGCGTTCGACCAGCGGGTCGTCGTGTCGGTCACCGACCGCTCGCCGCTCGAGGGACGTGCCCGGCTCCGTCCGGCGGTTCAGCAAGACCGCGACTCGACCGTCGGCCGCGGGCTTCGCATCGTCCGCGCGTACGCCAGCGAGTGGGGCATCACCACCTCGGCGCACGGCAAGGCGATCTGGTTCGTCCCGCTGGAGGCGAGCAGCATCGTCGCGCCGGACATCACCACCGGTCCCGAGCTCGAGATGCTCGGCGAGCAGGAGTCGGTGGCGCCCGACGAGCACGGCCCGGTCGTGCCGGTCGTGCTGCGCGACGCACCGTTGGCCGTCATCCGGCAGTTCCAGGACAGCTGGATCGAGCTCGTCCGCGAGCTGCAGCTGATCGCCCTAAGTGAGCCGTCGGAGCTGCAGGCGCTGGCCCACGAGTTCAGCGAGCTCGCGCCCCAGGTGCGTGCCGCCCGCTGGATCACCGAGGAGTCCGCGGCCGCGATCCCGGCAGCCCGGGCCGCAGGCAAGGACCGAGTCGACGTCCGGCTCGAGATCCCGACCTCGCTGCGCGACTCCTACATCCGGGTCGACGCCATCCTCGACCACCTCGACATCCAGCGCCATCACGAGCTCCTGCTGTACCTGTCCGGAGGAGCTCAGGCGGTCCAGGTCCGCGGCTGGTGGTTCGGCGAGATCATCCGTCAGCTCGACGGTGCGTCGGCACGGCCGTGGGAGGGCGCCTTCGAGGTCGACGAAGCGACCTCCCGACCGGGCCGCTGACCTCCGACGGTCCGGGCCACCCACTGACCGGCCGGGCGCACCCCCTTCGCGCCGAGGTTGCGCGTATGCACCAGACCGGCGTACATAGGCGCAACCTCGGCGCGAAGATTTGGGACATACGCGCAACCTCGGCGCGAAAGGGAACGGGGGCGGGAGGCCGGCTAACCGGCGACGGCGTGCATCTCCCAGACCAGCGCCTCGGCGGGCGCGGTCGCGGTGATCCGCTGCCCGTCTGCCGCCGTGAGCAGCGCGGCATCACCCTCG
>WHTB01000420.1 GCA_009379735.1 Propionibacteriales bacterium
GGCCCGCGACGCCCTCGCCGCGCAGTTCGTGCTCGACGAGATCGCGAAGAAGGAAGAGCTCGGCGTCGACGAGAGCGAGCTGTCCGGTCACATCATGCGGCGGGCGCAGCAGTCCGGGATTCAGCCGGAGGTGTTCGCCCAACAGGTGATGCAGGCCGGGCAGGTGCCGATGCTGGTGTCCGAGGTCGTACGCGGCAAGGCGCTGGCCATGGTCGTCGAGTCGGCGGAGGTCAAGGACGCGTCCGGCAACCTCGTCGACCTGAAGAACCTGCAGCCCGACGGCACGGTGGGCGAGCCTGCCCCTGACGCCGGGTCTGACGCTGGGTCTGACGCTGGGGCGACCGCTGACCAGGACGGGGAGTCCGACTCAGACCGGCAGTGAGTACGACCCGGAGGGGCGGGCGCCGAAGTCCTCGGTGCCGCCCTCCGTCGTACGCCCCCTGCGTCGCGCTGCCGGCCGCGTGCAACTTTGCCCAATTGGGCAAAATTCGACGTCACCACGTCACCACGTCATCAGGTCGCGACGCGGGCCGCGCGCTCAGGCCGGCGAGAGGAAGGCGGCCAGCGCCCCGGCGTACATCGCGGGGTCGAGCGCACCGCACATCTCCCGGGCCGAGTGCATCGACAGGGCGGGTGCGCCGAAGTCGACCGTGGTCGCGCCGGTAAGCGCCGCCGTGGTGGGACCGACCGTCGAGCCGCACGGCAGGTCGGTGCGGTTGACGAACCGTTGCATCGGCACGGCAGCCTGTTCGCACGCGGCGGCGAACGCGGCCGCGCCGAGTCCGTCGGTGGCATAGCGACCCTTGGCGTTGATCTTGAGCACCGGCCCGGCGTTGACGGCGATCTGGTGCTCGGGCTCGTGCCGGTCGGCGTAGTTGGGGTGTGT
This sequence comes from Propionibacteriales bacterium, assembly GCA_009379735.1. Taxonomy (GTDB): domain Bacteria; phylum Actinomycetota; class Actinomycetes; order Propionibacteriales; family Nocardioidaceae; genus WHTB01. Next base: position 887 of record WHTB01000420.1, read on the forward strand.
CGCGTGCCCCATGTCGCCGGACGCGACCACCGAGCCGGCCAACGCTCGCAGGTAATGGTCCCGGTCGCCGCCGGCCGCCCGGACCACCCGCTCCAGAACCGCCGGGAGCAGCGTCGAGAACGCGCCCCGCTCCGACATGCTGCCGATCTCCTCGTGGTCGAACAGCACGAGCACCTGCACCCACGGACCCGCGGGCGGGGCGTCGACCGCCGCCAGCAGCGCCTGCACGCCCGCGTAGCTGGTCGCGAGGTTGTCGAGCCGGGGCGCCGCGATCAGGTCGGAGTCTCGTCCGATCCGGCGCGACGGAGTCAGGTCGTGGGTCATCAGGTCCCACCCGAGTACGTCGGCCGGCTCCGCACCACACGCCGTCGCGACGTACTCCCGGAAGTCGCCGGGAGACGTGCCGATGCCCCACAGCGGCGCGAGGTGCTGCTGCTGGTTGAGCTTCAGCCCGTCGTTGGCCTCCCGGTCGAGGTGGATCGCCAGCTGGGCGACGCGGAGGATGGGGTCGTCGACGCGGACCAGCCGCGGCTCCACCCCGTCGGACCCGCGGACCGCGACCCGTCCGGACAGTCCGAGGTCACGGTCGAGCCAGGAGTTCAGCAGCGGGCCGCCGTACACCTCGACGCCGAGCAGCTGCCAGCCGGCGCGGGCGAGGTCGGGCTGCGGCTTGATCCGCAGGTTGGGGCTGTCGGTGTGCGCGCCCACCACCCGAAACGGCGTCGCCGCGTCGTCGGCGTACTCACTGCTCCACGCGACCAGGGACCCGCCACGCAGCAGGTAGTAGCGGCCCCGGTCGGTCGGCCACGCGTCGGTCTCGGCCAGCCGAGCGAAGCCGGCCCGCTCGAGACGGGTGGCGGCCTCCTCGCAGGCGTGGAAGGGGGACGGGGAGGCGTCGACATAGGCGCAGAGCCCGGTCGCCTCGGCGTCGGTGTCAAAGGTGTGCGGCATGGCGGCAACTCTAAGGACCCCACCCACGCCCCTCCCCGTCGAGTGGGACGTTTTCGACAGACACGCCGGCGTGTCGCGTCGAAAACGTCACACTCAACGGTGGGATGCGGACGTGACAGTGGCGGGGCATACCGGCAGTATGTGCGCCATGGCACGGGTAAGCAACGCCGGAGCTGCCGCGCTGGCCGCCGACTATGTCGACCGGCTGCTGGTCGGCACGGTCCGCGACGTGCACCGCGCCGTCAGCCGCCGCACGTTCGGCCTGACCGGGTCAAGAGGCGCCCTGGCCCGGGTGGCGCACGACGGCATCAGCGGCAGCGTGTACGGCGTGATCGGCGTGGGTGTACGCGGCGCGGCGACGGCGCTGCGCGAGCTGGATCGGCGCGGGGGCGGCAGTGCCCTGGAGGACCGACCGGCCGGCCGTCGGGTGGCGTCGGTGGTCAACGGCCTGATCGGCGAGACCCTGCAGGAGTCCGCTCACCCGATGGCGATCCGGATGGCGGCCCGCGTCGACGGCCGGGACGTCGCCGTACTCGCCGACGCGTACCCCCGAGCGACCGGCGACGTCGTCGTCTTCCTGCACGGGCTGGTCGAGGACGACGAGTCCTGGCGGCGCGACGCCGCGCTGACCGGCGGGACGTACGCCGAACGGCTGGCCCGCGACACCACCTGGACCCCGGTCACCCTGCGGTACAACTCCGGCCTGCGGCTGGCGGATAACGGCCGCCTGCTCTCCGCCTGGCTGACCGACCTGCTGGCCGACTGGCCGGTCCCGGTGCGGCGGA
>WHTB01000159.1 GCA_009379735.1 Propionibacteriales bacterium
GGCGGTGATGAGCTGTCGCACGGTCGCGAACCTCTTCGCGACCAGCCGGTCGCCCACGATGACCAGGTCCACGAGCGACATACCCTGCAGGCCGGCGAGGTCGAGAAACGTCTGCATGGGGCTGGAGACACGGATGCCCTTCCGTACGACGACGACCGCATCGGGCCGCGCGAGATGCGCCTTGATTCCGTCCGCACGGCATCGTGTCGCGCCGACCGGAACGCTGACGTGGATGCTTGGCTCTCGAGGCGGGTTGAGGTCGTGGAGCTCGCCTGCCGTGATGTGACTGATGTGGGCGCGCCCTCCCGCGACCTTCATCGCAGCACGCGCGCGCAGCGAGAGGGAGTCGAGCACGACGGACAGGACGTACACGTCGTGGAAGACCCGCCGGAACTCCTTGGTTCGGAGGCGACGCAGGTCGAGACCTGCTGCGCGGAACTCGCGGGTTAGGAACGGCTGCCGCAGATCCAGCGACCGTGGTGTTGACGTCGACGTGGCCATCGCGACAGCGTGCCGCGATCCAGGCATGGGCGTCGGAAGTTATCCACAGGGCGGCTCTGAGCGCGCGCGCCGCATCCTGCGGACATGTGTTCCCGGAATGCAGGTCGCGACGCCGTTCGGATGCATTCTGGGAACACGTGGCGCCAAAGCGCGCGTGAGGCGGGTTAGCTGTCGAGGCCGATGGAGAAGGCGGCCTCGAGGTCGTGTTGCGAGAACGCCTGGAAGGCGATGTGGGTCTCGGTGGCGAGTACGCCCGGCACCTTGTTGATGCCACCGGGTACGACGGCCGCGATCTCGTCGTGCTGGCGTACGCGCACCAGCGCGATCAGGTCGATCTCCCCAGTCACCGAGTAGACCTCGCTGACGCCGTCGATGGCGGCGATCAGCTCGGCGACCTCGGGGATCTGCGAGACCTCGGCGTTGATGAACACGATCGCGGTGATCACGGTGGCCTCCGTCGGCAGGTGTGCGGGCGGGACGAGCCTACCGATGCTCAGCGCGCGGGCTGATGGTGGACGGGCAGGTCGCGCCGGTCGTCGAACGGCACCAGGCTCTGCCGCGACGCCTCGACCGCGTCCAGCGACGCCCGGTGCGACTCGGCGCCGCCCACCGGGCAGGTCCACTCGCCGTCGACATGGACGAGCCGGACGCCGGGCGACTCCAGCCAGCGCAGGATCTTCTCGGTCTCCTCCGCCGTCGCCGCCGGCGTCGGGCCGGGCCCGGGTGTCACCGTCTCGGCCGACGCCCGCAGGCCGGTCACCCAGTCACCGGCGTTGACGCCGCCGGGGATCACGCCGGCCGCGGCCAGCCGGCCATGGCGGACGACGTGCACCTCCCACGCACCGGCGTCGTTGCGCCGGGCCGCGGCCACCTCGATGCACCGAGTCAGCGCCTCGATCCGCTGGGTGCGCGCGGCCGCCCGGACGAAGGAGGCGAGCCGCTCGCGGTGCACGGCGGCGTCCTCGAACCGCTGGTCTGCCGACAGCGCGGTCATCCGCCGGCTCAGCGCGGACACGACCCGGCCGGGGTCGGCGACCAGCGCGGCGCGGAGGGCATCGACCTGTGCGCCGTACACCTCCTCCGACGTGCTGCCGTCACACGGCGACAGGCAGCGACCCATCTCGGCCAGCATGCACGCCGATCGTGAGGGATGCCGGGGCATCCTGCCACTGCACTGCCGCACCTGGAACGCCTCGTGCAGCGCTGCGACGGCGCGCTCCGCGCTGCGCCGGGAGCCGAACGGCCCGACGTAGGTCGCGTCGTCGTCGAGCACCCGGCGCACCACCGACAACCGTGGCCACGGCTCGACGGTGAGCTTGACCCACTGCGCCCGCTCGGGATGCCGCGACCGGCGGTTGTAGCGGGGCTTGTGGTGCTTGATCAGCCGCAGCTCCCGGACGGCCGCCTCGAGCGTGGTGGCGCACTCGATGCCGTCCACCCGCTCGGCCAGGCCCACCATCTCGCCCATCCGGGAGCGGGTCTCGCTGGCGGTGAAGTAGGTGCGGACCCGGGTGCGGAGATCCTTGGACGTGCCGACGTAGAGCACCCGGTCGCGGTGGTCGCGGAACAGGTAGACGCCGGGCGCGTGCGGCAGCTGCTCGGCGAGGTGCCGCTTCTTGCGCTGCGCCGGGCTGACCCGGGACGAGAAGGTGTGCAGCTCCTCGATCGTCTGCACCCCGAGCGGGCCGAGCCGCTCGAACAGACCGTGCAGCACGTGCACCGTCGCCTGGGCGTCGTCGAGCGCTCGGTGGATCGGCGTCGTGGGGGAGTGGAACACCCGCGCCAGCGTGGCGAGCTTGCAGTTGGGGGTCTCGTCGCGAGTGAGTACGCGGCGGGCGAGCCGGGCGGTGTCGACGACCTCGAACGTCGGCCAGGCCAGCCCCTGCACGGCAGTGAAGTGTTTGAGGAAGCCGACGTCGAACGGTGCGTTGTGCGCCACCAGCACCGACCCGCGGGCGAACTCGAGGAACGCCGGCAGCGCCTGCCGGATCGTCGGCGCCGACGCGACCATGCTGTCGGTGATGCCGGTGAGTACGGCGATGAACGCCGGGATGCTCGCCTGAGGGTTGACCAGGGTCTGGAACTCGCCGAGCACCTCACCGCCCTGCACCTTGACCGCGCCGATCTCGGTGATGCCGGAGCCGGCCGCCGCCGAACCGCCGGTCGTCTCCAGGTCGACGACGCAGAACGTCACGTCGCGCAGGGGCCGCCCCAGCTCGTCGAAGCTGCCCTGCACGGGCGCCGCGGCAGCCCCCTGGCGGGCGGGCTCCACGGTGACGCTCATGTCTGCCGACGGTAGAGGTCGGCACCGACCAAATCGTGCCGCCGCGCGGACCCGCCGAGGCGAGCAGGGCGTTAATGCTGGGTACGACGGGGGATGCGTCGTTACGCTCGAAGCAGAGCAACGGCGAGTCGGACCGGAGAGAGGAGCTGCCGATGCCTACGACAAGGCCCGACGCGACCACGCGCTGGCGCTGCGGTGGCTGCGGCAACCTGACCCGGTTCGACGTGACCCGGCAGACCAAGAGCACCGAGTTCTGGCACTTCGACCTGGCCGGGCAGTCGACGGTCGAGACGGCCGAGACGCTCAGTGAGAGCGTGCTCGAGGTGCGCTGTCGCTGGTGCGGCAGGGACGACGCCGTGCAAGTGGTAGCCCGGCCGGACGGGTCGCCATGATCGGACCCGTCGTCGAGCTGCCCGACTCCGTACGTCACCGGGTCGTCGGTCTGGCCGCCGACGCCCTCGGCACGCTGGCGGCCGAGCACGTACCCGCGACGCTCCGCCGGGTCGCCGACTTCGCGCCGGCCCGTCGGGCCCGGCTGGCAGCCACCCAGATCGCCGCCGTACTCGAGAGTGACGACGAGTTCCGCGAACGGGTCGCGGCGCAGGTCCGCGGCGCCGTACCCGACCTCGCCACCGCGCTGGACGACGGCACGACGCCGCCGGCCGCCGACCCGGTCGAGGTGGCGGCGGTGGCGTACCTGCTGCGCCCCGAGGGGTGGAAGGACCTGGTCGACAACGCGCGGACGACGGGGCCGCAGGCCGTGTCACCCGTGCACGAGGAGACGGTCGACCGGCTGCAGCGGCAGCTGTCCGAGACCAGGGGAGAGGTCCGGGCGACGCGCGACAAGGCCCGCGACAAGCTGGCCGCGACCAAGACCGAGAACGCCGAGCTGCGGCGCAAGCTGGCCGACACCCGCCAGCGCCTGCGCGACGCCGAGTCGCGGGCGATGGAGTCGGTCGAGCAGCGCGAGGTGCAGGCGGCCGCGGCCACCCACCTGGAGGCGGAGATCCGCCGGCTGCGGGCCCGAGTGGCGGAGCTGGAGGCCAGCACGTCGGCGTCCAAGCGGGCCGTCCGCGACGAGCGCGAGCAGGCCACGATCCGGTCGCGGCTGCTGCTCGACACGTTGCTGGAGTCGGTGCAGGGGTTGCGTCGTGAGCTGGCGCTGCCACCGACGACCGGTCTGCCGGCCGACCTGGTGGAGGGGGTCGAGCCGTCCACGGGTACGTCGGGCACGACGCGCGCCCGCGCCGTGGACGACCCGGCGTTGCTCGAGGAGCTGTTCTGCCTTCCCCGGGTGCATGTGGTCATCGACGGGTACAACGTCACGAAGACGGCCTGGGAGACCGCGCCGCTGGACACCCAGCGCACCCGGCTGATGAACGGCCTGGCGCCCGTGGTGGCACGCTGCAAGTTCGAGCTGACGGTGGTGTTCGACGGGGCCGACCTGGCGCACCCGCCGCCGGTGGCAGGTCCACGTGGCGTGCGGGTGATGTTCAGCCCGCCCGGGGTGATCGCCGACGTCACGATCGCGCAGTTGGTGGCGGCCGAGCCGGCCGGGCGGCCACTGGTCGTCGTGTCGAGTGACCGTGAGGTCGCCGACAACGCGGCTCGGGCCGGTGCCCGGCCAGTGGCGTCGGCCGCCCTCGTACGCCTGCTGACCCGCTGATCTCGTGACCCGCTGACCTCGTGACCCGCTGACCTGCGGGCCTGCTGCCGACGTCCTGAGCGGCGGGGGCTGAGTCGCCGAATCAGGACTGTCGGTGGTCGGCCCTATGGTCACTTATGTCGGCTTCCCCGCCACGACGACACCGGCCGATACCGGCCGATTGGAGGTCCCTGATGGCTCCCGACGACGACTCGATCCTGGTCGACTGCGACAGCTGTGCGGTGCGCGGTGACGGCTGCGCCGACTGCGTGGTCACGGTCCTGCTCGGTGCGCCGCCGGAGGTCCATGTCGACGCCGACGAGGCGCGCGCGCTCGACGTGCTCGCGGCCTCGGGGCTGGTCCCGCCGCTACGGATGGTGACACCCCTCGACGGCCCCGAAATTGCCAGTGCGTAAGCGGTTGTATGCAATGCGTGACGCGCTCGACGTCCACCTGATGAACCTTGTCCACCGACACACCCCTGCCTGGATTGCGTCTTGCGGCGAGGCTCACTAGTGTTCACGACTTAGGTGCCTGAATCACGTAGGCCAGCCAGGTCAACGACAGGTGCCGCGCCGAGTTCGGAAGCAGTTCGGGAAGGCTGCCTCCGGAGCCGGGGACCCAAGCAGCACTGGGGTTAAGCGGTGTGCAGCATGCACCGTCGGGCAGTCGTTCAGTCCGCACCCGTCAGCTAACCCGGTAGGCGTTGACGACGAAGGGGACCCGTCGCCCGTGTTTAACGGCCGCGCCCACCTCTCCCGCCGCATGATCGCCGGTATCAGCGTGTCCGCTTTCGCGCTGACCGCCCTGGCCGTACCCTCCGCCAACGCGGAGCCGAGCCTCGACGAGGTCGAGGCGAAGGTCGGCAAGCTCTACCACGAGTCCGAGGTCGCTCAGGAGCGCCTCAACGCGATCAAGAGCCAGATGGGTCGCAAGACCGATCGGCTCGAGTCGCTCGAGCGTGACCTGAAGAGCCAGCGCGCCGAGGTCGACGAGATCGGTGCGATGGTCGCCGACGTCATCGCCGACCAGGCCCAGAGCACGACGCTCGGCCCGGCGGGGCAGCTGCTGTTCGCCGACGACCCCACCGAGTTCCTGGACGGTCTGGCCGCCTCCGAGGCGTTCAACCGGCACCAGGGCGAGCTGCTCGGCGAGCTCGCCACCAAGTCCGACCAGCTCGAGCTACGCGAGAAGCAGGTCAAGGCCGAGCTCAAGGATCTCGCTGCCGACCGCAAGCAGATCGCCAAGGACCGCAAGACCGTCGAGGCCAACCTGGCCAAGGCCGAGGAGACGCTGGACGGCCTGAAGGCCGAGGAGCGCCGCCGGCTTCAGATCGAGCACGCCGCGGAGGAGCAAGCCTCCCGCGCCGACGACCGCCTGGCCCTGCCCAACGTGCCGGCCAGCGGCCGGGCGAAGGTGGCCCTCGAGTACGCCATGCAGCAAGTCGGCGACTCCTACTCCTACGGCGCCACCGGCCCGGACAGCTGGGACTGCTCCGGCCTGACCATGGGTGCCTGGGGCGCCGCGGGTGTCTCGCTGCCGCACTCCTCGAGTGCACAGCAGGGCAGCGGCACACCGGTCGACCAGTCGCAGCTGCAGCCGGGCGACCTGGTGTTCTACTACGACCCGGTCAGCCACGTCGGCATGTACATCGGCGACGGCCAGATCGTGCACGCGGCCAACCCGAACAGCGGCGTCACCACGACCGGGGTCAACTCGATGCCCTACAGCGGGGCGGTCCGGCCCGGCTGATCGCAACCCCCGATCTCCACGCGTGCGTGGGGGGTGACCACTGCGCGGTCACCCCCCACGTGCATGTCTGGGCGCCGACTGGGTGGCTCCACTACGAACTTTTTTCGTCACGGGGCGCCCCCGCGCCGATAGGTTCGGCGCGGGGGCGCCCCGTGACGAACGACGGGGGTGGGGCTACGTGCCGGGACATGGGGCAGCCCTCCCTAGGATTACGGCGTGACCACCACCTCGCGACGCACTGGCGTCTGGGTTGCCGCCGTCGTCCTGGCGCTGGTGGGCGCCATCGGGGTGCTGGTCGGCAGCCGGGACACCGGGTCGCGCGGCGCGGCCGTACCCGAGCCGACGGCCACCAACGACCCGCAGACTCAGCGGGCCGCCGATGCGGAGTCTGCGCTGTTCGCAGTCGAGCAGGCGGTCGCCGACGCCGACCGGCAGGCGTTCACCAACGCCTTCGACCCGGGTGCGGAGTCGCGCGCCGCGGGCTTCTACAGCATGCTGCGCCGGCTGCCGCTCTCGACGTACACCTTGCGCTTCGTCTCCCCCGCCGGAGGCAGCACCGGGACCGCCGACCGGTGGGCCGCCGACGTGGAGGCGCGCTGGGCGATCGACGGGTACGACGAACGGCCGGTCAGCACCGAGGTGCGGGTGACCTTCACCGGCGAGGGTGACGACACCCGGGTCGTCGACATCGCGCGGTCCACCGGCGAGCGGATCCCGGAGTGGCTGCTGGGGCAGGCCAGCGTACGCAAGGCCGGCAGCGCGCTGGTCATCTCGGCGAACCCGCGGCTGACCGAGCGGATCGACGCCCAGGCGCGGCGTGCGGTCGACGACGTCCAGGACGTGGTGACGGACTGGCCGGGGCGGCTCGTCGTGGTGGTGCCGCGCGACGCCGCACAGCTCGAGGGCGTGCTGGCCAGCGAGCCCGGACACTACGACGAGATCGCCGCGGTCACGACCACCGCCGACGACGCCAGTGACGCCGACGCGCCGGTGCGGATCGTGCTCAACCCGGCCGTCTACCAAGACCTCGGCACGACCGGGTCCCAGGTGGTGCTCTCGCACGAGGCGACCCACGCCGCGACCGGAGCGGCGGCGACCGACGCGCCGCTGTGGCTGGTCGAGGGCTTCGCCGACTACGTCGCGCTGGTCGACGCGCCGGTGTCGGTGGAGGTGGCGGCCTCGCAGATCATCGGGCAGGTACGCAAGTCCGGCGTGCCGAAGCAGCTGCCCAGCAAGGACGACTTCGCCACCCGCTCAGGTCGGCTCGGGGCGTCGTACGAGGCGGCCTGGCTGGTGTGCCGGATGGTCGCCGACCAGCGGGGCGAGGCCGCGCTGCTGCGCCTGTACGAGAGTGCGCTGGAGAGCGGTGACGTCGACGCAGCACTGGCCGACACCTTGGACAGCGACGTGCCGATGCTGACCCGGCAGTGGCGCGACTACCTCGGGGAGCTGGCGGGTGACTGAGGTCGGTGTGCGCCGGGTCGCGGCCGGCTGGCTGCTTGCCCTGCTGGTCGCGCTCGGTCTGGGGCTGTGGCTGCTGGTGCCGTGGGGGACCCTGCCCGACCCGTCGGACGCCGAGCTGCGACGGTCGTTCACTGGCGCTGAGATCGGCCGCGGCGACCGGTTCGCGGGCCAGGTCCGGCCGCCGACGTACCTCTCGATGCTGGTCGGGCTGGGCCTGCTGGTCGGGCTGACGCAGACCGGGCGCGGGCTCGCACTGCTGCGCCGGCTGGCGGGCCGGTCAGAACGCTGGTGGCTGCAGGTGCCGGTGGCGGTGCTCAGCGTCAGCGCGGCCGGGTGGCTGGTCACGCTGCCGCTCGGCATCTGGCGCTGGCGGGTGCTGCGGGTGTGGGAGCTGTCGACGCAGACCTTCGGCGCCTGGCTGTTCGACGGGCTGAAGGCGCTGGGGATCACGGCCGGGCTGACCGCCGCCGGCTTGCTGCTGCTCGTCTGGCTGGCTCGGCGGATGCCGCGCTGGTGGTTCGTGCCGGCGAGTCTCGGCTCGGTGGTGCTGACGTTCGCGATGTCGTTCGCGTACCCGGTGCTGTTCGAGCCGGTCTTCAACTCGTTCACGCCGATGCAGGCCGGGCCGCTGCGCACCGACCTGCTCACGCTCGCCGAGCGCGACGGAGTGCAGGTCGACGACGTGCTGGTCGCCGACGCGTCCCGGCGTACGACCAGCCTGAACGCCTATGTGAGCGGGTTCGGCGCGACGCGGCGGATCGTCGTCTACGACAACCTGCTGGCGGAGGCGACGCCGGAGGAGGTCGAGGTCATCGTCGCGCACGAGCTCGGTCACGCCGACGGCAACGACGTGCTGACCGGCTCGACGCTGTCCGCGCTGGGCGGCGCGACCGGGGTCACGCTGCTGTGGTGGGTGCTCGGCAGCGGGTGGGTCCGGCGCCGCGGTGTCGAGGGTGCCGGTGACCCGATGGCGGCCACGGTGGTGCTGGGGCTCGCGGCGGTGTCGGCCCTGCTGCTGGCGCCGGTCACCAGCGGGATCAGCCGCCAGGTCGAGGCACGGGCGGACCGGCACGCCCTCGAGCTCAGCCGGCAGCCCGACACGGTGATCTCGATGCAGCAGCGGTTCGCCATCCACAACATCTCCGACCTGACACCGCCCCGGTGGAGCTACCTGGCGTTCGCCACCCACCCGTCCAGCGTGCAGCGGATCGACCTGGCCCGGCGGTGGGCGCAGGAGAACGAGTGAGCCGCACGCTGGTCGTGACCAACGACTTCCCGACCAGGCGAGGCGGCATCGAGTCGTTCGTGTTCGCGCTGGCGGCGAGGCTGCCTCCGGACGAGGTGGTGGTCTACACGGCGTCCATGCCGGGAGCCGCGGACTTTGATGCTGGTTTGGCGTTTCCGGTCGTACGCGACCCCGCCTCGATGCTGCTGCCGACGCCCCTCGTCGCACGGCGGGTGAGGCAGGCACTCCGGGCGTACGGGTGTGACCGGGTGCTGTTCGGTGCTGCGGCTCCGCTGGGGCTGCTCGCGGGTGACCTGCGGGCGGCGGGGGCGCGCCGGGTGGTCGCGATGACGCACGGGCACGAGACGTGGTGGGCGCACGTGCCGGGTGCGCGGGGGGCGCTGCGGCGGATCGGTGACGGCTGCGACGTGCTGACGTTTGTCAGTGGCTGGTGCAGGGACCGGATCGCGTCCGCGCTGTCGCCCGGTGCGGCGGCGCGGATGCAACGGCTGGCGCCCGGGGTGGATGTCGCGCGCTTCACGCCGGGTGCCGGGGGAGCGGCGGTGCGGACCCGGCTGGGGCTGCCGGCCGATGTGCCGGTGGCGGTCTGCACGGCGCGGATGGTGGTGCGCAAGGGTCAGGACACGTTGGTACGGGCCTGGCCGCGGGTGCTCGACTCAGTGCCGTCGGCCCGGTTGCTGCTGGTGGGCGACGGGCCTGCTCGCGCTGCAGTCGAGCGGCTGGCGGCCGGTCTCGACGGCTCCGTCGTGCTGGCCGGGAGCGTGCCGTGGGACGAGGTCCCGGCCTACGTCGACGCGGGCGACGTGTTTGCGATGCCGTGCCGTACCCGGCTCGGCGGCCTGGAGCCCGAGGCGCTCGGGATCGTCTGCCTGGAGGCGGCGGCGGCCGGTCTGCCGGTGCTGGTCGGCGACTCCGGCGGCGCCCCGGAGACCGTGCGGCAC
>WHTB01000477.1 GCA_009379735.1 Propionibacteriales bacterium
CGACAGTCGTCGGTCTGACATGCAGAGGCGTCCGACGCTGCTGAACAGCTGCGCCAAGGCCGCAACGGCTGCCGAGGCACGGTTCCGCATCGATGTACCCATCGCGCCCGCGCGCGCCGCGCGTGTCGTGGCTCTGGACGAGGGGGCGGCCGGAGTCATCCGCCGGGTCGCCGAGCAGACCCGGACCAGTGCCCGCTTCTTCACCTGCGAAGCACGCGTGCCCGCGCCCGAGGTCAACGACGGGTCGGCCGGCGTCCGGCTGCGCACGGTCGACGGAGCGCCGGCCCAGCTGGTCGACGAGCTGACCGGCGCGGACGTCGCGGTGATGGTCGCCACCGCCGACGACGGCGCCGTCGATGCGGCCGCGATCGGAGCGGCGTGCACAGTTCGCGGGATCATGACCGCCGGCCTGATCCTCGGTGAGGGCGACGTCGGCGCCGCGGTCTCGGCCCTCCGTCCGCATGCCCGGGTGCTGATGATCTCGGCGGACGAGCAGGACGTGGCCGAGATCCTCACCGCGCTGAGAGCCTAGGGCGACATGGACAAGAAGATCACCCTGCCCGCGCTGCAGCAGATGAAGCGGGACGGGCACAAGATCGTCGGCGTGGTCGCCTGGGACTACCAGATCGCGCGCATCGTCGACCGCGCGGGCGTGGACCTCGTGTCCGTCGGAGACACGGTCGGCGTCAACCTCTGGGGGCAAGCCAACCCGCTGGAGATCACGATGGACCAGATGGTCGTCGTCTGCCAGGCCGTGCGGCGGGGCGTGACGCGCGCCCTGGTCAGCTGCGACTTCCCGTACGGTCCGCTCCAGGAGGGTGCGGACAGCGCGGTACGAGCGGCGATCCGACTGGTGAAGGAGGCCGGGGTCGACCTGGTCAAGCTGGACGGTGCCTCCGACTTCCTCGACGCCGTGACGGCCGTCGCCAGGGCGGGAGTCCCGGTCTTCGCGCAGTTCGGCATCACGCCCCAGACGGCCCTGCGCTACGGCGTCGAGTACAGCGCGCTGCCAGGCCCCGATGCCCAGGTGCCGGTCGAGATGAAGGACGAGCTGGTCGCCGAGGCCAAGCGGCTGGAGGCGGCGGGCGCTTCCCTGCTCAACTTCACCAACTCCGGGCCGGTCGTCGGTGCCGAGGTCGCGGGGGCCGTGTCGATCCCGGTGCTCGGCGGGTTCGGCGGCGGGCCGTGGCTGGACGGGCGGATGCGGATGGCACATGCGGCGATCGGCTACGCCGCGTCGGCGATCGACGATCCGCCGGACACGTACGCCAACGTCGCCCAGATCACCCTGGACGCGATCACGGCATACGCCGAGGACGTACGCGACGGCCGCCAGATCAGGGGTGGCATCCCGGTGGAGCCACCGACCTGAGCAGGTTCATTGAAGGAGAGGCGTCGTGCCGTCTGCCGTGATCGATGGGATCACCACCCGCTACGAGGTGGCGGGCTCGGGCCCGCCGCTGCTGATGTTCTCGCCGGGCGGCTTCGACTCGAGCCTGGAGAGCTGGCGGACCGTGGGCATCTACCGGCGGCTCAACCTGCTCGAGCACCTGAGCGCGAAGTACACCTGCATCACCTTCGACCGGCGTGAGTC
>WHTB01000286.1 GCA_009379735.1 Propionibacteriales bacterium
GGACCCGTCGTCGACACCCTGCTGACCGCCGGCCTGGTCGTGGTGGTGATCAGCCCCAACCAGGTCAAGAACCTGCGCGGCCGGTACGGCTCGGCCGGCAACAAGGACGACCGGTTCGACGCCTACGTCCTGGCCGACACCCTGCGCACCGACCGGACCCGACTCCGACCCTTGGTCCCCGACACCGAGGCCACCATCGCGTTGCGCCGTGCCTGCCGAGCCCGCAAGGATCTGGTCAAGCACCGCGTCGCGGCGGCCAACCAGCTCCGTGCCCACCTGCGCAACGTCTTCCCCGGCGCCATCGGCCTGTTCAAGGATCTCGACTCCGAGATCAGCCTCGCCTTCCTGGCCCGCTTCGACACCCAAGACCGCGCCGACTGGCTCACACCCAAGCGCCTGGGTGACTGGCTGGGCAAGCAGGGCTACTCCGGTCGCGCGAACCCCGAACTGCTCCACCAGCGGCTCCTGGAGGCACCCCGTGGAGCCACCGGCGAACACGCCACCAGCCAGGCCCACATCACCGCCAGCTACGTCGGGCTGCTGCGGACCCTGGTCGAGCAGATCAAGACACTCTCCACCCAGATCGACCGCCAGCTCGACGCGCACGTCGACGCCCACATCTTCACCAGCCTGCCCCGCTCCGGCCGCGTCCGCGCCGCCCGGCTCCTGGCCGAAATCGGCGACTGCCGCGCCAGATTCCCCAGCCCCGAATCGCTGACCTGCCTGGCCGGCGCAGCACCCTCGACCCGTCAATCCGGAAAGCTCCGCGCCGTCGGATTCCGCTGGTCCTGCGACAAACAACTCCGCGACGCCGCCACCGACTTCGCCAACGGCAGCAGAGCCGCCAACCCCTGGGCAGCCGACCTCTACGACCGCGCGAGAGCCCGCGGCCACGACCACGCCCACGCCGTGCGCATCCTGGCCCGAGCCTGGCTCCACGTCATCTGGCACTGCTGGCAAGACGGTGCCGCCTACGACCCCAAAACCCACCGAGCGCTCCAACGCGTCCTCATGACCCCAACCGAGGCGGCTTGACATAGGGCTTCTCACAGCCCGAGGTCCGCCGAACCGAACGCGCAGCGGTACTCCAACCCTTCGGCCTCGACCTTCTCGCGGGCACCGGTGTCCCGGTCGACGATGACCGCCACCGCGACCACCTCGGCGCCGGCGTCACGCAATGCCTGGACGGCGGTCAGCACCGATCCCCCGGTCGTGGACGTGTCCTCCACCGCGAGCACCCGGCGGCCGGCGACGTCCGGCCCTTCGACCCGGCGCTGCAGCCCGTGTGCCTTCTCGGCCTTCCGTACGACGAAAGCGTCGAGCCGATCGCCCGCTGCCGCCGCGGCGTGCAGCATCGCCGTCGCGACCGGGTCGGCACCCAACGTGAGCCCGCCGACCGCGTCGAAGTCGAGGTCGGCGGTCACCTCGCGCATCACCCGGCCCACCAGCGGCGCGGCCTCGGCGTCGAGGCTGATCCGCCGGAGGTCGATGTAAAAGTCCGCCTCACGGCCCGACGACAGGGTCACCGCACCGTGCACGACAGCCTTGTCGAGGATCTGCTGTACGAGTGCATCGCGGTCGCTCATGGCGCGGACTCTACTGACTCCGCTCACCCGCGTTTGCGCTCGGTGTCGACCAGGTGGCCGAACGAGACCAGCCGGTCGGAGGTGTGGAACAGCTCCGCACAGGTGGTCAGCGTGATGCGGGCCTGGTCCGGCTTGGTGTCCTTCGGCTCACCGGGCACCGGGTCGATCACCCAGGTGTCGCCGGGCTGCACGACCAGGTCGTTGGGGTCGGTGTCCATCTCGTAGGTGTAGACGGCGTCGGCTGTCTCGACGACGACCTCGTCGCCCTCGCGCATCTTCGGCAGGTCGCGGAACGGCTCGCCGTGAGTGACCCGGTGACCGGCGACCGCGAAGTTGCCGACCTGCCCCGGCAGGGCCGTACCCGGGTAGTGCCCGAGCCCTTGCGCGAGGTCCTCGGGGCGCACGCCCTCGATCACGGGGACGACGTACTCCGCGCCGAAGCGTGGGATCTTCACCAGGGCGAGCGCGTCGCCGAGGTCGCTGCCCTCGGACGGCCCGAGCAGGTCACCGACCGCGGGGTCGTCCCACGAGTTCAGCAGGTCGTTGGTGATGTCCTGCTGCTTGTTCTTGGAGACGATGTTGGTCCCCCAGTACTCCCACGCGACGTAACCGAGCAGGCCGACGCCGGCCAGCACGAGCACCAGCCCGACCAGCAGCAGCGGCTTGCGGCGGCGGGCGGGCGGCGGAGGCGGCGGAGCCTCGGGGCTCACGGTCTGCGCGGTCACGGGGTTCATTGTGCGTCAGGAGGTCGCCGGCCGACACCGGCCGCTCGCGCCTCGGTCAGGACCCCCGAAAATCAGGTGGCTGCGACCTCACCGCGCTGCTAGGAAGTGGGTATGACCTCAGAGCTCCCGATCCGCCCCGTCAGCCTTGAGGAGTACGCCTCCTTCGCCCACGTGATCGAGCACGGGTTCGGCGGTGAGCCGGACGCCGAGGAGCTGCACGAGCAGGAGCGTGAGCTGCTCGAGTTCGACCGCACCCTCGCCGTCATCGACGACGACCGGCCGGTGGCGAGTGCGGCGGCCTACTCGTTCCAGATGTCGGTGCCGGGCGGTCAGCCGGTGCCGACGGCGGGCGTCACCTGGGTCGCGGTGATGCCGACGCACCGCCGGCGCGGCATCCTCACCCGGCTGATGCGCCGCCAGCTCGACGACATCCATGCGGCCGGTCGTGAGCCGATCGCGGCGCTGTGGGCGTCGGAGTCCTCGATCTACGGCCGGTTCGGGTACGGGCGGGCGACCAGCACGCTGTCGTTCGTGGTGCCCCGGGCGTACAACCAGCTGCGCCCGGTACCCGGCACGGCGGATCTGCGCGTCCGGCTGGTGGAGCCGTCGGACTCACTGGCGGGCGCGCACGCGATCTACGAGCACGAGCGGTCCCGGCGTCCCGGCGTACCCGATCTGCCGAACGAGAAATGGGTGCAGGCGCGGGTCCTGTTCCCGGAGAGCCGTCGCGAGGGCGGCTCGCCGCTGCGCACGCTGCTGGTCGAGGACGCGTCCGGGGCGCTGCGCGGCTATGCCCGGTACTCCACCAAGTCGACCTGGGAACGCACCGGCGCGGCGGGCACGGCGACCGTGCGCGAGCTGCATGCCGTCGACGCCGCCGCGACGGCGAAGGCGTGGGAGTACCTGCTCAACCTCGACCTGACCACCACCACGAGGACCTACAACCGAGCCTCCGACGACCCCCTCCTCGACCTGCTGGTCGACCCGCGCCGAGCCGCTCCGGAGTGGGGCGACGGCCTCTATGTCCGCATCGTCGACGTCGGCGCCGCCCTGTCCGCGCGCCGCTACGCGACCCCGGTCGACGTCGTCATCGACGTACGAGATCCCTTCTGTGACTGGAACTCCGGGAGCTGGCGCCTCAAGGCCGACCCCGCCGGCGCGCACTGCGAACGGAGCGACCCGACGGCCGACCTGAGCCTCGACGTGCGCGAGCTCGGCGCGGTCTACCTCGGGGGTACGTCGCTGGTCGCGCTGGCCGGGGCCGGGCTGGTGACCGAGCACCGGGCCGGCGCGGTGACGGCACTCAGCACGGCCTGCCGCCACGAGCCGGCGCCGTGGACGCCGTTCGTCTTCTGACGGCTGCCTCCGGGCTGGCCGGGCAACAGGCGGTTACGCCTCGTTGACCAGCGGCCCGAGCCTTGCAAGGCGCGGGCTGTACGTGGAACAGGCGGTTACGCCTCGTTCTCGGGGCACCCCGGCCAGGCGGCACGGTGGCCGTGCGTAGGGTGCACGCCATGGGCGACCGGCAGCTGAGTGAGCGTTTGCAGGGCCTCGGCACGACGATCTTCGCCGAGATGTCGGCCCTGGCCGTGCGCACCGGCGCGGTCAACCTCGGCCAGGGGTTCCCGGACACCGACGGCCCGATGGAGATCCGCGACGTCGCCATCGCGGCGATCAGGGACGGCCACAACCAGTACGCGCCGGGTATCGGCGTGCCCGAGCTGCGACAGGCGGTCTCCGCACACCAGCAGCGTTTCTACGACCTCAGCTTCGACCCCGACACGGAGGTCCTGGTCACGGCCGGCGCGACCGAGGCGATCACCGCGACGCTGCTCGCCCTGGTCGACCCCGGTGACGAGGTGGTCGTCCTCGAGCCGTACTACGACTCCTATGTCGCGGCCATCGCCATGGCGGGCGGGGTACGACGACCCGTCACCCTGCGGCCCCCCGACTTCCGGCTCGACCTCGACGCGCTGCGTGCCGCCGTCACTCCCCGGACCAAGCTGCTGCTGGTCAACTCCCCGCACAACCCGACCGGCACCGTACTCACCGACGACGAGCTGTCCGCGGTCGCCGCGGTCGCCATCGAACATGACCTGCTGGTGGTGACCGACGAGGTCTACGAGCACCTCGCGTTCGACGAGACGGTGCACCGCCCGCTCGCGACGTACGACGGGATGCGCGACCGGACGATCACGATCTCCAGTGCCGGCAAGACGTTCTCGCTCACAGGATGGAAGGTCGGCTGGGTCTGCGCGAGCCCCGACCTGGTGGGTGCCGTCAACACGGCCAAGCAGTTCATGACGTTCACGTCGGGGGCGCCGCTGCAGCCCGCCATCGCGTACGGCCTCGGGCTGGGCGACGACTACTTCACCGCACTCCGAGCGAAACTGCAGGCCAAGCGGGACCGGCTGTGCGACGGGCTCGCGTCGGTCGGGTTCGAGGTCTTCGTGCCGCAGGGCACCTACTTCGTGACGACCGACATCAGGCCGGTCGGCGGCACCGACGGCGTGGAGTTCTGCCTGTCGCTGCCCGCGCGGTGCGGCGTGGTGGCCGTGCCGCATCAGGTGTTCTACGACGACGTCGAGACCGGGCGGCCGCTGGTCCGCTGGGCCTTCTGCAAGCGCGACGACGTACTCGACGAGGCGGTTGACCGGCTCACCCGGGGCCTCCGCCCTTAACAGTTGTCAGACAGTTCGTGCGCCCCGCCGCACGTTCTGCCTGACACGTCACCAGGGCCGGTTGGCCGGCGGCGGATAACCGCCCGGCAGCCGCTTGGCGGCAAACCAGTCACGCACCGGCGGCAACCAGAGCAGCACGACTACCGCGGCCACCCACACGATGCCGAAGATGCCCTGCACCTCGCCGAGCACCAGCGTCACCAGGCCGACAACGAGGTACAGCGCGCCGAGGACGGTCAGCATGATGCGGGCCCAGTTGGCGCGTCGCCACGCGAAGATCGAGGCGACCAGGATCAGCAGCCCCCAGACCAGGAAGAAGCCGCCGACCGCCCGCAGCACGACGGTGAGGTCCGCGGTGCCGAACGTGGGGTCGTCCAGCGCCTCGGCGAAGCCGTCGATGACGTCCTTGTTGGTGGCAAAGGCCAGCAACACGACGCCGATCAGGAGCAGCAGACCGCTGCCGATCCAGGTCATCACCAGGGCGCCGATCAACGCACCGGGGCGGGCGTCGGGCGACGAGGGGTACGGGTGGGGTGCGCCGTAGTACGGCTGCTGACCGTAC
>WHTB01000322.1 GCA_009379735.1 Propionibacteriales bacterium
GTCGGCGCGATCACGCCGGACAACAGCACACTCGGCGCGTTCGACCTCACCGCCGGCGACGCGTTGCGGAAGGCCGGCGACTCGGTCGGCCTCGACCTCTCCCTGAGCAAGCTCGGCGCAACGGCGGGCTTCACCGAGTTCACCGGCGCCGGCGACGGCGTCTCATCGTACGTCCGGAAGGCTGCCTTCCCCACCGCGGACGGTGGGCGGCTCGCCTACCGGGTGCTGCTGGTGGAGTCACCCGACCGCGCATGGGACACCATCGTCGACGCGGGTACGGGCGCGGTGCTGTACCGCGACTCCCTGGTCGACCACGACGCCGAGGGCACGGTGTACGAGAACCACCCCGGTGCCGCGGCAGGCGGTGACCCGGTGATCAAGAGCTTCGGGCCCACCGACGAGTCGCCGAGTGGCTGGGTCGACCCGACCGGTGTCGCCGGCCTGCCCGGCCCGACGACGTTCGGCAACAACGCCAACAGCTACGCCAACTGGTCCAACTTCTTGGTGCCGGCCGACCAGGGGCCGCGCCCGGTCAGCCCGACGTCGCAGTTCAACTACTCGTTCGCCGACAACTGGGGCCGCAGCGAGTGCGCCGTCCCGTCGTACGCACAGGACGTCGACCCCGCGGCGACCAACCTGTTCTTCCACCACAACCGGATCCACGACGAGTTCTACGCCCTCGGCTTCACCGAGTCGGCCGGCAACTTCCAGGTCAACAACGGCAACGCGGGCGGCTCCGGTGGCGACCCGATCCTCGGTCTGGTGCAGGCCGGCGCCGTCAGCGGCGGCGCGCCGACGTACACCGGACGCGACAACGCCTACATGCTGACGCTGCCCGACGGCATCCCGCCGTGGAGCGGGATGTTCCTCTGGGAGCCGATCAACGACGCGTTCGAGGGGCCGTGCCGCGACGGCGACTTCGACGCCACCGTGATCGAGCACGAGTACGCGCACGGCCTCTCCAACCGGTACGTCGGACCGGAGGACAACGGGCTCAACACCCATCAGTCCGGCTCGATGGGTGAGGGCTGGGGTGACTGGTACGCCCTGAACTACCTCCACCGCGAGGGCCTGGCCGACGACTCGGTGGTCGGCGCGTACGCCACCGGCAACACCGAGCGCGGCATCCGCAACTGGCCGTACGACGACAACCCGACCGGATTCGGCGACATCGGGTACGACCTGGTCGGCCCCGAGGTGCATGCCGACGGCGAGATCTGGACCACGACCCTGTGGGACCTGCGTAAGGACCTGGTCGCCGCCTACGGCCAGGCCGAGGGCGCCGAGATCGCCGGACGTCTGGTGACCGACGCGATGCCACTGTCGCCGAGCGACCCGTCGATGCTCGACATGCGTGACGCGATCCTGCAGGCGCTGGACCTGCGCTACCACAGCCGCGCTGACTTCGACGAGCTGCAGACGAAGGTGTACGGCGCGTTCGCCACCCGCGGGATGGGTGTCGGCGCCGTCAACAACGTCACCGAGGCCGATCCGACCGGCGGCAACGACACCGACCCCGTCCCGTCGTTCGCGCACCTCGACGCGTCCCTCAACGGCACCATCGCCGGCACCGTGACGAACGCCGCGACCGGCAAGCCGGTGCCGAACGCCAAGGTGGTCGTCGGCGAGTACGAGGCACGGGTGTCGCCGACCGCGACGACCGACAGCACCGGCGCATTCGCCATCCCCGCCTACGCCGGGAGCTACCCGCTCACGATCCAGGCCCGGGGGTTCGGTTCGCGCACGCTCGACCCGGTGGCGGTGCAGGCCGATGCGACGTCGCACGCAACGTACTCACTGCGCCCCAACCTCGCCTCCGAGGCCAACGGCGCGACGATCGTCAGTGCGTCGGGCACCGGTGCCGCCAATGCGTTCGACGACACCGAGGCGAGCAGCTGGAAGTCTCCGGTCAGCACCGGCCGCGCGACGGTCAAGCTGGCCAAGCCCGCCACGATCGACACCATCCAGGTCAGCGCGTTCACGTCGAGCCGGTTCGAGGGCCTGAGGTCGTTCACCGTCCAGACGTCGACGAACGGGTTGATCTGGAAGACCCAGCCGATCGGCAAGGACGCGTTCGGCTTCCAGGCACCGCGGCCGGTGGCGCCCGACCTGCACTACCGGTCGTTCCGCCTCGCCACCCCGGTGCAGGCGTCGCATATCCGGGTCTGGACCGACGAGGCACAGGGCGAGACGAAGACCATGGCGCAGGTCGGCGACGTCCAGGTGTTCGGCCAGGACGTCACCGGCGTCGAGCCGTTGCCGCCGAAGCCGCTCGACCCGGACTTCACCGAGTCGTTCACGATCCTCGGCGCGAACCCGGGCGGCGACAACCTCGGTGGTGGCGTCACCGCGACCGAGTTCGCCAACGCCTGCACGTACCCACCGGCGTCGCAGGGAGTCGACGGCTGGGTGAGCAAGCTGCCCGAGGGCTTCGGCGACGGCGCGCACACCGTCACGGTGACGGGCTCCGGGGTCACGTGGGACCTCGACCTGTACTTCTACGATGCCGAGTGCGCGTTGGTCGGGTCGGCCGCGTCGTCGAGCGCCGACGAGTCCGGTTCGATCCCGTCCGGCGCGGCGTACGTCGTGACCGCGGACTGGGCCGGTGTCGCGGTGGATGTCGACCTGGTGGCGCGGGACACCCAGTAGGCGGCCGCAGATGACGGGACCCGTTCACCCTCGGGTGAACGGGTCCCAATCGTCTCGTCGGCGGTCAGCCGGCCTGGAAGTACGACTTACGCAGGTACTCGTCGACTGCTGTCTCCGGCACCCGGAACGAACGGCCGACGCGTACGGCCGGCATCTCGCCGGAGTGCACCAGCCGGTAGACGGTCATCTTGGACACGCGCATCGCCGCGGCGACTTCGGCCACGGTAAGGAACTTGACCTCGGCGAGCGACTGCTCGCCGTCTTCGGTTGAGGCCATCAGACACCCGCACTTTCACGACGCGGCGCCCTCCGACTCCCTGGTCGGAGTCCTGACGCACGTGTTTAGCGTGAGAGTAGTGCCAGATGTGACGAGTGGGGAAGGCCAAAGCCGAAGAAAGACGGCGACACGCCGCGATCAATACGTCGCATCCAGGCCGTTAGCAGGGAAAATTGCCTCCCTCGTGGCCTGGACCGACCGGTCCAGCCATGAGTCCGGGTCGTAGCCCGCCGACCAGTCGCGGAACTCGGGCTCCCGGCCGTCGGTCATCCGTCGCGGCGCCCGACGCCCCGTCACCGTCAGCACATGCTCCTGCCAGTCGCCCGCGGTCGGCCCCTGCGGGTCGAGCGGCGCGCCGCCGACGATAGCGAGCAGATGGGTCCAGGTCCGCGGCACCACGTCGATGATCGCGTACCCACCACCGCCCACCGCGACCCACTTGCCGCCGCACAGCTCGTGCGCGAGGTCGTGCAGGGCGACGTACGCGGCCCGCTGGCCGTCGACGCTGACCATCAGGTGGGTCAGCGGGTCCTCGACGTGGGAGTCGCAGCCCTGCTGGGTGAGCAGCACCTCGGGGCGGAACTCGCGCAGCAGCGGCGGCACCACAGCATGGAAGGCACGCAGCCAGCCAGCGTCGGTGGTGCCCGGTGGGAGTGCCACGTTGACCGCCGTGCCGGCGCCGTCGCCCGTACCCGTCTCGTCCGGGAAGCCGGTGCCGGGGAACAGGGTCTGCCCTGACTCGTGCAGGCTGATCGTCATCACCCGCGGGTCGTCGTAGAACACCGTCTGCACGCCGTCACCGTGGTGGGCGTCGATGTCGACGTACCCGACCCGCTCGGCTCCGTGGTCGAGCAGCCAGCGGATCGCGATCGCCGGGTCGTTGTAGACGCAGAAGCCGCTTGCGGAGTCGGGCATCGCATGGTGCAGACCGCCGGCGACGTTGGCGGCGTGCAGCACCTCGCCCTCCCAGACCCGGCGGGCGGCCTCCACCGAGGCGCCGACAACGTGGGCGGACGCGGCGTGCATGCCGGCGAACGTCGGGTTGTCGTCGGAGCCGAGCCCGTGCGCGAAGTCTGGCCGGGTCGGGTCGGCGCTGGCCCGAATCACCGACTCGATGTACGCCGCGCTGTGGACGCTGGCTATCACGTCATCGCTGGCGACCGGCGCCGGCGCCAGCTCCAGGCCGCGACCGCCGATGACGCCGAGCGCCTTCGCCAGCCGGATTGTCAGGTCCACCCGGATCGGTGCGAGCGGGTGCTGCGGGCCGAAGTCGTAGTCGGTGAGAGAGTCGTCGAAGACCACGCATGCCGTACCCGTCATCCCTCGGACACTAGCCGATGGCCGCCGGCCCCACCCTTCCCGCCGACATTGCACGCGATGCACCCACGAACCCTGGGAAGAATTGAGCCAGGCGATCGCCCTTACCCGGTCCGGGTGCGGGCGCCCATTCGTCGGTTCGCCGCCACAGCGGCGCGGGGTGGGTTCCGGTCAGTCGCGTGTGACGCCGCAGGGCCGATGACACGCGACCGTGATGGGCGGTGACCCGGTGCCGGCAGGCGTACCGCGTGCATTCTGCGGACAC
>WHTB01000177.1 GCA_009379735.1 Propionibacteriales bacterium
GGGTCCTCCCCGGTCTGACCGGTGATCACCGGGAACAGCGTCACCTGGACGCGGTCGACCAGACCGGCGGCCATCAGCGCCCGGTTCTCGACAGGCTGCCGTGCGAGCGCAGCGGCACCTCGGACTCCTCCTTGATCCGAGCGACGACGTTGACGGCGTCGCCGCTCACGACGGTCGCGTCCGGCCAGTCGAGGGGTCCTTCCAGTGTGGTCGACACCACGGTTGCCGGCAGGCTCCTCATCCGGGTGACCCATGGGTCACGCACCTCGGACTCCTCGCTGCTCGAGGCCAGCATCTGCGCGTGCGCACGATACGTGTTGGCCCCGAAGACCATCCGCTGCTCCGCGTCGTACAAAGCGAGCCGGCGGTCGAGAAACTCGGGGCCTTGCTTACCCCAGTAGCCGCCCCAATTGCCGCTGTGGGCGCCGTAGCCGTCGAGGCTGGTAAAGACGTCGAAGGTGTAGGTAGCGGTCATGCCGTTCTCCTCGTGTGCGGTTTGGTCGGTGCGGAGCGGCAACAGTCAGTCCGCAGCGTTGGCCGCGTCGGCCGTGTTCCCCGTCTCCGGAGGCCCCTCGAGGCACCGGTAGCGCATCAGCATCGCACCTCCCGGGAACGGTTTCGGCGGCTCGACCAGCTCGAAGCGGGTGGCAGCTGTGCCTTCCGGGAACAGCTTCTTTCCCTGCCCGAGCACTACCGGATACACCCACAGGTTCACCCGGTCGACCAAGCCGTCGCGGAACAGGGTCTGCAGCAGGTTCCCGCTGCCCCAGGTGTGGATCTGCTGATGCCGCTCACGCAGGTCACGAACCTCGGCGCCCGCGTCGGTGATCTGGGTGCTGGTGTCCCAGGACAGCTCTGGCGTGCCGCGGGAGGCGACGTACTTGGGCACCCGGTCGAATGCCCGCCCGATCTCGGTTGGCTGGCCCGGCCAGTACCTGCGGAAGATGTCGTACGTCGTGCGACCCAGCAGCAGCGCGTCGGATGCCTGCACGTCCGCGTCCAGCTGTTCGCCGGACTCCGAATCCCAGAACGGGCGCTCCCAGCCGGCGTACTCGAAGTCCCCGTCCTGCTCGGTCGGGCCACCGTTGGCCTGGATCACGCCGTCGAGCGTGGTGTTCATGTTGACGTGCAGCTCACCCATTGCGCCATCTCCTCACCGTTCTCGTGGTGTCCATGCGGATCACCTCCAGGGTCAGCATCCGAACGGCACCCCAAGGCGACAACACACCTTGCTGTTTTCGGGACGGATTGTTTGACTGGCCACGATGGACCACCCACCGAGCGTTGACGCGGTGATCGAGCAGATCGCACCTCGCCTGCGACGCGCCCGAGAAAAGAAGGGACTCAGCCTGGCCGATCTCGCGCGTGCCACCGGGATCTCGACCAGCACGCTGTCCAGGCTGGAATCCGCTCAGCGCAAGCCGAGCCTTGAGCTCCTGCTCCCCATCACTACGGCACTCGGCATCCCACTCCACGAGATCGTGATTTCGCCTCGGGTCGTCGATCCGCGCGTACCCCAGCACCCCACCAAGACGGACGGCCGCGTCCTGGTCCCGCTCTCCCGGCAGCAGGGCGAGCCTCGGGCGTACAAGGAGACCATCCCCGCTCACGATCAGGAACCTCACCTGACAACGCACACCGGCTACTTGTGGCTCTACGTGCTACGCGGCCGGCTCCGGGTGAACCTGGACGACCGGGACTTCTTCATGGGTGCCGGCGAAGCGGCCGAGTTCGACTGCCAGATCCCACACTGGTTCGGCGCCGCCGGACGCGGCGATGTCGAAGTCCTCAGTCTCTTCGGGAAACAGGGCGAGCGCATCCACTACCGGACCCGCCGAGACTGACCCGCCGACCTCCTCGCGCCGAGGTTGCGCGTATGTACCGGGAACAGTCGCGCTCTAGTCGTCGGGACCGGCGAACCGCGTCTCGCTGATCGCGATCGTCCGGCGCTTGCCGGCACTGCTCGACAGAATCGTCAACTTGACCGTGCGGCTCTTCAGCATCGGGATTCGCATCGCCTGCATCCGACGCACGCTGGCGGACGTGTTGAAGCGCTGCTCGATGAACCGGCCGCCGTCGAACGTCCAGCGGACCCGCTTGATCCGGCGGTTCTCGGCGTACCGGTCGGTGCCGTCGACAGGATCGGTCTTGGCGTACCCCGGGATCAGCCCCACCTCGGCGATCCGGCGCGCGCTCGGGAAGCGGTACGTCAGCATGACACCCTCGCCGGTGCCGTCACACCGCCAGGCGCTCTGGGCACTGCCGTCGTTGGTGTTCCCGGCCTGGTACGTCACCGGGTCGCCACCGGCGTCGACGCCGGCCTTCGATCGGCAGGTGGCGATCACCTTGTGGGGCTTGATGACCCGGACCGGGCCCTGGAACCCTCGACCCTTCAGCTCGCCTTCGCCGATCACCGGTGTGGCGGTCGCCTTCGGTGAGCTCGACGGCTTTTTCTTGGCCGGCTTGCGGTTGCCGCCCAGAGCAGCCTCCGCGAGGCTGCCGGCCTCGACCTTCGCCGCCTTGGTCGGGTCGGCGGTCGGCGGCACGGAGCCGGCCTGGTCGTCGGACACGACCCGCCCGAGGGAGAACGCACCGAGGATCAGGGCCATCGCGAGGCCGACCACGCCGAGCAGAATCAGCGCGCGCTGCTCCCCGCGACGCTCACCTGCCGCCTCGTACAGGCCATCGTGCTGGTTCACGCGTCCCTCACCCTCCTCCGGCTGGCCACCCTAAGCCGAAAACCCCCAGGATTGGCAAACGGCCCCGCGCCTCCTCGTACTCGACGAGGAGGCGCGGGGCCGGGTGCGGCGACCGCTGGTCAGAGGCTGATGGCGACCTCGGCAACGGTGCCGGTGGCGGCGACGACAGCGTGGTCGACCGGGTCGGCCTTCGGTGCCAGCGTGCGGAGCGTCCACTGGCCCGGAGCCGCGAAGAACCGGAAATGACCGGTCGCAGACGTCGGCACCTCGGCGGTGAACTCGCCGCTGCCGTCGAGCAGCCGTACGTAGGCGCCGCCGACCGGGGCGTCACCCCGGGTCACGACACCCTGGATGACGGCCTCCTTCGCGACGTCGACGCCGTCGAGGGACAACCCACCCTCAGTTGCTGAGCACATCGGCCGACCGCCCTTACTCGGCGGAGCCGGGCTCGTCGCCGAGTGCCACCGGCACCCCGACCAGCGAGCCGTACTCGGTCCACGAACCGTCGTAGTTCTTGACGTTCGGCTGGTCGAGGATCTCGTGCAGCACGAACCAGGTGTGCGCGCTGCGCTCGCCGATCCGGCAGTACGCGATGGTGTCCTTGCCGAAGTCGACCCCCGCCTCGCCGTACAGCGTCTTCAGCTCGTCGTCGGAACGGAACGTGCCGTCGTCGTTGGCCGCCTTGCTCCACGGGATGTTCGCCGCGGTCGGGATGTGGCCGGCCCGTTGCGCCTGCTCCTGGGGCAGGTGCGCCGGCGCGAGCAGCCGTCCGGCGTACTCGTCGGGGCTGCGCACGTCGACGAGGTTCTTGACGCCGATCGCCTCGACCGTCTCGTCGCGGAACGCCCGGATGGCGAGGTCGGGGTCCTTGGCGGAGTACGTCGACGCCTCGCGGGTGACGGCCTCGTCGGTCAGCCCGCGGCTGTCGAGCTCCCACTTCTTGCGGCCGCCGTCGAGCAGCAGCGCCTTCTCGTGGCCGTACAGCTTGAAGTACCAGTACGCGTAGGCAGCGAACCAGTTGTTGTTGCCGCCGTACAGGACGACCGTGTCGTCGTTGCCGATGCCCCGCTCGGACAGCAGCACCTCGAACTGCTGCCGGTTGACGAAGTCACGGCGCACCGGGTCCTGGAGATCTTCCTTCCAGTCGAGCTTCACGGCACCACGGATGTGGCCCTTCTCATAGGCCGTCGTGTCCTCGTCGACTTCGACAAGGACGACGCCGGCGTCGTCGAGATGCTCCTCGACCCACTGCGCGTCGACCAGTACTGCGTCGCGGCTCATGCGGAAACCTCCAGTTTCGTGCCCAACTTGCGGGCGAAGCGTGTACGTCGGAACAACAGGTAGACCTCGCAGCCCAGGCAGAACCCGAACGCGGCGTTGAGGAGGGCAGCCGCGAATGCCGCGCCGGTCGCGACCAGGCCCAGCGTCGTGGCGCCGGCGAGGAAGCCGACCAACCCGAGCAGGGCGAAGCCGAGACCGACGGCCTGCGCGAACTGCGGGGGCCGCGGGTCCTCCCGTTCGGCGGGCGGTGCCAGCCGGGGGCGGACGAGGTGGGTGAACACGAGCCCGTACGGCGAGCGGCGAACTCCGGCGAACGCACCGATGGCGAACACCGCGGCCTGCGCGGCGAGCAACCAGGTGCTTCCGGTGACGAGTACGGCCGCCAGGACCACCGCGGTCAGCGCGGCGGCGAATCTCAGACCACGCGGGTCGACCTGGGCCGCCGGTGTGGGTTCGGAAGCTGGCATGAGGTGCATCTCCTGACAGACGTGCGGGGGGCAGGCGTCAGGGCGGTGAGCTCTGGATGCATCGAGCATCGCTCAGAGGACTCGGGGCACCGCCCGGTCAGGTCATTCGACACAGCATGGAACGCACACGGCAGTTGTCCACTGCCCGGCGCTTGGTGAGCCATGCCGATCTCATGCCGACGAGACTACGGCGTGTGGTTGACCGCGACTAAAGGTCATCTCACATTTCAAGACTGCGTCTCACATCACGAAACCGCATCGCGAAGGGACAGAGACCGGGGCTGCCCCACCCCCTTCGCACCGAGGTTGCGCGTATGCACACCCAGCTCGCCACCCGACAGGCCCGCGGGGCACCACCCCCTCCCGCCGACGTTGCGCGTATGACAGTGGTGGCAGGCGGGTCAGTCGGCCGGCTGGCGCTCCGGGATGGCTCGGCCGAGCGCCGCGACGACGTCGTGCCGGCGCGGCAGGCCCGACGCCCGGGTGGTGATGCGCCCGGCCGCATCGAGGACCAGCACGGTCGGGGTACGCATCACACCGAGGCGCCGCACCAGGTCGAGGTGTGACTCGGCGTCGATCTCCACGTGGCGTACGCCATCGACCTGGTCGGCGACGTGCCCGAGCAGGTGCCGAGTGGCGCGGCACGGGGCGCAGAACGCGCTGGAGATCTGCAGCAACGTCGCCTGGCCGCCCAGCTCGGCACCGATCTCTGCAGGGGTCAGCCGGTCACCGCTGTCATCGGCGACCGCACGGCGTCCGCGCCGGAACCGGCCGTCGTGCCACTGCTTGGCCAGGCCGAGCAGGACCGCCACGGCGACCGCGGCGACCAGGACCCACCAGCCAGGACTCACGGTCCCCAGGCTACGTCGTACGAAGAGGGCTCACCCTCCGGCGAACGGCGGGAGCAGCTCGACGACGTCGCCCGGCCGCAGGTCGATGTGGGCAGGATCACGCGAACCGACCGGATCGGAGCCCACCAGGATCGAGCAGATCGCCAACACGTCGGCAAACCGCGACGACTCGGCGTGCAGCGCGCGCACGGCTGCCAACGCCTCCGCCAACGTGCCGGCGGGTACCGAGTCCGACTCACGACCGGCCGCCGCGCGGGCCGACGCCCAGTAGCGAATGGTCACGTGACCGTGAACACTGAGGTCATTCGAGGTCGTCACATCCGATATCCTGCCTCTGGCAATGAGGCCCGGGCGACCCGCCCTGGGCCTCTTTGTGTCCCCGAGGGGAGGTGCGATGAGTTCGCTGCTGCTGCTGACGAATGCCCTGCAGGCATCCGCCGACGTGCTGCCGTCTCTCGCGCTGCTCCCCCACCAGGTGCGCGTGCTGCCCGCCGAGCCGAGTGTGCTGGTCGACTCTCCGGCCTGCGACGCCGTGCTGGTCGACGGCCGCAAGGACCTCGCCCGGATGCGTGAGCTCACCCGGCTGATGCGGACGACCGGGGTCGACGTCCCGGTGATCCTGGTGGTCACCGAGGGCGGGCTCGCCGTGGTGACGGCCGACTGGGGCGTCGACGACGTACTCCTGGACACGTCCGGTCCGGTCGAGGTCGACGCTCGGCTGCGACTCGCAGCCGGGCGGCTCGCCGACGGCGAGGACGAGGACGACGAGCCGCACGTGATCCGCACCGGCGACGTCCTCGTCGACGAGGGGACCTACGTCGCCAAGGTGGGCGGGCGCGCGCTCGACCTGACGTTCAAGGAGTTCGAGCTGCTGAAGTTCCTGGCCCAGCACCCCGGTCGGGTGTTCAACCGGCAGCAGCTGTTGCAGGAGGTCTGGGGGTACGACTACTTCGGCGGTACGCGCACGGTCGATGTGCATGTACGGCGGCTGCGGGCGAAGCTCGGACCGGAGCACGAGGCGCTGATCGGCACCGTGCGCAACGTGGGCTACCGGTTCGTGCTGCCGCCGGCGGGAGCGGGTACGTCGGGACCGACCGGCACCGAGAGCGACGACACCACGACGGGCGACGAGACAGTCGTCGACGCGGAGCCCGAGGCGGAGTCCGACGACTCCGTCGCGGAGGCGCGGACGGCGCCGGCCCGTCAGCGTGGTCCGCGCTGACGGCGCTGCACCTCACGGTCGAGGGTTTCCTCGAGGTGGTCGAGCCAGAGCACCAGGCCGAGACACGACAACGGCACCAGCGGGACCAGGGCGATGATGAGCAAGGGTGGCATGTGTGCAACCGGCTACGTCTGGCCGGTGCCTCCTTCCCCGATGCGTTGCCCCGTCGACGCGCACCTGAAACCCGTACGCACTTCCTGAGTGTGGGCCAACACCGTAGCGGAGGCGTGACGACGCGCTGAAGCCCGGACGAACAACGTCGCCCCCGAGACGGTGCTGTCTCGGGGGCGGCGCTGACCCTTGTCGGTTACGGCTGGACGTCGATCCGGTCCTGCGGGACAGGGGTGTACGGGTCGTTGGCCTGCAGGAAGGCCGCCAGCGCGTCGATGTCGAGACCACCGAAGTACTTGTTGGTCGCGTCGGCGAACACCGAGAACCCGTCACCGCCGTCGGACAGGAACGAGTTCGCCGTGACCCGGTATGTGCGCGCCGGGTCGAGCGGCTCACCATTGACCAGCACCGTGCCCTGGACCACCTTGGCGCCCGCGGCGTTGCTCTGGTCCCAGGTGTACTCGATCCCGGAGACCTGCAGCACCTTCGGCGAGGCGGCGTTCGGCCCGGACCACTGCTGCTCCAGCAGCGCCAGGACCTGGGCGCCGGTGAGGTCCATCGCGACGTCGTAGTTGTTGAAGGGCTGCGTGGTGAACGCCGCCTCGTACGTCACCTCGCCCGCAGCGTTCGCGAGCAGGTCGGCCCGGATGCCGCCGGGGTTCATGAACGCGATCTCCGGTGCGGCTCCGCCTTCGAGCAGGGATGCGTCGGCCTTCTGCGCGTCGGCGATCAGGTTGCCGAGAGCGGACTCGGCGGAGTCGTCCGGCGTACGGGTGACCGACGAGGTGCTGAGGTGGCCGATCACCTCGTTGGCGATCGGCGCGACCAGCTCCTTGTGCTTGGCGATCAGCGCGGTGAGCACGCCGTCCTTCGCCACGTCGCGGGTCACGATGGTGTTGTTGGCCGTGGTCAGGTCACGCTGGGCGTCACCGGTCTTGGTGTCGATGGTCAGGTCGACCTCGGTGACCAGCCGGCCGAACGAGAAGGCGCTCGTGACCAGCCGCTCGTTGCCCTCCGGGTCGGGCAGGGCGCAGTTGTAGCCCTGATGGGTGTGGCCGGTGATGACCGCGTCGATCTCGGCGGACAGTCCCGCGTTGATGTCCACGATCGGGCCGGAGATGCCCGGGCAGGCGTTGTACGCCGTCGGGTCCGCTGGGAAGCCGCCCTCGTGGATCAGCATGACGATCGTCTTGATGCCCTCGTCCTTCAGCTGCACGACGAGGGCGTTGGCGGTCTCGACCTCGTCGGTGAACTCCAGGCCCTCGACGCCGGCCTTGGTGACGATGTTGGGGGTGTCCTCGAGCGTCATGCCGATGAAGGCGACCTCGGTCTTGCCGTACTTCTTGATCTCCACCGCGGGCAGCACGTTGCGGCCGCTGTCCTCGTGGAAGACGTTCGCGGCGAGGTACTGGAAGTCGGCTCCGCGGAAAGGCTGCTCCGGGTCGGGGCAGGAGTTCTGGTTGTCCGCCCCGTCGCCGTCGGGCAGGCAGCCGCCACGCTGCATCCGGACCAGCTCGCGCCAACCCTCGTCGAACTCGTGGTTGCCGACCGAGGCCACCTCGAGGCCGACCTGGTTCATCGCCTCGATCGTCGGCTCGTCGTGGAACGCGGCCGAGAGCAGGGGCGACGCACCGATCAAGTCACCGGCGGCCACGGTCACCGACTCCGCACCGCGGTCCTCCGCCTGGTCGCGGAGCAGGTCGAGGTGGGTCGAGAGGAACTCCACGCCGCCGGCCGGCGTCTGGTTGACCCGGCCGGACGAGCTGGTGGCCGGGATCGGCTCCAGGTTGCCGTGGAAGTCGTTGATGGACAGCACCTGCAGCTCGAGCTGCTTGGCGGGCTTGCGCTTGTCGGCGTTGGCACCTTCCATCGATCCGATGGAGAGGGAACACAGCGCGACGGCGGCGGCGAGTGCTGCCGCACGGCGGACGAGTCGTCCGCTGGGGAGTGCGGTCATGGTCTGACGCTCCTCGATGGACCCGAAGTCGGTTACACGCGGAACGTACTCGACGCACAGGCCATCGGGGAACAGAACTGCATAACGTTTACGGTGGTCTCCGTGAACAAACCGGGACTCGACCGTGTCCGCGCCCTCGCCGACGCGGCCACCCGGGCCGACGGCGTGTCACCCCTCGACGAACAGGTGCTCCTGCAGCTGAAGTACGGCGACGACGACGTCCGCCACGTCACGGTCATGGTGGGCGACGAGCTGATCGGGTACGGGCACCTCGACCTCGGCGCCGGGAAGTCCGGTGAGGCCGTCGCCAAGGTGGTCGTACACCCCGACCACCGCCGGCGGGGCATCGGCGGCGACCTGGTCAA
>WHTB01000319.1 GCA_009379735.1 Propionibacteriales bacterium
GAACGGCTGCGCTCGCTGCTGGAGATGGAGGTGCCGGAGGAGCTGGCCAGGGCGATCTCGGTGCTCCCGCCGGCGTACTCCGCACTCAGCATCGTGGAGACGTCCAAGCGAGACAGCGTCGACCCGCACGAGGTGGCAAAGGCGCACTTCGCGATCGGCGACAAGCTCGGCATCGGGCCGTTGACGCAGCGGATCGTGGCACTGCCCCGCACCGACCGGTGGCAGACGATGGCGCGCGCCGCGCTGCGCGACGACCTCGGCTCGGTGCACGCGCAGATCACCGCGCAGGTGCTCCGTGGCACCGACTCGGGCCTCGAACTGGACGAGCGGATCAAGCACTGGGCCGAGGCCGACGGGCTCGTCCTCAGCCGGGCGGCGAGCACGCTGGAAGAGATCTGGTCCGACGACGTACCCGACCTGGCGCGGCTCTCGGTGGGGCTTCGGGTCGTACGAACGCTGCTGCAGTCACCGGGCTGACCGCCGCAACGCACTGACAGCTCGCCCGGCCGTCCGTGGCCCGCGGTCGCGTGTCATGTACTGGGCCCGACGCACCGCTGGCGATGACACGCGACTGGGTGGTTGTGATCCGGTCCGCGGTCGCGTGTCACGTTCTGGGCCCGTCGCACCGTTGGCGATGACACGCGACTAACGACATCCCGCCATCGGGCCGGCACGCGATCTGCCGACACATGTCCGCAGAATGCATGTGGGTCCGCCGCCGACACGCGATCTGCCGACACGTGTCCGCAGAATGCATGCGGCGCCGTTGCACCATTTGCCACCACTCGGTGCGAGATGGTGCAGAGATCGGCCTGCGGTGCACCGTTTGCCACCACTCGGTGCGAGATGGTGCAGTGACTGGCCGGCGTCGCGTGTCATGTTCCGGGCCCGACGCCGCCGACGCACCGCTGGCGATCACACGCGACTGGGTGACCGTCGCCGGGCGTGCGTGCCGCCGCTGAACGGCCGTGCGGCCGTCGCGATCTCGGATCTTGTATCGAGATGGACGAAATCGGGGTAAGACCAACCCGACCGACCCCGATTTCGTCCATCTCGGTGGCTGGGATCTCGGCGGCGGCGTACTGACAACTCGGTGCGGCCGCGGTGACGAATGTCATCGCGGATTGGCGACTTTCGGCCGGGGCGGCGCGTGGAGGGCCGCCGGTAGGGTCACGGTCATGGGGGCAGTGATCCAGGTCCAGGACCTGAAGAAGACATACGGTTCGGTTCACGCGGTCGATGGCGTGTCGTTCGAGGTCAACCAGGGGGAGCTGTTCGGCATCCTCGGCCCGAACGGCGCCGGCAAGACCACGACTCTCGAGATCATCGAGGGCCTGCGCGAGGCCGACGGCGGCACGGTCGAGCTGCTGGGAGAGCGGCCGTGGCCGCGCAACTCACGACTGCTGCCGCGGATCGGGGTGCAGCTGCAGGCGTCGGCGTTCTTCGAGCGACTGACCGCCCGCGAGCAGATCCACACCTTCGCGTCGCTGTACGGCGTACCCGCGCGACGCGGCGACGAGATGCTGGAGCAGGTCGCCCTGACCGACAAGGTCGACACCCGGACCGAGAAGCTGTCCGGTGGGCAGATGCAACGCCTGTCGATCGCCTGCACGCTCGTGCACGATCCCGAGATCGTGTTCCTCGACGAGCCGACAGCCGCACTCGACCCGCAGGCCCGCCGCAACCTCTGGGACCTGCTCGGCACTCTCAACGACAGCGGCCGCACGGTCATCCTCACCACGCACTACATGGATGAGGCGGAGGTCTTGTGCGACCGCGTCGCGATCATGGACCACGGCAAGATCCTCGACCTCGACACGCCGACCGCGCTGACCCGTGGGCTCGACGCCGCGACCCACATCAGCGTCACCGCCGACAGTCTCGACCTCGAGGTGGCGTCGGCGCTCGCTGGTGTCGAGGACGCTGCGTACGACGGTGACTCGCTGGTGTTGTCGACGCGTCGGCCGGCGCCGGTCCTCGCGGCCCTGGCCGAGCGGGACGCGCTCGACGGGCTGCAGGTGCGCGGCGCCACGCTCGAGGACGTATTCCTCACCCTGACCGGACGGGAGTACCGCGCATGACGTCGATGGCGACGCTGTCACTGGCGATGTGGCGGGGATTCATCCGCGACAAGATGGCACTGTTCTTCATCATCTTGTTCCCGCTGATGTTCCTGTTCCTGTTCGGCGGGATCTTCTCCGACCAGGGGCAGTCGAGGTCGACGCTGGTCGAGGTCGGCGAGGTCCCGCTGCTGAGCGAGCTGCCCGGCGGCGCCAAGGAGGCCTTCGAGGACGCGTTCGACGTGCAGAAGTCCGCCGACCTCGACGCGGCGATCGACGAGGTACGCAGCGGTGACGTCGACGCCGCCGTCGAGCAGCACGGCGACGACCTGGTGCTGCACTTCTCCCGCGCCGACCAGGTCAAGGCGGCGACCGTGCTCGGCACCGTCAGCTCGTTCGTGGACGGTGCGAACGTCGCCGCCTCGGGCCAGCCGCCGACGTACACCCTGACGCCGGATCAGGTGGAGGACGACTCGCTCGAGTCCATCCAGTACCTCGCACCGGGGCTGCTCGGTTGGGCGATCGCGATGAGCGCGACGTTCGGCGCGGCGTTGACCCTGGTGCAATGGCGGACCACCAAGCTGCTGCGACGCCTTCGTCTCGCCCCGGTGTCGACCGGGGCGATCGTGGCCGCCCGGGTGTTCGTCAGCCTGGCCATCGCAGCGGTGCAGATGGTGATCTTCGTGGGGATCGCGATGGCCGTCTTCGACCTCAAGCTGACCGACGCGTGGTGGATGTCCGTCCCGCTCGTCGCCGCCGGCACGCTGTCGTTCATGGCAATCGGCCTGCTCGCCGGGTCTGTCTCCAAGACTGCCGAAGGTGCGTCCGGGATCGCGAACCTGATCGTGCTGCCGATGGCATTCCTGTCGGGGTCGTTCATCCCGCTCGATGTCGCGCCGGGCTGGCTGCAGACCGTCTCGACGGTGTTCCCGCTGCGTTACCTGAACGAGGGGATGCTCGACGTGATGGTGCGTGGCGAAGGTCCGGCGGCGGCAGCCGTCCCGATCGCGGTCCTGCTGGCGTTCACGCTGGTGATCGGTGCGATCGCGACGTGGATGTTCCGCTGGGAAGCCGACTGAGCGTCCGCGCTGATGTCGGTGGCTCGTCATAGGTTGCGTCCATGACTCAGATCGCGCTCTTCCACTCGGTCCTCGGCGTCCGTCCGGGTGTGCACGCCGCCGCCGACCTGCTGCGCTCGCACGGGCACGACGTCCGCATCGTCGACCAGTACGACGGGAATGTCTTCGACGACTACGAGACGGCCTCGGCCTTTGTCGACGAGCAGGGCTTCCCGGCCCTGATGCAGCGTGCGCTCGACGCGGTTGCCGACCTGCCCGACGGGTTCGTGTGCGCGGGCTTCTCCAACGGCGGCGGCATGGCGCAGTTCGTGGCGGCGCGGCGGCCCGGCGTCGTGGGCGCGGTGCTCATGTCCGGTGCCATCGACCCGGCCGAGATCGGGGTGACCGAGTGGCCGTCGACAGTGCCGGTCCAGATCCACTACGCCGTCGACGACCCCTTCCGGGGGCAGGAGTGGATCGATGCCGCGGTCGCCGCTGTGGAGGCGTCCGGCGCCGATCTCGAGTTCTACGACTACGACGGTTCGGGTCACCTGTTCACCGACCCGAGTCTGCCGGCCGAGTACCAGCCCGAGCAGGCTGCCGAGCTGTGGCTGCGGGTGGTCGACTTCCTCGGCCGCGTCTAACCCCCAGACACGCGACAGCCCGCCCGGGTGACCCGGGCGGGCTGTCGATGGAGGTCAGCTCACTCAGCCGAGACGGCTCACCGGGGCGGGTAACCCGTGTCGGTGCCGCCCTCACGGTGGCTCTGAGTGTGGTACGTGCCTTGGTCGGAGTACGAGCCCTGCTCGGCGGACGCGCCTTCGTCGGCGTACCCACTCTGCGTGTCGTACTCACCCTGGTCGGCGTACTCCGTCTGCGCGGAGGCACGCTGCTGCTGGTAGTCCTTGGCCGCTGCGGTGTCCTGCTCGAGCTGTCCGAGCCAGCCGTCCCAGCGCTGGCGCATCGGCTGGATCAGTCCGCCGCCGACACCGACGACGAGGATGCCGCCGACCGTGGCGAGCACGGTGACCAGCACCGGCATCGTCACGGTCGTGCCGATCCCGACCTGGTTGAGCGCGGCGATCACACCGAGCGCGATGATCGCGATCGACACGATCTTGGCCAGTGTCCCGCCGTACGACAGACCGCCGAGGACGTCAGCCAGCACGTCCTTCACGGCACTGGCGATCGCCGCCACGATGACGATGATCACGACCGCGACGATCAGCTTCGGCAACCAGGCGACGATGTCGTTGACAATGTCACTGATCGCGTTGGGGCCGAACACCGACAGCGACAGCTGCAACGCGAGCAGCAAGATGCCGTAGTAGAGCAGCTTGGTAATCAACTCTGATGGCCCGAACGTCGGCGAGAAGAAGTTGTTCAACCCGCTGCGTTCGAGGATGCGGTTGAAGCCGACCCGCTCGAGGAGCTTGCCGACGAGCTTCGAGACCGCTTTTGC
>WHTB01000388.1 GCA_009379735.1 Propionibacteriales bacterium
CGTTCGCGGGCGAGCTCGAGCATCCGCTCCGACTCGTCGACGCCGGTAACCTCTAGGCCGGCCTGGGTCAGCTGTTCTGCGGTCGGACGGCCGCTGCCGCAGCCGTGGTCAAGGACACGTGCACCTTCTGGCAGGAGGTCGATGAGCCACCCACCTGCGGCGATCTGTGCCGTGCGGTCGTTGAAAGTATCGTCATAGCGTTCGCCAATCTGGTCGAACGCTGTTGGAGCCCCGAGTTCATCCATCAGGGAACCGTAGTCCTCACCGGGACTCGGCGTCATCGGGTGGGCCATCGGGTGGGTCATCGGGTGGTTTCGCGATCAGTACGCCGGTGGGACGTCCGGCTCCGTCGGCGGCGCCAGGCTGGGAGTACGCCGCAGCGCCAGGGCGAGCAGCAGGGCCACCAGCACGAGGGCGACGGCCATCCCAGCCACCATCGGCCAGCCGCCGGACGCCCACGCCGTACCCGCGAGCCCGCCGAAGATCGACGAGCCGAGGTAGTACGCGAACAGGTACAGCGAGGTCGCCTGGCCGACGCCGCCCACACCGAGCTGGGCGCGGGCCGGGACCCAGCCGCTGGCGACTCCGTGGGCAGCGAAGAAGCCGGCCGTCATCACCGCGAGTCCGGCGACCACCAGCCACAGCGGACCGGCCAGCGTCAGCGCGATGCCGACGATCGCGACCGCGCACGCCCACGGGACGACGGCACGGCGACCGTGGCGCTCCGCCAGCCGACCGGCGTACCAGGCCGCGACGCTGCCGATCGGGTACACCGCGAAGACCAGGCCCGCGGCGGCGATGCTCAGGTGGTACGGCGCGCTCTCCAGCCGGAACCCGGTGGCGTTATACACCGCGACGAAGGCCCCCATCAGGGTCAGCGCGATCCCGTACAGCGCCACCAGGGTGGGCTCGCGCAGCACCCGGACGGTGGTCGCCCCGAGGTGTCGCGGGCTGGCCGGAGCGGCGACGAAGTTGCGGGACCTCGGCAGCAGCACCAGCGTCAGCGCCGCACAGGTCACCCCGATCGCGCCGACCCCGGCCACCGCCCAGCGCCAGCCGGCGAGATCGGCCAGGCCGGCCGCGACCAGCCGCCCGGTCATGCCGCCGAGGGCGGTGCCGGCGACGTACAGGCCGGCGGCGCGGGCGTGGCTCGAGGGGTGCACCTCCTCTCGGAGGTACGCCATCGCGACGGCCGGCAGCCCGGCGAGGACGACGCCCTCGATGCCGCGGAGCGTCAGCAGGACCGGCCAGGTCGGTGCCAGTGCGCAGAGCAGACCGACCAGGCTCGACAGCCCGACCGACAGGTGCATCAGGCGAGTACGGCCGACCACCTCCGAGACGAGACCGGCGACCAGCAGGCCGGCGCCGAGGCCGAGCGTCGCGACCGAGATCGACAGCGCGCTCTGGCCCGCGCTGAGGTCGAAGCGCCGGGCCAGCTCGGGGAGCAGTGGCTGCAGGCTGTACAGCAGCGCGAACGTCGCCAGGCCCGCCGCGAACAGCGCGACGGAGATGCGCCGGTACGACGGATCCCCGAGCCGGTGACCCTCGAACGCTGCGGACATCGGGCTCAGGCTGTCAACACCGACCGTGCACGCACAATGACGTACCTCACGATCCGGTCCTGTCACATGCCGGCCCGCTGCCCCGTCGTACTCATGATCGACACCGACCGAGGAGGCGTGATGGTGAAGGACCGGGTAGTGATCGCGACCGTCGTGGTGGGCGCGGCGGCGTTCGTGGTGCCTGGAGCGTGGGCGTTCTTCTGGCCGCGCTCGTTCTACGACAACGTCGCGTTGTTCGAGCCGTACAACACCCACCTGTTCCATGACCTCGGGGCGTTCCAGCTCGGCATCGGCGTCGCCCTGCTGGCCTCCCTGCTGTGGCGGGACGCGCTGTTCGTGGCGCTGGTGGGTGCGTCGACCGCCGCGGTCGTGCATGCCGTGTCGCACGTGCAGGACCGCGACCTCGGTGGACGCGAGTCGGACCCGTGGACGGTCGGCGCCATCGCGGTCGTACTCGTGCTCGCTCTTGTCCTCAGATCTCTTACCCACAAGGAGAAACGATGAAGGTCCTCGTCACGGGGGCTTCCGGGACGCTCGGTCGCGCCGTCCTTCCCCGGCTGCTGGTCGAGGGACACGAGGTAGTCGCTATCAGCCGTCGCCCGCGCGCCGGCGACGACGTCACCTGGCTGCGGGCGGACTTGGCGACCGGCGCGGGTCTGTCCGACGCGGTCGTCGGAGTCGAGGCCGTCGTGCATCTGGCGTCGGCGCCGTACAAGCGTGATTACACGACCGAGGTCGATGTGCACGGCACTCGCCGGCTCGCGTCCGCTGCTGCGGCCGCCGGGGTCGGCCACCTGCTGTATGTGTCGATCGTCGGCATCGACAAGATCCCGTTCGGCTACTACCGGACCAAGCTCGCCGCCGAAGTTATCGTGCGAGAGTCGGGCGTGGGTTGGTCGATCCTGCGGGCGACGCAGTTCTTCCAGCTGATGGACCTGGCGCTGTCGTATGCCGCGAAGCTGCCGGTGATGCTCGGTGACCCCGGTATCGCCGGCCAGCCGGTCGACCCTCGCGACGTCGCCGACCGGATCGCGCGGCGGCTCTCCGCTGGGCCGTCTGGATCGATCGAGGAGTACGGGGGTCCGGAGACGATGGGCTTCGACGACGGCGTACGCGCGTGGTTGTCGGCCCGCGGGAAGCGGCGGCCGTTAGTGCGCGTCACCGTGCCGGGCAAGCTGGCGCGGGCGTTCCGCGGCGGTCACCTCACCACAGCTGCGCAGCCGACCGGCCAGATCACCTGGCGCGACTGGCTGGCCGAGCACGCTTGATCCGGGAGCACGTGTTCCCCGAACATGACCAACAGCCGGACTGCCGACCGCTGGGGAGACCTTCACGCCCCAGAACGTCAGTAATCCTCCCCAGCAACGCCCAACGCGCGTCGGGCTGGCCCACTGAGCGGGAGCCAGGCGAGCAACTGAGAGTTGCGCACGTTAGGGCGTCGGTAAGTCTCCGACGCTTCGACGATCCCAGGCAGCGCGACGATGGTTCGGTCCGCGGCGAACGGTGAAACCTCTACGGTC
This sequence comes from Propionibacteriales bacterium, assembly GCA_009379735.1. GTDB lineage: Bacteria > Actinomycetota > Actinomycetes > Propionibacteriales > Nocardioidaceae > WHTB01. The sequence goes on from WHTB01000388.1 coordinate 3,083, forward strand.
CAGGTATGACCGAACAGAACCCCGGCCTCGCCGTCGAGCAGGCCGTCGAGCAGTGCCTGGACCTGGCGCGGACCTGGCTGGCCTGGGACGGACAGCCCCGGGTGACCGAGGACGGCGACCGGATCTACACACCGCACAAGGCCGTACGACGGATCGGCGACCACCTCGTCGACCACCTGGCTGAGGTCGAGGCACTGCTGGCCGACGCACC
>WHTB01000298.1 GCA_009379735.1 Propionibacteriales bacterium
ACTGGACCGGCTCCGGACGCTCGCCGAAGCACACCCCAAGTCGGCGAGTGACTACTGAGAGTGTTCATCGTCGTCTCGCTCCGCGGTCAGGTTGCCGGGTCTGATGACACCGGCGAGCGCAGCGCGCGCAGTTGCTGGGACGCCGTCGGCGGGTGGGCGCGGATGCCGCGAGCGGCGGCTCTGATGGCGCACACCGCGACCGATGCGGCCGTACGCGCTGGGCGCCTCAGCGCACGGCGGCAGCCGACCCCCGGGGCTGGGAGGATGGGTCCATGGGTGATGCGCAGGCAGGCGCGGACGGACGGCTGCGCTGTCCCTGGGGCCTGAGCGCGCCGGAGTACGTCGACTACCACGACACCGAGTGGGGTCGCCCGGTCCGCGACGACCGCGGGCTGTACGAACGGCTGACCCTGGAGAGCTTCCAGTCCGGCCTGTCCTGGTTGACGATTCTGCGCAAGCGTGAGGCGTTCCGCTCGGCGTTCGCCGGCTTCGACCCGGGCGTGGTGGCCGGGTACGACGGGGCCGACCACGCGCGGCTGATGGCCGATTCGGGAATCGTCCGAAACCGGGCGAAGATAGACGCCGCCATCACCAACGCCCGGGCCTTGCTGGCGCTCGACGAGTCGTTCACCGACCTGCTCTGGTCGTTCGCCCCGGAGCCCCGACCGCGACCGACGACGCTGTCCGACGTACCTGCGAAGACGGCCGAGTCGGTCGCCCTCGCGCGGGCGCTGAAACGTCACGGTTTCGTCTTCGTCGGGCCGACCACCGCGTACGCGTTGATGCAGGCGACCGGCATGGTCGACGACCACCTGACCGATTGCTCGGTCGAGACGTCCGGTTGCGGTGAGTAGCCGCGTGACGCTTGGATGCACTGATGGACTGGTCCGAGTTCACCTGGCTGCTCACCGCACTCGCCGCGGTCGAGGTGTTCCTCACCCGGCTCCGCCTGGGCAAGAAGAGCGAGTTCACCAGCGGTCGCACCGCCGTGTCGACCACCCTGCTCACGATGCACACGTCGTGCGGTGTGATCGCGCTGGCGCTCTGGATCCCCGGGGTTGCGACCAACCACGAGACGCTGGCCCTCGGCGGCCTCGCAGCCTGGTGGCTGGTCACGATCGCCGGCCTGCTGCTGCTCACCCGCTGGCTGCCGAGCCACGGCCGACACTCCGTGGGCAAGGTCACCGACGAGTGGAGTGAGGGGCCCGGGTTGTCGCTGCTCGCCCACCTCGGCATGCTGTGCGGGGCGCTCTACTTCACCTTCGTCGTGATGACCGAGCGCCTCTAACGACCCTCGAACACCGGCTTCTGTTTGGCCACGAACGACCGCACCGCGTTGGCGTGGTCCTCCGTACCGCCGGTCAGCGCCATCTTGTCGCCCTCGAACGCCAGCGTCTCGTCGAGGGTGTGGGTCGCGGAGTAGTCGAGCAGGGCGCGGATCGCGGCGTACGCCACCGTCGGCCCGGCGGCGAGTGCCGACGCCAAGGAGGCGACCTCGTCCTCGAGGCGGTCGGCCGGCGCCACGGTCGTCGCCAGCCCCAGCTCGAGTGCCTCCGCCGCCGAGACGGTGCGCGGGAGCATCAACAGCTCGGCGGCCTTGGCCTGGCCGACCAGCCGGGGCAGCGTCCAGGAGATACCGGTGTCGCACGACAGCGCGATCCCGGTGAACGCCAGGTTGAAGCCGGCCGTGTCGGCGACGACACGGAAGTCGCAGGCGAACGCGAGGGAGGCGCCGGCGCCCGCCGCGACGCCGTTGACCGCGGCCACCACCGGCTTGGGCATCGCGGCGATGCCGGACGCGATCGGCGCGTAGTGCTCCGGGACGGTTGCCCACACCTCGGCGAGCGGCTTGGACTGCAGGTTGGTGATGTGCTCCTTGAGGTCCTGGCCGACGCAGAACGCCCGTCCGGTGCCGGCGATCACGACGACCCGCGCCGCGTCGTCGGTCGCGGCCCGCTCCACCGCTGCCTTCAGCGACTCCTTCGTGGCCAGGTCGAGCGCGTTCATGGCGTCCGGGCGGTTCAGCGTGATGCGGGCGATACCGCCGTCGACGTCGTACAAGACGGGCTCAGAAGTCACTGAAGGATTCACTGGGAATCTCCGTTCGAGGCGAGGGCGGTGGCGACGAACCGCTGGGCGGCGGGCAGCAGCCGGCCGGCCTGCTCGTCGAAGAAGGTGGCGGCCTTGTCGCCCGGCCAGCTCGTCGGCAGCAGGTCGCGGGGGAGGCCCGGGTCGGTGAACAGGAACTTCCGCCACTCGTGCACGAGCCGGGACCGTACGGCGAAGGCTTGCTCGTCGGTGGGCCGGTTGCCGGCCGGCGCGACGATCCCCTCGGCGTCGGCCTGCCAGTGCCGGTAGGCCCGAGCGAGCCCGTCGAGGTCCCAGGCGGTGGCCGCGAGGGCGGCCGGGTCGCCGTCGAGCTCGCTGCGGAAGCGGTGGGCGCAGATCCGGTCGGCGGCGAGCAGGCCGTCGACCTCCTCCGTGCTCTGGGCGGCCAGCCAGGTCGTCTCGGCGAGCGCGGCGTACCCCAGGAAGGACAACCCGGCGCGCAGCCGGTCTCGTGCGCTCCGGTCGGCCGGTGGCTCGACGACGAGCAGGTGCCAGCGGCCGTCCCACTCGTCGGTGCGGGTGCGGTAGATGCGTACGGCCGCCTCGTCGAGCCGGCGGGTCGCCTTCGGCGTCAGCGCGTACCCGGGACCGGACGGCAGCCGCACCGACTGCAGCCAGCCCTGCCGCACCATCCGGGACACCGCGGTGCGTACGGCAGGTGCGGCGATGTCGAGTGCGCCGAGCAGCCGGACCAGTGCGGCGACCGGTGCTTTGCCGCCTCGGGCACGGACGTGATCGCCGTACAGGTCGAAGAGCGCCGAGCGTGCGTTCACGCGCACGAGTCTGCACCACCTGCGATGTCGGGCACGAGCATGGGCGCCGGTAAGGAATAATGGTGGTCACGCACGCGCGCCCCGACCCCGATCTGCAGGAACCGATGCAGATGTCGGTGGCGCTCATGACGAAAGGGGTGCGCAGATGGCGGCGATGAAGCCGCGGACCGGTGACGGTCCGATGGAGGTCACCAAAGAGGGGCGCGGGATCGTGATGCGCGTTCCACTCGAGGGTGGCGGGCGGCTCGTCGTCGAGCTCAACGCCGACGAGGCGACTGAGCTCGGCAGTGCACTCAACGCCGTGGTCGCCTGACCTCCACGCACAGCACCACCAGCGTTTTGCTCGAGGCCCCGGTTGCGCCGCCCGCGCGACCGGGGCCTCGACACGCCGACAACAGTTCCGGGAAGGACACCCCATGCACGGTCTGACGGTCCGCTGGTCGCTCGACGGCACCGACGACGACGTGTTGCAGCAGCTGCGCGAGTACGTACGCGACACGTCGCACGCGCGGTTCACCGACCTGAAAGGACTTCGTTTCAAGACCTGGCGAGCACGGGCGGGGGAGTGGTTCGAGGGCTGCTACGTGTTCGAGACGCCGGCCGCGCGGGACGGCTTCCAGGCGTCGTTCGAGGAGAAGGCGGCGACGTCACCGGGCTCGCAGCTCGTCGGGTCCTCGCCGGTGCTGATCGAGCCCTGCGAGATCATCGCCATCGCCGAAGGCGCCGCCGGCTTCACCTCGGCCCCGGCCTACTCCTGACCAAGACCCGGGTCACGCCTTCTGGGCCAGCAGCAGGCCGTCGCCCACCGGGAGCAGGACCGGGAGCAGCGTCTCGTCCTCCGCGACGCGTTTGCCGACCTCGCGGATCGCCACCGTGTCGCCGTCACGCTGGGCCGGGTCGGCCACCCGGTCGTGCCACAGCGCGTTGTCGAATGCGACCACGCCGCCCGGGCGGAGCAGCCGCAGCGCCTCGTCGAGGTACTGGCCGTACTCCTGCTTGTCGCCGTCACAGAACACCAGGTCGTAGTGGCCGTCGGTCAGCCGAGGGAGTACGTCGAGCGCGGAGCCGGCGATCAGCCGGACCCGTTGCGGGGTGATCCCGGCCTCCGTGAACGACTCCTTGGCGAGCCGCTGGTGCTCGGCCTCGAAGTCGACCGACGTCAAGACGCCATCTGAGCGCATGCCGCGCAGCAGCCACAGCCCGGAGACGCCGGTGCCGGTGCCGACCTCGACGACGGCCCGGGCCTCCAGCACCGAGGCGAGGAAACGGAGCGCCGCGCCTGCTCCCGAGCCGACCGGGACCACCCCGACCTCGGCCGCGCGGGCTCGCGCGGCAGCCAGTACGTCGTCCTCGGCCACGAACTCTTCCGCGTACGCCCACGTCGCAGGCTTGATCCCGGTGGCGATGGCTGCCTCCTGTGCTGGGGACCGGCACCCCGGCCCGGCGTCACTGACCTGCCCGGCAGCCTAGGGCATATCGGGGGGCATATCGGGCGGGAACCTGCGTTGCCACCGACTCGTTGGACAGCAGCGGGAGCAGACACCCGGTTTACACCACGTACGATTGAGCCTCCAAGGAGAGTCATGACGGTCGCCATCGAGACCTGGGCGGGAGGTGTCAGCGGCGTGGAGCAGCAGACCGCGCAGGCCTGGACACCCCCCACGTGGGACGAGGTGGTGCGCACCCACTCGGCGCGCGTCTACCGGCTGGCCTACCGGCTCACCGGCAACAAGCACGACGCCGAGGACCTCACTCAGGAGGTCTTCGTCCGGGTGTTCCGCTCACTGTCGTCGTACACCCCGGGCACGTTCGAAGGCTGGCTGCACCGCATCACCACCAACCTGTTTCTCGACCAGGCCCGGCGCAAGCAGCGGATCCGCTTCGACGCGTTGCCGGAGGATGCCGACCAGCGGATGCCCGGGCGTCTCCCCAACCCCGCGCACGCGCTGCACGATGCCCTGTTCGACGCCGACGTCGAGGCCGCCCTCGCGACGCTGCCGCCGGACTTCCGGGCCGCGGTGGTGCTGTGTGACGTCGAGGGGCTGACGTACGAGGAGATCGCCTCGGTGCTCGACATCAAGCTCGGCACGGTCCGGTCCCGCATCCACCGCGGCCGGGCGATGCTGCGCAAGCAGCTCGAGCACCGGGCTCCGGCCGAGGGGCGCAGCCGCTACGGCGGTGAGCGGTGATGAGCCATCTCGGCGACCGGCTGACCGCTCTCGTCGACGGTCAGCTCGAGCCGGCCGGGCAGGACAAGGCCCTGGCCCACCTTCGGCACTGTGCGGACTGCCGTGCCGCCTACGACCACGAGCTCTGGGTACGCCGGCAGC
>WHTB01000434.1 GCA_009379735.1 Propionibacteriales bacterium
CCGCAGGTACGTCTCGACGATGTCGTAGTGGATGCGCTCGAAGAACGGTCTGCGGATCGCGTACCCGAAACCCGAAGCCAGCCAGAGCCCGAGCATCTCGACCAGGATCAGGCTCTCCAGGACCAGGTGGACCAGCGCGAGCCACAGCACCCGAAGCGGTCGCAGGTGTCCAGGCATGACCGGGGACAGGCAGGCCGCGACGATCAGCCAGACGGGCACCGTCATGAGCAGTAGGAAAGTGAGCAGGACCACGCCGGGGGCGAGCACCAGGCGGCGCAGGGTGTACGCGACGCCCGGCCTCATGAGCGACGCCCGAGGTGCGCGTCGAGATAGGCACCGGAGGCGTCGAAGGCGCGGTCGATCCGGTGGCGCACCTCGGAGAAGTCACGGTGGGCGAGCAGGGAGTCATCCCGGGCGGACCCACCGCCGGTCGGCAGGACGTGCGCCTCGACGTGCGCGGGCAGGGCCGCCATCTCGCGGGTGAACCGGTGCCGGCGAGCAATCTCGAACGACACCCGCGCCACCTCCCACGGACGGCGAGGCACCGACAGCGGCCGGTCGATTCTGCCTACCTGTAAGACAAAGATGCGGTCCGCGCCAAGGTCGACAGCCCGTCCGACGGGTACGGAGTTGACGATCCCGCCGTCCAGGAAGTGCTCACCGTCGACCTCGGCGGGGCGGAGAAGGCCGGGTACGGCGGCCGACGCCACCACCGCGTCGACCACCCGACCGCGGGAGAACCAGTGCTCGGCCGCCCGCTCGATACTGGCCGCGCAGCACTGGAACGGGATGGCCAGCTGGTCGAACGTCGTGGCCCCGAGCTCGGTGGCGAGCGCGTCGCGCAGCGGCTTCGACGAGTAGAGGTGGGTGCCGGTGCGTACGGCTCGGGTCAGACCACCGACCGGACGGCCCCGGTAGACCCGGCCGCCCTCGGCCGCCGCGGCCCACAGTGCCTCCAGCCGGTCGATGACACCGTCGAGCGGCCCGGACGCGAGCAGTGCGCCGTTGATGGCGCCGACCGAGGTGCCGAGGATCAGGTCGGGCACGACGTCACGTACAAGCAAAGCCTTGGCCATGCCCACCTCGACGGCACCGAGGACACCGCCCCCACCGAGCACGAAGGCGGTGCGGGCTGCGGTCATGGTCAGACCGCTTCGGTCACGGGCGCCTCCGCGCGCGTGCGGGCAGTGGCACGACGCTCCGCCCAGAACGACAGGATCGGGACCGTGCCGCACAGCAAGGTGACGAGGGTGAACTGCAGCGGCCAGCGCGCCTTGCGGGCCAGCAGGGACGCCGTGACCAGGAAGACCATGTAGAGCCAACCATGCGCGACCCCGAGGTACGTGGTGATCCACTCGCCGAGGTCCTGCGGCGACGACCCGTGGTCGGTGAGGTACTTCAGGGGTACGCCGACCAGGATCAGCACGATCAACAGGACGCCGACGATCCAGGCCATGATGCGGTAACGCGTGAGTGCTCCGTTCACGCGATCACGCTACCTGAGCGGTGTCACGAGCCAGGTCACGCCCGATCCGCCACCACATGAAGCCGGCGAACACGGCGAAGACCCACCACTGAAGGGCATACATCAGGTTGCGCAGACCGGCCGTGAAAGACGGCTCCACGCCCGGCGGCGACACCACCTCCAGGCCACTGTCGGTGTCGGGCGGGTCCTGCTCGGTCAGCACCACGAAGCCGCTGTAGAGGTCGGCGTCGACCTGGCTCACGAGCCGCGCAGTGGTGAGTGAGGGGATGACGTCGTCGTCGGGGTCGGCGTCGTCCGCGCGGGCCTGCGACGGCAGCAAGGAGCCGGTCACGGTGACCTCGCCGCGGGGGAGTGCAGCCAATGTCTCCGCGCGCCCACGGACGACGAGTACGGCTGACCCGGTGTCCGTCTCGAGGGGTGCGACCAGCCACGGCGTCGGGTCGTCGTCACCCGCAACCTTCAGCTGGGGTTGGGAGAACGTACCGGTCACCGTGACTCGCTTCGCATCGGCGTCGGCGGTGAACGCGTCGTCCGGACCGAGCACGTCGTCGATCGGCACCGGGTCCGCGGCGGATCGCTCCTCGGCACTCACCGCCTGCCGGTCGCCGTAAGCACCGAGCTGCCACAGCCCGAGGAGCACCATGGCCACGATGGCAGCCACCGCGAACAGGTGCAGGCCGAGCATCCGGGGGCGGAGCAGCGTGCGCATGTCGCGCCCGATCATCGCAAACGTCAAGCCAGGGTGCGGAACTGGATGCCGGCATCGACCAGGCGGACCAGCAGCGCGTCACCCATCGCGACGGCCGTCGTGACCTGGCCGCTGGTGGGCGGGTTGTCGTCGAAGGCCAGGCACAGCGCCGACTCGCCGAGCATCTTGGCGGTCTCGTCGTACCCGGGATCCCCGCCGGACACCTCGGTCACAACCCGCTGGTCACCGGCGGTGCCGACGAACCGGAC
>WHTB01000212.1 GCA_009379735.1 Propionibacteriales bacterium
CGCTGCAGTCGACCAGATCCCAGTTGTTGACCCGGGCGGTGTTGTGCAGGTACGTGTGTGCGACGTCGGTCAGCGTGTCGGCGTCCCCAGCTTTGAGGGCGCGAGCCGCGCGGTCGGCCATCAGGATCAGCGCGACCTGGCGGTGCTCGTGCAGGGGGCTTTCGAGGGCCGACTCCAGGTCGGCGAGCGGGAGGCCGACGCGCTGGTACGGGCGGGCCAGCGCACGCAGCCGGGACAGCTTGACGCCGACGAACACGTCGCCCTCGCCGTACTCACCTGGCCCCACCTTGAAGTAGCGCGCCAGCGCGGCCGCCGCCGTCGGGTCGGCCTCGGCATCGATCCGGGCCAACAGCGCCGCCATCGTGGGCTCGGTCATGGGACCACCGTACGGAGCAAGGGTAGGTTCGCCGCTACTTGACCTCGCGGCGAATCGTGCGGACCAGACCCGAACCCAACGGGAGCACGATCCAGACGTGGTGGCTGGGGCGGTTCACGGATCGATCGCGACCCGGACCGATCTTGGCGTGGATGGGCGCTTCACCCCTCAAACCGACGCTTTCGGCCCCGATTCCGGGCCCAGAATGTCGGTTCGGTGGGTGACGTCATCGCCAGTGGGGCGCTGGCACTCATTTCGCCGGACACGGGTGCGGCTCCAGCGCCCCGAATACTCGCGCCGAGGTTGCACGTATGTTCCACTCCCTCGCGCCGTTCCCGACCATCCCCATTCCTGCCGGCGTGGGGATGATCGGGTACGGGTGGGGGTGAGTCGCCACCGGTCGGACATACGCGCAACCTCGACGCGAAGACTCCGGCCTGATGGGCGATGGCGCGAGGGTTGGGCTTGGTCGCGTCATTGGCGCGGCGCCCCGCAGCCAGGTCGGTGGCGAGCTGGGTGTGCATACGTGCAACCTCGGTGCGAAAGGGGTGGGAAGCACCTCTCGCGCCGACGTTGCGCGCATGGCTACTTGACCTCGCGGCGAATCGTGCGGACCAGGCCGGCACTCAACGGGAGCACGATCCAGACCGCGACCGACGCCAGGATCTGCGCCGTGTGGCCGTCCCACTCACTCGCCAGGACATGCATGAACGTCTGCCCGGTGTCGAGCCACCTGCCGACGTCTTCCATCGCGCCGATCGTGGTGGCCAGGATGGACCACACCGTCGGGATGACGAAGAAGAGCACGATCGCGGCGGCGCTGTTGTGCAGGACCGCGGCGAAGCCAAGGCCGACCAGGCTGTTGAGGATCAAGAACAGCACGAAGCCGGCGGCCAGCTTCTCGCTGCCGTCCCACTCGACGCTTCGGCCGAGCGCACCTGACAACGCCAGCGCGGCCGCGCTGGCGCCCAGCGCGAAGACGGACGAGAGCGCCGCCAGGACGCACCCCACGATGACCTTCGCGGCGAACACCCGTCCGCGGCGCGGCTCCTGGGTGAACGTCACCAACACCGCGCGCTGGGTCCATTCGCTGGTCATGGTCAGGATCGAGACCACCGGCAGCAGCACGGCCAGCGGCACCGAGCCAAGGCCGAGGTAGTCGGACCACCGCTGGTCGAAGGTGCTGTCCCAGATCAACGGGATCGCCATCACCAGGACCGACACGGCGGCGATGACGCCGAGCAGCCAGCGGGCCGCCCGGGTGTCGGTGCTCTTGCGCAGCTCGACCTTGACCAGCCGGAGGAACGGGATCGACCCGCTGCTGATCGGCTGCCGCGGCGGCGCTTTCGCCACCGGTGCGAGAGTGGACGTCATGCGGCGACCTCCGTGGTGAGTGAGAAGAAGAGCTGCTCGAGACCGGTCCGGTCGGACGGGCGCAGCTCGGTGATCAGCAGGCCGTGCGCGAGCGCCAGCCGCGCGACCCGTTCGGCGTCGACGCCCTCGCCCGTGTCCAGGAGCACCCCTCCGTCCTCCTGGTCCACGTAGGCGAGGCCGTCGTCGTCGAGCACGCGGCGCAGAGCGCGGACGTCAGTCGACCGGACGACCAGCCCGGTCGATACCAGCAGTTCGTCCAGCCCACCTTCGGCCACGACCCGACCGCCGGCGATCACCACGAGCCGGTCGACGGTGGCCTGGACCTCGCCGAGCAGGTGGCTGGAAAGCAGCACCGTGCCGCCCTCGTCGGCGAAGCCGCGGAGCAGCCGGCGCATCCACATGATGCCCTCGGGGTCGAGACCGTTGGCCGGCTCGTCGAGCAGAAGTACGTGGGGCCGCGCGATCAGGGCCTGGCCGATGCCGAGGCGCTGGCGCATGCCGAGCGAGTACGCACCGACACGCCGGTCGGCGGACTTGCCCTGCAGGCCGACCCGTTCGAGTGTCTGGTCGACCTCGGACCGCGGCACGCCGGCCAGGTCGGCGGCGATGGTGAGGGTCGATCGACCGCTGCGGCCGGGATGCATCGCGGACGCGTCGAGCAGGGAGCCGACGACGCAGGACGGGTTCCCCAAATCGGCGTAGCGGTGACCGGCGACGGTCGACGTACCCGCGTCCGGACGGGTGAGCCCGGTCATCATCCGCAGCGTGGTCGACTTGCCCGCGCCGTTCGGGCCGAGGAAGCCGGTCACCGTGCCCGGTGAGCAGGAGAACGAGACGTTGTCGACGGCCAGCGTGCCGCCGTAGCGTTTGGAAAGCCCTTCAGCTGTGATCATGGCCGCCAGCCTGGTCGACCGGTTGGACCTGGCACATCCCGCGGAGGTCGGCGAACCGGGCGCAGGAGGGATGCGGTCTCGGCGGTGGTCCCGCGACTTCCGTAGGGGCCGGAGCCGACCATCGACCGTCATGTTCGGTGACCGCCCGGGCCTACGCTGGTCCCATGTCGCCTGCGTCATCTCCTCGCTGGCCAGGCCTGGACCACCCCGGCTTCGTCCCCGCCTCGCTGCTGCCCGACCCCGACGCCGACGAGCACGCCCGACGCCGTTCCATGCGGGACTGGGTCGTCGACCTCGCATTCTTCGGTATCGCGGTGGGCTTCGGGATCCTGTTCTACGAGTCGAACGTCGCCAACCTCGACCTCGAGCCCACGCTCACGGGGCGCATCGTCGACTACACGGCCGGCGGGGTCGTGGCGTCGGCACTGTGGTGGCGACGTCGCTGGCCCGTACTCCTCGCCGCGCTCGCAGTCGTGCCGGCCGCGTTCTCCGTCTCGGCCGCACCCGGCGCGTTGATCCTGCTGTTCACCGTCGGCGTGCACCGTCCGTCACGGGTCAGCGTCCCGATGGCTCTGCTGCACCTCGGCGGCAGCATGGTGTTCGCGTTCACGCAGCCGAGCGCCGACTCGATCCTCACGCAGCTCCTCTGGAGCGTCGCCGTGCTCGCGGTGGTGCTGGCATGGTCGCTGTTCGTCCGCGCCCGCCGCCAGCTGGTGATCTCGCTGCGCGAGCGGGCCGAGCGGGCCGAGGCCGAGCAACGGCTGCTCGCCGACCAGGCCAGGCTGGCCGAGCGCAACCGGATCGCCCGCGAGATGCACGACGTCCTCGGTCACCGGGTCTCGCTGATCGCGCTGCATGCGGGTGGCCTCGAGCTCCGGCCCGACCTACCGCCGGAGACCGTGCGCGAGTCGGCCGGCATCATCCGGAGTACGGCCCGGCAGGCGCTCGAGGAGCTGCGCGATGTGATCGGCGTCCTGCGCGACCAGACCACCGAGGAGGCCCCGCCGGGCCCGCAACCAGCCCTCGCCGACATCAGTCGGCTGGTCGAGGACTCTCGTCGGGCGGGTGCCAACGTGCGGCTGGAGATGGCGGTCGAGCAGATGGAGTCGGCACCCTCGGTGCTCGGCCGGGACGCCTACCGGATCGTCCAGGAGGCGCTGACCAACGTGCACAAGCATGTCCGCGGCGCGGCGACCACCGTGTCAGTGTCGGGCGGGCCCGGCGACGGTCTCCGGATCGAGGTGGCCAACCGCGTCCCCGTACCCGTGCCCGTGGCCGACGGTCCCCGCCTGCCCGGGTCCGGCAGTGGCCTGGTCGGCCTGGCCGAGCGGGTGTCGCTGTCCGGTGGCACGTTGCAGCACGGGCCGACCCCCGACGGACGGTTCGTGGTCGACGCCATGCTCAAGTGGACGGGCTGAGGTGGACCGGGTGATCAAGGTGCTGCTGGTCGATGACGACCCACTGGTGCGGGCCGGCCTCAAGATGATCTTGGCCGCCGCCGACGACATCGAGGTGGTCGGCGAGATCGACGACGGGGCGGACGCGGTCGTCGAGGTACGCCAGCAGCGCCCCGACGTCGTGCTGATGGACATCCGGATGCCCAAAGTCGACGGCATCTCAGCGACCACCCAGGTACGCGCGCTCGGCCAACCGCCGGCGGTGATCGTGCTGACCACCTTCGGCGCCGACTCGTACGTGCTCGACGCGCTGCGGGCGGGCGCCAGTGGGTTCTTGCTGAAAGACACGCCGCCGCAGGAGATCGTGCAGGCGATCCGGCAGGTCGCCGGCGGCGGGGCGATGCTCTCGCCGTCGGTGATCCAGACCCTGATCGGGCATGTGACCGAGTCCGGCAGCGCGGCCAGGCGTACCACCGCGAAGAAGGCGCTCGAGCGGCTCAGCGAACGAGAGCGGGAAGTGGCGCTCGAGGTCGGCAAGGGCCGGTCGAACGCCGACATCGCGTCCGTCCTGTTCATGAGCGAGGCCACCGTCAAGGCGCACGTGTCCCGCCTGCTGACCAAGCTCGACCTGTCCAACCGGGTCCAGATCGCCCTGCTGGTCCACGACGCCGGCGTGCGGTGAACGGCGTCAGCCGCCGAACAGCATGACGACCTTCTGCAGGGTCTGGGAGACGCCGTACGCCAACGGGATGCCGACCAGGCCCCACGCGACGACGAGGCGTGTGGTGTTCGACGGCGATCCTGGGCTCGACTGGGCTGGGTTCGACATCGGGCTCATCCCTTCCCGCCCGCGGCGGCGGGCTCCGGCACAGGTTCGTGGAACCGTTCGGCGACCGGCCGGATGGCGAGGTTGGCGACGAACCCGACCGCGAGCAGCCCGACCATCGTGAGCAGTGCGGGGCGGTACGCCGCTGACGTCAGTGTGCCCGGCTCACCCTGGGCGTCGAGGAAGGCGTTGACGATCAGCGGCCCGGCGATCCCCGCCGCCGACCACGCCGTCAGCAGCCGGCCATGGACAGCGCCCACCTCGAACGTGCCGAACAGGTCGCGCAAGTACGCGGGAACGGTCGAGAACCCGCCGCCGTAGAACGACAGGATGACCACCGCGAGCAGGACGAACAGACCGGTCGACGTCGAGCCGGCGAGCGCCAGCGTCACGTACGCGACGATGCCGACGCCGAGGTAGACCATGTACATCGGCTTGCGGCCGATCACGTCCGACGTCGACGACCAGACGAACCGGCCGGCCATGTTGGCCATCGACAGCAGACCGACGAAGCCGCCCGCGACGCCGGCCGTCACGGACGAGTCGCCGCCCTCACGGAAGAAGTCCTGGATCATCGGCGCCGCCTGCTCCAGGATGCCGATCCCCGCGGTGACGTTGCAGAAGAGCACAGTCCACAGCAGCCAGAACGGCAGCGTCTTGATGGAGTTGGCCGCCGACACGCTCTTGGTGGTGACCAGCTTGCGTTCCTCGAGCTCCTGCGGGTCGAACCCTTCCGGGCGCCAGCCCTCGGCCGGCACCCGGACCGTGGCGGCACCGAACATCATGAACGCGAAGTAGATGACCGCCAGGGTGACGAACAGGCCGGCGACGGCGGAGCCGCTGGCGACCGAACCCGGGTCGGTCGGGTCGTACCCACTGTCGTAGAACGCCATCAGCTTCGACGAGATGGGGCTGGCGATCATGGCTCCGCCACCGAAGCCCATGATCGCCATCCCGGTGGCCAGGCCGGGCCGGTCCGGGAACCACTTGATCAGCGTCGAGACCGGCGAGATGTAGCCGATGCCGAGACCGATGCCGCCGATGAAGCCGTACCCGAGGTACACGAGCCACAGCTGATCCGTGCTGATGCCCAGAGCGGCGACCAGGAACCCCGACGCCCAGCAGGTCGCCGACAGCGCCATCGCCTTGCGCGGGCCGTTGCGGTCGACCCAGGTGCCGCCGACCGCAGCGGAGAGGCCGAGCATCACGATGGCGATGGAGAAGATGATGCCGATCTGGGTCAGCCCGGTGTCGAAGTGCCCCACCAGCGCCGTCTTGTAGACGCTGGTGGCGTACGCCTGACCGATACACAGATGGACGGCGAGGGCCGCTGGTGGGATCAGCCAGCGGCTGAATCCGGGTTTGGCAATGGTCCGTTCACGATCAAGGATCGACAGCATGGGGGCGCTCCATCCCGAGAAGGTTGAGCACTTTAGTACATCGTCTACAGGCCATGGCGCAAGGGTCTGACCATTAACTGCCACCGCTGCCGCCGACGACCAATGTCCGCCCGCCATCGTTGACTGGCGCGAGCGTGCCAAGATGACTGGCGTGAGCGACCCGAACCGGCGGCTGCGCCTCGAAGCGATGCGCGAGCACGCGTCGGTGACCCCGCTCGAGCTGTTCTTCGACCTGGTCTTCGTGTTCGCACTGACCCAGGTGACCGCGTTGATGGCCGCCGACCTGACCGCCCACGGTGTCGTCCGCGGCGTGCTGATCCTCGGCCTGCTCTGGTGGGCCTGGGTGGGCTACGCCTGGCTGTGCAACGTCGTGCGTGCCGACGAGGGTGCACTGAGGGTCGTGCTCATCGTGGCGATGGGCGCGATGTTCGTGCTGGCGTTGACGATCCCGGAGGCGTTCGAGGACTTCCCCGGCGGGTTGCCCGGACCGGTCGTGGTGGCGCTGTGCTACTTCGCCTTCCGGCTCACCCACCTCGTGCTGTTCTGGATCATCTCCCGTGACGACCCCGGCCTGCGCCGCCAGGTCATGCGGTTCGCGCCGTCGGTCGCCGGCGGCACGGTCATCTTGCTCGTCGCGTCCCAGTTCACCGGCACTGTGCAGACCGCCCTGTGGGGGCTGGCCCTGCTCGCGGACTACGGCGGCACCTTCCTCGGCGGCTCCGAGGGCTGGCGGCTGCGGTCGGCCAGCCACTTCGCCGAGCGGCACGGGCTGATCCTCATTGTCGCGCTCGGCGAGTCGATCGTCGCGATCGGAGTCGGTGTCGCCGACCTGCCGATCTCGTGGCCGATCGTGGTGGCGTCGTTCGTCGGGCTGGCTCTCATCGCCTCGTTGTGGTGGACCTACTTCGACGTCAGCGCGCTGCACGGCGAGCACAGGCTGTCGCAGGAGCCGGCCGCCACCAGGCCCGGGCTCGCCCGCGACGCGTACTCGTACCTGCACTTCCCCTTGGTCGCCGGGGTGGTGCTGACGTCGCTCGGTCTGAAGAAGGTGCTCGAGTACGTCGGCGACACCGAGCACCACGACCTGAGCGACGCGCTGACCGGCGTCGGCCTCTACGCGCTCTACGGCGGCGTCGTCCTCTACCTGCTCGGCCATGTGGCGTTCAAGTGGCGGATCGCCCGTCAGGTCATCCCGGCCCGGCTGGTCACCGCGGTCGCGCTCCTCGTGCTCACACCGGTGGCGTCGCGGGTGCCTGCCCTGGCCGCGCTCGGGCTGGTCACCGCGGCCACCGTCGCCGTCGTGGTGTTCGAGACCGTGCGGTACGCCGAGCACCGGCAGCGGGTCCGGCACGAGATCAGCACCGCCGAACACACCGAGGACTGACCCTCGGGTGGAGGTAAGTCCACCCCTACTGACCACCTGAGCCCCCCGACACCACCAACGCGCGGTGGTGATGTGGAGGCCATGGACACTCAACTGGCTGGCACCGGTGCGGCGACCCGGTCACGCATCCGCGATGTCGACTCGCTGCGCGGGTTCGCGCTGCTCGGCATCCTGATCGTCAACATCACCTTCTTCACGTCCGGCTACGCGGCCAACCTGGTCGACGACCCGAACCACTCCACGGATCTCGACCAGGTCGTGCACTGGGTCTCGTCGGTTCTGGTCGACATGAAGTTCTAC
>WHTB01000407.1 GCA_009379735.1 Propionibacteriales bacterium
CGCGAGCGCTAGCGGGCCGACGAACTCGATGGTCACCGCCACGCCCAGCGGGATCCGGGCGAAGGACTCGTAGAACGCCCAGTTCATCGCACCCAGCGCCACCCCGAGCGCCAGCACCGGCCGCCAGTCCGCCGCGGTGCGACCACCCAGCCGGGGGCGGGCCAAAGCGAGCAGGATCAGCGAACTCGTGGCGAGTCGCAGCAGCACCATCCCGACGGGCGGGATCTCGCTGAACAGCCCCTTCGAGACCGCCGCGCCGAACTGTACTGAGAGGATGCCGATCAGAACCAGCGACACGGGTGAGAAACGAGCAGCAGGCACCGGCACAGGCTACCGGGGCTGGCCGATGCCTCGGCGCGTCTGGCGCACCTGAGTGCGTCAGCGCAGCGTGAGTACGTGGTCGGTCCTGGCCACCAGCTCGCCGACGACCGGGTAGCCCGGGATCTCCCCCGCGACCAGCAGGCCGCCTGAGGTCTGTGCGTCAGCGAGCAGCAGCCGGGTGAGCTCGTCGAGCCGCCCGAAGTCAGTGTGCGGGGCGACCCACTCGAGGTTGCGGCGGGTGCCCCCGCTGATGAAACCCTCTCGCGCCGCCTCGAGCGCGTCGTCAAGGTACGGCACGGCTTCCGAGTCGACCACGGCCGACACCCCGCTGGCCCGCGCCAGCTTGAGCAGGTGGCCCAACAGCCCGAACCCGGTGACGTCGGTGGCACAGGAATGTCCATGGTCGAGCGCTGCGCGTGCTGCGTCCCGGTTGAGCGCGGTCATCGCTTCGACCGCGTGCGGGAACACCTGACCCGTCGCCTTGTGCCGCGCGCTCAGCACCCCGATGCCGAGTGGCTTGGTCAGGGTCAACGGGATGCCGGGCTTGCCGCTGTCGTTGCGGAGCAGCCGAGCCGGATCGGCCAGACCCGTCACCGCCATGCCGTACTTCGGCTCCACGTCGTCGACGCTGTGGCCGCCCGCGACATGGCAGCCGGCGGCCGAGGCGACGTCGGCGCCGCCGCGCAGCACCTCACGCACAAGGTCGAACGGCAGCACCTCACGGGGCCACGCCAACAGGTTGACCGCGACCAGCGGTTCCCCACCCATCGCGTAGACGTCGGACAGTGCGTTGGCCGCCGCGATGCGGCCCCAGTCGTACGGGTCGTCGACGATCGGGGTGAAGAAGTCGGCGGTCGCCACCACGGCGCGGCCACCGTCGATCCGGACGACGGCGGCGTCGTCACCGCTGTCGAGTCCGACCTCGAGCTGACCCAAGGGGTCGGTAGGCTCGATGCCGGCCAGGCCCGCGACCACGTCCTCGAGCTCGCCGGGCGGGATCTTGCACGCGCACCCGCCACCGTGGGCGTACTGCGTCAGACGTTTGCTCACCCCTGAACCGTAAGCCTCACCCATCGGTCTGGCCTCGGGAGGCCTCGTCCGACCCGGCCTCCGGACCCGCGGTCGCGGCGTCGGACGGTGGCATCGCAACATCACCAGGCCCGTTCTGTGTGCGCAACGGTCGACGTCCCGAGCTGGGGGCGTACCGGCAGGGAGGGGCGGCCGGGCTGCCGCAGGAACCGCACCATCAGCGCGGTGGCCAGGCCGACCAGGCCGGCGGCGACGAGCACCGGCGGATAGCCGACCTGGGCGACCAGGAGGGCCGCGGCGCCGATCCCGGCCAGCCCGCCGGCCGCCTTCGCGCTATAGCCGATCGCCTGGTTCTGCAGCAGGCTGCGGTCGCCGAAGTACTCCAGCACGATGTTGGCGAAGATCGCGTAGAACGCCCCGCCGCCGAGGCCGGCGAACATGGCACAGACGCTGAATGCCCACGCGCTCTGCGACTCACCGGACAAGACGAGCCCGAACTGGGCGCAGCCCTCGATCGCCAGTACGGCGGCGAGGACTCGACGTCGTCCGAACCGGTCGGACAGTCGGCCCGCGACCGAGCGACCGAGGCCGTTCACGGCAGCGAGCAGCCCGGCGGCCACGCCGGCGACAGTGGTTCCGAGACCGCCGGCCACCGCATAGCTCGCGACGAAGGCGATCCCGAACAGGGAGACGGCGGTGATGGACGCGAGGATCAGCCAGATCAGGGGGAGCACGCCGGTGCGGAGCGCCTCCCTCGGCGAGTAGTGGCGGGCCGCGGGGAGGTTGTGCGGCAGGCTGCGGTTGAGCCGGCGGTCCACCGCCCAGGCCTGTGCATCGATGCCGTCCGGCCACCAGTGCGGCGGCGGGTCCTTCAGCAGCGTGCCGGCCGCGGGCACGATGAGCAGGGTGGCCAGAGCCGCGACGTCGAAGGCGGCCAGCTGGCCACTCTCGGACGTGAACAGGGTCAGCAGCACGATCGACGGCACTGCGCCGCAGGCGAAGCCACCGGTGACGAAGCCGATCGTCAGGACGCGACGCTCCGGGTACCACCTCGCCGCCGTGGTCAGGCAGGCGGAGTACACGAGGCCGGCTCCGGCACCGCCGACCAGCGAGTAGCCGACGAAGGTCCCGGCGATCTGCTCGACGTGCGCGAGCGCCAGCAGGCCGACGGTGGACAGCAGCCCACCGCAGACCACCAGCTGGGTGGGTGACGCGACGTTGCGGCGATGCATCCACGCCGCGGGTACGGCGACGCCCGCCTGGCAGACCACGAAGACCATCAACAGCATCAGCGTCTGGGTCTGACCCCAGCCGTTCGCACTCTGCAGTCCGGGGACGGCGAGGCCGAAGGAGTACTGGAGCGGGCTGATCGCGACCATGCATGCCCAGGCGGCCCACAGCAGCGTGCGGCGGGAGTGGCCGGTGAGCTCGCGGGCATCCTCGCCGACCCGGTAGTGCCGGCCGTACACGTCGCAGAC
>WHTB01000112.1 GCA_009379735.1 Propionibacteriales bacterium
CGGCTGCCCCGTGGTCGATGAATCGGTCGAGTTCGCGGTCGAGGGTTCGCCAAGCGGTGGCGAGCGCGCTTCGGCGGGCCAGGTCTTCTGGCATGGTCGGGTCGAGCTCGGACAGGCCGGGACCGAGGATGCGCCCGTAGGTCTTGGTGAACAGCACTGCGCCCGCCCGCCCTGGTGGGGTGAGTCGGTAGCGGTGGCTGTGTTCGATGTGTTCGATGATGCCCTTGCGTCGGAGGCGTCTGAGGTCGTAGGTCGCATGACGTGTGGTGTAGGGCGCGTCGAGCAGGCTGTTCATCAGCTCTGTGAGTGTTTTGTTGTCGAATCCTGTCAGCAGGTGGGAGAAGCCGACGATCGCGTTCATCGTCGCCATTACACGCGGATCCCCGAACCGGAGTGCGGGGGCGTGTTGGCCGTCGTCGGTGGTTGACGGCCGGGTCACCTCGGTCAAGGTGGCCACATCGGGAGCTGGTCGGGCGTCTGCGGCTTGGGCGTCGCACAGACGCTGGTTGGCGCTCTCGCCAACCGCCCGGAGGGCATGCCAGTTCTCGGCGTTCACCCGACGGCCGATGCCGAAGTCGCGGGTGTCGCCGATCACCGTCTCGGTGCGCAGCGCTCGGTGCTCCTTGAAGTACTGCTTGAGCCTGCTGGACTTGTAGTAACAGCACAGTTGCGGGTCCACGCCGCGGGTGACCACCCGGGTGCGGAACGCTCCGGGGGTCTTGGCGTTGACCCGGCGGTCGAAGGTCAGCGACACCTGTGAGGGCCGGCCGACGTCGAGGTGGTCACGGATGACCTGTTCGAAGAAGGCGCGTCCGGCGGCGGGCCGGGCGAAGACCCGGGTGTCGGAGATCTCGAACTGCCGGAAGGCGAGCTCGTAGGTGTACCCGCTGCGGAGGTCCGCGGTGGTGAACGGGGTGGGCAGCCGCCGCAGCCACCGCCAGAAGAAGCTCTTCACCGCACCGGGCCCGAGCCGGTCACAGATCCGCTGCAACGCCGCCGGGTCCTCACAGTCGCGGAACCCGTTGTCCAACGCGGTGTAGCCGATCTCGGCCCTCTCGCACTGCCGCTTGGCCCACTCGTGCCCGTTCAGCCAGATCCAGATCGGATACGGCGCGTAGGCGTTGGTCTTCCAGAACGCTCCACCCCACTCGGGGTCCCACAGGTAGAAGTAGAAGTGGTTGACGAAGGCCATCTGCCGGCCCCACTCCATGTGCGGATGTCTCGCGTGTTCTTGTCCCTTGGCCTTCCACGACCGCCACACCGGCGCCTTCTCCTGGGCGATCCCGATCAGCACCACTCGGCCGTCGCCACCGGCCGCGGCCGCGGTCTCGATCTTCGGCCGGGCGATCTCTTCCTTGTTCTCGCCCTTGCCGAAGTGGATCACCGGGATCCCGTTCGCCTCGGCGAAGCGGTGTACCTCGGCAACGTAGGCTGCGCCGATCTTCCCGAACGCCGCCGAGGAGGGGATCGGGAATCCCCGCTGCCAGCGCAGGAACTGGCACACCCAGCCCACCGTCTGCAGCTTCGGCACATAGGCCTGCAAGAAGATCCGGTCGATCGAACGGCAGGTGAGCGTGACGTGGTCGCGCAGTAAAGTCGCATAGTCGGTCATGACGCCTCCAAGTCTCGACAACTCGAAGGCTAGGACCGACCCTGCTGGGGAGGTCTCGACAACGAGGCCTCCTCAGCCACCACGCGGCAGCTCGTGGCGAAGCCGCGAACCCTCGGCGGTATGAGGTCGCTCGCTATAAGTAGTCGAGCATGAACGCTGCCGGCCCGCCGAACGCCGCGTCGATGCGCCGGTCGGCGTCGGCAGTGCCACCCGTGGCGATACCCGCGACCCGCAGCGTTGCCATCGGTGTGCCGGCGTAGAGCGCGGCCAGTCCTCGGCTGGACAGCCGCAGCCGGTCGCGGCCCGCGCCGGGGTCAGCGTCGAGGGACCCGAGGCCGTCGGCTACGTGCAGCTGCCACCGGCCGGCGTTGGCGGGGATCTCGGCGTCACTCACCTCGATCGGCAGGTCGAGCGCGGCCCCGGGTGGCCAGCCGCGCGCCGCCAATGCGCCCGGGGCGTCGATGAGCCGTAGCATCCAGCGCTGCTGCTCGGTCGCCTTGGCTGCCTCGCGGCCGAGCATCAGGTGGATCGGGTCGTACGGTGCGAGGTAGGCGTGCACGGTGCGGGCGATCGAGGCGCCGGAGCCGACGATCGACCACAGGGTGCGTGCTGTCGTCTCGGTGCCGGCGACCAACTCGTCGACCTGGAGGTCTGATCCCTCCCAGCGATAGACGACGAACCCGTCGTCCGCGACGTACGCGAACGTGTCCTCCTCGCCGAGCCACTCCCGTACCTCGGCCTGCGGCCATCCGACCGGACCACTCTCGGCTCCCTGAGCGCGCACCTGCGTGACCAGGTCGAGCAGCAGCGCCGCGTCGTCGGGCGTCGCCCGGCGCAGCGGAGCGTCACCACCGCCGAGCCGTCGCAGCTCGTCGGCCAGGAACGAGTAGCGGTGCCTGCCGCCGCCGAACTCGTACCCGAGCTTGCGGTAGACCGGCACCGCGGCGGGAAAGAGCGCCGACAGCATCAAACCGCGCTCCTGGCAACGGTGCAGCAGCGCCCCCATCAGCCGGCTCGCGACGCCGCGTCCGCGGTACTCCGGGTCGACCACGACGCCGCCGATGCCGCCCATCGGGACCTGACGGCCGCACCACCACTGGGTGAAGTCCCATACCCGGGCCGCGGACACCAGCCGGTCGCCGTCGAACACCCCGATCAACCGGCGCTCCGCGACGGCGGTCCGGGCGCCGCGAAGCCACTCCTCCCGCGATCCGGGTGCCATCAGGCCGATGGAGCGGGCGCGGACGTCGATGACCGCATCGAGGTCGTCGACGGTGAGGTCGCGTGGCTGCAGCGCAGGTCGGCTCACGGCGACAGACGCTACCTGGTGCACCGGGCTCTACTTCGCCCATAGGAGCATCATTCCGGCCCCTGGATCGGGCCTGGGGTGTCGGTCCGGTGGGTGAAGTGGCGGGAGGGAGGGGACATACGCGCAACGTCGGTGGGAGGGAGGGGGACATGCGCGCAACGTCGGTGGGAGGGGATCGGAGCGGGGGTGCGGTTAGGGGCGGGCGAAGAAGCTCGGCCGAGCCCAGGAGTAGATGCTCTCGACCCGCACCACCGTGCCGGGACGCGGGGCGTGGACCATCTGCCCGGCGCCGAGGTAGAGACCGACGTGGAAGATCGTGCGGGGCGAACCGGGGAGCGCGGCCCAGAACACCAGGTCGCCAGGGCGCAGGTCGGACTCGGCGACCGGTGTGCTGGCGGCGTACTGCGAGGCACTGTGGTGCGGCAGCGACCGACCGGCGGCCGACCAGGCCGCCATCGTGAGGCCGGAGCAGTCCCAGGTGTGTGGTCCGGCCGCGGCCCATACGTACGGCTTGGCGAGCTGCCGCCGTGCGAACGCGATCGCGTCGGCCGCGGAACCGCTGGGCGGGCCCGTGTCGAGCGCTGCCGCCAGGCCGGCCGGGAAAGCCCCTGCCCACGGGTGCACGGGCGGCGGTCGGCTCAGCGGCAGCAGCACGACGTCGGCGGACCCGATCTCGGGCAGCGGGTCGAGGTAGGTGTCACCGCGCAGCAGCCCCCAATGCAGACAGGCAGACGGCAGGCAGTGGCTGCCGGCGACGGACAGGTGGCCGAGAAGCTGGCCCGCCTGCACCCGGTCGCCGACGTCGACGACGGCGTCGACCGGCTCCAGCGTGGTGCGCCGGTCGCCGATGCGCACCACGACGACACCGCGCCCCGCGAGCCGAGCTGCATAGGTGACCTCGCCGGCCGCGGGCGAGTGCACCGGCTGGCCCGCCGTGCCGGCGAGGTCGACGCCGCGGTGCCCGGCCAGCCAGCGCTCCCGTGGCGGAGCGAACGGACGGACCACCTGAGGCGCCGGCTGCCCCGCCCCACCCAGCGGCCACCGCCAGGAGGGGTCTGACGGTGGGCGGGGTGCGCCGGAGGTCGGGGCGGTGCCACCACAGACCGCCGCCACGACCATGACCAGCACGACCACCGCACGCGTCAGCGGGACACCCACGGGGGAATGGGCGCGGTGCCGACGATGCCGGGCGGGGACGGGAGCAGCCATGCGTCGAGGGTCCCGGTCACCGGTCCGCGCGGCCAGCAGGGTCTCCCCGGCTGTGGACAACGGGCCGCCCGAGGACCGCTGTGGACGGAAAGCGGGCCGCGGCGCCCCGGCCAGGATTGGTCGCGAACCGGCTCACTGAACTACACTCGCCGCAGCGATCCGTGTGTGCGGATCGACTTCGCACGCCCGCATACCGTCTCGGTGAGACGGGCCCGGTCGACGGTCTTCACGGCAGCAGCCGTGCAAGCCGGCCGGGCGCAGGCGTCAGGGCCTCCACCGCCGGTGGGAGCACGAACCGTACGAGCCCTCAGGGGCTCTTGAGAAGGAGTACGACGATGGCAGTCGTCACCATGCGTCAGCTGCTCGAGAGCGGCGTCCACTTCGGGCACCAGACCCGTCGCTGGAACCCCAAGATGAAGCGTTTCATCTTCACCGAGCGCAACGGCATCTACATCATCGACCTGCAGCAGTCGCTGTCCTACATCGACCGCGCCTACGAGTTCATCAAGAGCACGGTCGCCCGCGGCGGCGCGGTGATGTTCGTCGGCACGAAGAAGCAGGCCCAGGAGGCCATCGCCGAGCAGGCGACCCGGGTCGGCATGCCGTACGTCAACCAGCGCTGGCTCGGCGGCATGCTGACGAACTTCCAGACCGTGCACAAGCGCCTCGAGCGGATGAAGGAGCTCGGCGAGATCGACTTCGACGACGTCGCCGGTTCCGACCGTACGAAGAAAGAGCTGCTCCAGATGCGCCGCGAGCACACCAAGCTCGAGCGCAGCCTCGGCGGTGTCCGCGACATGCAGCGCACCCCTGCGGCAGTCTGGATCGTCGACACGAAGAAGGAGCACCTCGCCGTCGACGAGGCGCGCAAGCTCCGGATCCCGATCATCGGCATCCTCGACACCAACTGCGACCCCGACGAGGTCGACTACCCGATCCCGGGCAACGACGACGCGATCCGCGCCGTCACCTTGCTGACCCGGGTGGTCGCCGACGCCGTGGCCGACGGCCTGATGGCGCGCTCCGGTGCCAAGACCGGTGACGAGCCGGCTGGTAGTGAGCTGGGCTCCGAGGAGCCGCTGGCCGAGTGGGAGCGCGAGCTGCTGCAGCGGCAGGAGGCCGCCGACCTCGACAAGGCGAAGGCCGACGACGCGGCCGCTGCCGAGGTCAAGGACGAGGCTCCGGCCGGCGACGCCGCTGCCGCCGACGCTCCGATCGAGGCTCCGGTGACGGAGACCCCGACTGAGACCCCAGCCGCAGCGGAGGCTCCGGCGACTGAGGCTCCGGCGACTGAGGCTCCGGCGACTGAGGCTCCGGCGAGTGAGGCTCCGGCGACTGAGGCTCCCGCAGCCGAGGCTCCGGCGACTGAGGCTCCCGTTGCCGAGGCTCCGGCGGCTGAGGCTGCGGCTGACGCCCCGACTGAGCCGCCGGCCCCCGACGCCAAGCAGGCCTGACACCACGGATGACGGGGGCGCGGCCGGTGCAGAGTCGGTCGCCCACCCGTACCCACGACCCCCGCAACACCACTGCGACACCACTGGGACACCACCGGAACACCAGGTGCGATACAAGGAAAGACGAGGACGACGAGGACATGGCGAACATCACCGCCGTTGACGTGAAGAAGCTCCGCGACCTCACTGGCGCGGGCATGATGGACTCCAAGCAGGCGCTCACCGAGGCCGACGGCGACGTCGACAAGGCCATTGAGCTCCTGCGCGTCAAGGGGGCCGCGAAGGCGGCCAAGCGTGGCACCGAGCGCACCGCGTCGGCCGGCCTCGTCGCCGCCGTGGGCACGGCGCTGGTAGAGCTCAACAGTGAGACCGACTTCGTGGCCAAGAACGACCAGTTCCGTACGCTCGCGAACGACATCGCCGCCGTCGCCGACCAGGCGAAGCCGGCCGACGCCGAGGCGCTGAAGAGCGTCCCGATGGCTGACGGCAAGACTGTCGAGCAGGCTGTCGCCGACCTCGCCACGGTGATTGGCGAGAAGCTCGAGCTCGGCCGGGTTGCGGCGTTCGACGGCAGCACGGCTGTCTACCTGCACCGTCGGGCCAGTGATCTGCCGCCGGCGGTCGGCGTGCTCGTCGAGTACACCGGCGACAACGACCAGGCAGCCAGGGGCGCCGCGATGCAGATCGCCGCGATGCGTCCGCAGTACGTCAGTCGTGACGAGGTCCCGGCCAACGTCGTCGCCAAGGAGCGCGAGATCGCCGAGGCGACCGCGCGCGAGGAGGGCAAGCCCGAGGGCGCGCTCCCCAAGATCATCGAGGGTCGCCTGAACGGCTTCTTCAAGGACGTCGCGCTGCTCGACCAGCCGTCGGTCCAGGACTCGAAGAGGTCCGTCAAGGCGCTGCTCGACGAGGCGGGCGTGACCGTGTCGCGGTTCGCCCGTTTCGAGGTTGGACAGAGCTGACCACACCCCGCTGACCATCGGGTACGTCCCGAGACCGCAGAGCCGCCGAGGAGGCCGGATCCATGGAGCTGAGCACAGTGACAAGCGATCCGGCGTCCTCGGCCGTCTCCGCCGAAGGGTCGAGCCAGGCGTCCACCCAGGAGTCGGTACAGCAGTCCGAGCCCCACCGCCCGGACGCGTACCGGCGGGTGCTGCTGAAGCTGTCCGGTGAGGTGTTCGGCGGCGGCAACGTCGGCGTCGACCCCGACATCGTCAACTCGATCGCCGCGCAGATCGGCGAGGTCGTGCGCACCGGCGTGCAGGTCGCGGTCGTGGTCGGTGGCGGCAACTTCTTCCGCGGTGCCGAGCTCCAGCAACGCGGTATGGACCGCAGCCGGGCCGACTACATGGGCATGCTCGGCACGGTCATGAACTGCCTTGCCCTGCAGGACTTCCTGGAGAAGGTCGGCATCGAGACCCGGGTCCAGACCGCGATCGCGATGGGCCAGGTCGCCGAGCCGTACATCCCGCGGCGGGCGGTCCGGCACCTCGAGAAGGGTCGGGTCGTGATCTTCGGCGCCGGCTCCGGCATGCCGTACTTCTCGACCGACACCGTGGCCGCTCAGCGCGCCCTCGAGGTCGGTGCCGAGGTCATCTTGATGGGCAAGCAGGGCACCGACGGCGTGTACGACTCCGACCCCAACACCAACCCCGACGCGGTGAAGTACGACTTCTTGACCTATGACGAGTTCCTCGCCCGCGGTCTGAAGGTCGCCGACGCCACCGCGATCAGCCTCTGCCGGGACAACGACCTGGCGATTGTCGTGTTCGACCTGATGCGCGAGGGAAACATTGCGCGGGTCGTCGCAGGTGAGAGGATCGGCACCGTCGTCGCCAACATCGAGTGACGACGGCGTGTACGACGGACGACATGCGGCGCGCGTGCGCCGTACCCGAACCGAGGAGACGGCGTGATCGACGAGACGATGCGCGAGGCAGACCAGAAGATGGGTAAGGCCGTCGAGGTCGCCAAGGACGAGTTCGCTGCGATCCGTACCGGCCGGGCCCACCCGGCGATGTTCCACAAGCTGACGGCGGACTACTACGGCACCCCGACCCCGATCCAGCAGCTGGCGTCGTTCCAGTCGCCGGAGGCACGGACGGTGCTCATCCAGCCGTACGACAAGGGCGCCACGGCGGCGATCGAGCGCGCGATCCGCGACTCGGACCTCGGCGTCAACCCCACCGACGACGGCAACATCATCCGGGTCACGATGCCCGAGCTCACCGAGGAGCGCCGCAAGGAGTACATCAAGCTGGCCCGCGGCAAGGCCGAGGACGGTCGGGTCGCCGTGCGCAACATCCGCCGGCATGCCAAGCAGGCGCTCGACAAGCTGGCCAAGGACGGCGACGCCGGCGAGGACGACGTCAACAGCGCCGAGAAGCGTCTCGACGGCATGACCAAGAAGCACGTGGACGAGATCGACGAGCTGCTCAAGCACAAGGAAGCCGAGCTGCTCGAGGTCTGAACCGTCGATGACTGCCCCGTACCAGGGAGCGAGCAACCCGTGTCCGACCAGCCCGTGACCGACGAGCCTGCGCCGAAGCAGAGCCGTGCCGGTCGGGATCTGCCCGCGGCGATCGGCGTCGCCGTCGTGCTGCTGGGCCTGATCGCGGCGTCGCTGTACTTCTGGAAGCCGGCGTTCGTCGCGGTGGCGGCCGTCGCCATCATGGCCGGCGTCTGGGAGCTGCGGCAGGCGCTGGCCGCCCGGGGGACGGTCCTGCCGATCGAGCCGGTGGTCCTCGGCGGGCTGGTGATGATGGTCGGCGCGTACGTCGGCGGCTCGCCCGCACTGGTGACCGGTCTCGCCGTGACGGGCCTCGCGATCATGCTGTGGCGGTTGCGCGGAGGGGTCGACGGCTTCGTACGCGACACCACCGCGGGTGTCTTCGTCGCGTTCTACGCGCCCTTCCTCGCTGGGTTCGTCTCGCTGCTGCTCCGACCTGACGACGGGCCGCTGCGGGTCCTCACCTTCATCCTGGTGACGGTCGCGTCCGACACCGGGGGGTACGTCGTCGGCGTGCTGGTGGGCAGGCACCCGATGGCGCCGGTCATCTCGCCGAAGAAGTCGTGGGAGGGCTTCGCCGGGTCGGCGCTCTGCTGCGCGGCCGCCGGCTGGGCCTGCGTCGTCTACCTGCTCGACGGCCGCTGGTGGGTCGGCGTGCTGCTCGGGCTGACCGCAGTCGTCACAGCGACTCTCGGCGACCTCTGCGAGTCGGTGATCAAGCGCGACCTGGGCGTCAAGGACATGAGCAACCTGCTGCCGGGGCACGGTGGCGTGATGGACCGGCTCGACTCGCTGCTGGCCACCGTCGCACCGACCTGGCTGCTGCTCTTCTACCTGGTCCCGGTCAGCTGACGCGCAGGCGCGGGCCGCCAGATGCCGGCCAGGTGTCAGGTCGCGCTCTGCCAGAGGCCGAGCGTGTTGCCCTCGCTGTCGGTGAAGTACGCCGTGAAGCCCATGTCGCCCGCCGCCTGCTTGCCGACGACCGTCGCACCGCCCTGCGCGGTGACCTTGGCCAGCGCGGCGTCGATGTCCTCGACGTCGATCGTGATGACCGGCCCGGTGATCGGTTCCTGGCGCTGCATCATCCCGCCGTTGATGCCGCCGACCTCGGTCGGCCTGCCCTGCTCGTCCGATGGTGTGGTGCCGACGGTGGTGTACCCCATCTCCGGCATGGGTACGACGTTCCAGCCGAACGCCTCGGCGTAGAAGGCCTGTGCCCGTTTCACGTCGTCCGCGGGAATCTCGAAGTGGCTGACTCGTCCGCTCATGTGTCGCCTCCACGCTGGGGTTGGTCTGTCTTCCATCGTGGTCCCACAACGGGGATCCGGTAAGTGCCAGTCGGGGACCGTGACGTACTTGTCCCGATCCGCCGGTACGTGCGACCTCGCCATGCCACACTTGCTCGGTGTCTGCTCCCGCCATCGAGGTCACCGCGCTCAGCGTGCGTTTCGGCGTGATCGAGGCGGTACGCGACGTGGACCTGACCGTCGCTGCCGGCGCGGCGACGGCGCTTGTCGGCCGCAACGGCGCGGGCAAGTCGACCACCATGCGGGTGCTCGCCGGCGTCTTGCCGCCGACCGCCGGTGACGTACGGATCGGCGGCCTCGACCTGCGCCGCCACCCGTTGGCCGCCAAGCGGGCGACCGGCTACTGCCCCGACGTCGGGGGACTCGTGCCGCGCGCGACGCCGTGGGAGCATCTCCAGCTCGCGGCCCGGCTGCACCAGCTCGCCGACGGCTGGCAGGAGCACGCCCGCGCCCTGCTCGATCGGTTCGAGCTCGGTGCCGCCGCGCACCGGGTCACGTCCGGCTTCAGCCACGGCATGGGGCGGCGGATGTCGGTCGTACTCGCGGCGTTCCACCGGCCGTCCGTACTCCTGCTCGACGAGCCGTTCGACGGGGTCGACCCGCTGGGTGTGGAGGCGACGCTCGAGGTGGTCGCGGACGCGCGCAGCCGCGGCGCCGCGGTGCTGGTCTCGACGCACCTGGTCGAGCTGGCCGTGCACGCCTGCAGCGAGGCGCTCGTGCTGCGCGGGGGAGAGGTCGTCGCCGCCACCGCAGCCGACGAGCTGGCCGGCGAGGACGGCGCGCGCACCTACCGCGCCCTGCTCGCCTGAGCCGCCATGACGTCGATCATCGTGGACTCACATCGGGCACTCACCGACGTCGTACCCCTGGTGCAGTTCCGGCTGGCCGGTCTGCGTGGACGCAGCCGCCGAGCCGCCGGCGTGGCCGCCGTGGTCATCGCCGGGCTGACCCTGGCCGCGATGGTCGTGCCGGCGTTCGTCCCGGGTGCCGTCGACTCGCCGCAGGCGGAGAACATCGTCGTGCTGCTGCCCACCGCGTACCTCGCCTTCCTGGTCGCGACGACGATCGCGCTGACCGTCGCCAGCGGCGGACGAGAGCTGCTGCCGCGCGACGAGGGCGTGGCGTTCCCGATCAGCCCCACGACCGACCACCTCGGTGCCCTGCTGCTGGCGCCGCTCAACATCGCCTGGTTGATGCAGGCCTGGGCCATCCTCGGCGCGACCGCATACGTCGTGGGCCCCAGCGGGCTCGCCGCGGCGCAGGTCACGGCGCTGCTGTGGCTGGTGACGGCGACTGCGGTGGCCCAGCTGGTGGCCTGGTGCGTCGAGTGGGTACGCCGGGGGCGCCACGGGTTGCTGCTGGTGCGCGTCAGCGGCGTGGCGCTGGCGCTGGCCGCCGCCGGGCTGGTCGCCACCGGCCTGGTGACCGCGCTGCTGGACCGGAGCCCGTTGTGGCGGGTCGTGCTGGTCGCCCTGAGCGGGAGTGACGGCGGCTGGGGCCGGTGGCTCGTCGGCTCGCTGCTGCTGCTGGCGACCGGCGCCGCCGCGGTCGCGCTGGGGGCCGGGGTTGCGCACGGCGTGGCCCGGCGTCCGGCGCGGGACGAGAGCCGGGCTGAAGGGCGCACCGTGTCGGCGCGGCCTGAGCCGCGGTCCGAGCTGGGTGCGCTGGTGCGAACGGACCGGGCCAGCGTGTGGCGGTCGGTCCCGCTGCGCCGCGGCCTGGTGGTGATCGCCCTGCTTCCGGGCTCGATCGCCGCGGCCGGGCGGCTGGAGTGGGGGATCCTGCCGGTGCTGCCGGGGATCGTGGCGGCCGGCGCCGCGCTGCTGTTCAGCGTGAACGCGTGGTGTCTCGACGAGTCCGGGGCGCTCTGGCGGGAGAGCCTCCCGGTGCGGCCGCGGGTGATGTTCGCAGCCCGGGTGCTGGTGCAGCTCGAGCTGTTGGGGCTGGCCGGCCTGCTCACGGTGCTGGTCGCGGGCTCGCGTGCCGGTGGCGCGCCGACGGGCGCCGAGGTGGCGTCGCTGGCCGGCACCGTCGTGGTCGTGTCGGTGCAGGTGGTCGCCCGCACGATGAGCTGGTCGGTGCGGAGGCCGTTCGCCGTCGACCTGCGCTCGGCCCGGGCGGCGCCTGCACCGCCGCTGTCGATGGCGTCCTACTCGGCGTACCTCGCCCTCACCTCGACCCTCACCGGGCTGCTGTTCACGCTCACGGCACGGGCCGGCGGCCCGATGCCGGCGCTGCTGGTCGCGCTGCCGCTGCTATTGCTCGCGGTCCGCCGGCTGCTGATCACGGCGCGGGCGTGGGAAACACCGGCGGTACGCGCCCAGGTGGTGGCGACTGTCTCCGTGTGCTGAGGCGTACGTCGTCGGTTCGCGATGGGATGCCGCGAATGGGACACTGGGCCGGCCATGTCTGAGACCCGCACGCTGCCCCTGGTGTTCGACGAGCCGCGGGGGCGCAAGAAGCCGCCACGGCACCTCGCCGACCTCACCCTCGCCGAGCGCAAGGCCGCCGTCGAGTCGGCCGGGCTGCCCGGATTTCGCGCCACCCAGGTGTCGACGCACTACTTCGAGCGGCTGGTCGACGACCCGGCGCAGATGACCGACCTGCCGGCCGACACTCGTGCCGCCCTGGTCAGCGAGCTGATGCCGAGCCTGCTCACACCGCTGAGCACCCGCGAGGCCGACAACGGCACCACCGTCAAGACGTTGTGGCGGCTGTTCGACGGTGCGTTGGTCGAGTCGGTCCTGATGCGCTACCCCGGCCGGGTCACGATGTGCGTGTCGTCGCAGGCAGGCTGCGGGATGGCCTGCCCGTTCTGCGCGACCGGTCAGGGCGGGCTGCAGCGCAACATGTCGGCCGCCGAGATCGTCGACCAGGTCGTCGTCGGCGCGCGGTCGCTGGCCCGCGGCGACATCGCCGGTGGTCCGGGCCGGGTCTCCAACGTCGTGTTCATGGGCATGGGCGAGCCGATGGCCAACTATCGGGCGCTGATGAGTGCCGTCCGCCGGATCACGTCGCCGGCGCCCGAAGGGCTCGGCATCTCGGCCCGCGGGGTGACGGTGTCGACCGTCGGCCTCGTACCCCGGATGCGTGAGCTCGCCACCGAGGGGCTGCCGGTCACGCTGGCGCTGTCGCTGCACGCGCCGGACGACGAGCTGCGCAACGAGCTGGTGCCGGTCAACACCCGGTGGAACGTGCACGAGGCGGTGGCCGCGGCGTAC
>WHTB01000005.1 GCA_009379735.1 Propionibacteriales bacterium
GTTCGCGGCCCGGATGTTGGCGTCGGTGATGATCCGGTAGACGATCCGGTCCAGGTGGACCTTGTCCTTGTCGTAGTAGTTCGAGTCGGGGACCAGCTCGACCGAGCTCTGCGGCACCCGCTTCTCCAGCTTGAACGGTCCGACGCAGACCGGCTCGGAGCTGAAGTCGTCACCCTTCGCGTCGAGCTGCTTGGGGCTCATCACCATGCCGGCCCGGTCCGACAGGGCAGCCGTCAGCGGTGTGAACGGCCGCTCCAGCGTGATCTCGACGGTCATGTCGTCGGGCGTCTCGATCCCCGCGATCGGCCCCATCTCACTGGTGCGCCCGCTGTCGGGCTTGGTGAAGTGCCGCTCGAGGGACTTCTTCACCGCCGCTGCGTCGAACGCGGTGCCGTCGGCGAACTTCACGCCGTCGCGCAGCGGGATCGTCACCGTGGTGCCGTCGTCCGACACCTCCGGCATGTCCGCTGCCAGCTGGGGTACGACGCGGGCGTCCTTGTCGACGTCGTACAGCTTCTCGCAGATCGAGTTGAAGATGTAGCGGCTGAGCAGGGTGCGCGCCACTGTCGGGTCGAGGAAGTCGGGCTCGCCGGCCAGCGCGACGACCAGCGTGCCGCCCTCCTTGACGTCCTTGGCGGCCGCGCCGACGTCGTCTTCCCCCGATCCCGACCCTTCCCCACCGACCGACGAGCAGGCACTGAGTGCGAGGACGACCACGGTCGTCGCGGCGAGGGCAGCACGGGCTGCCACCGGACGGAGCACGCTCATGGGATCCAGACCTTTCGTTAGCCCCTTTAAATGAACGTACCTTGTCTGAACGCACCATGTATACAGTCGCCCGGTCGAGTTCAGGACCTCACGGGGTTCCTCAGTGGGGACGAAGTGTCGGGAACAGGATCGACTCGCGGATGCTGCCGATCCCGGTCAGCAGCATCATCAGCCGGTCGACGCCGAGACCCACCCCACCGGCCGGCGGCATGCCGAACTCCATCGCCCGCAGGAAGTCCTCGTCGAGCTCCATCGCCTCGGGGTCGCCGGCGGCGGCGCGCAGCGACTGCTCGACCAGCCGCTCCCGTTGCAGCACCGGGTCGTTGAGCTCGGAGTACGCCGGGGCCAGCTCGACGCCGTTGATGATCAGGTCCCACGCCTCGTTGAGGCCGGGGATGGTGCGATGTGGCTTCGCCAGCGGCTTGGCGGCAGCCGGGTAGTCCTTCACGAAGGTCGGCTGGATCAGCGTGTCCTCGACCAGCTGCTCGAACAGCTCGACGACGATCTCGGCGCTGCCCCACGACGGGTTGAGCTCGACGTCATGCCGCTCGGCGTACTTGCGCAGCGTCGCCGCATCGGTGTCGGGGTCGACCTGCTCGCCGACGGCCGCCGACACCAGGTCGAGGATCGGCGCCTCCCGCCACTCGCCCTCGAGGTCGATCTCGGTGCCGTCGTGCGCCGGTACCACGGTCCGCCCGATGGCCCGGGCCGCGTCGACCACCAGCCCGCGGGTCAGCTCCATCATCGTGGTGTAGTCGCCGTACGCCTCGTACGCCTCGAGCATCGAGAACTCCGCCGCGTGCGTCGAGTCGAGACCCTCGTTGCGGAACGTGCGACCGATCTCGTACACCTTGTCGATGCCGCCGATCATCGCCCGCTTCAGGTCCAGCTCGAGGGCGATCCGCAGCAGCATCGGCTGGTCGAAGGCGTTGAGATGGGTACGGAAGGGACGCGCCGCGGCGCCGCCGTTGGTCAGCTGGAGCACCGGCGTCTCGACCTCGACGTAGCCGCGCGCGTCGAGCGTGGAGCGCAGCGACTTGAGCACGGCCGCCTTGGTGCGCACGATGTCCCGGGCCGCCGGGCGCACGATCATGTCGACGTAGCGCAGCCGCACCCGGCCCTCGTCGTTGAGCGGCTGGTGCTCGTTCGGCAGCGGCCGCAGCGTCTTGGCGGCCAGCTGCCACGACGTGACCTGCACCGACAGCTCACCGCGCCGGCTGGTGACCACCTCGCCCTGGACCGCGAGCAGGTCGCCGATGTCGACCAGGTGCTTGAACTCCGCCAGCGACTCCGCGCCGACGTCGGCCAGCGAGAGCATCGCCTGCAGCTCCGTGCCGTCGCCCTCCCGCAGCCGGACGAAGCACAGCTTGCCGGTGTTGCGCTGGAAGATCACCCGGCCGGTGACCGCGACCTGCTCGCCGGTGCGGGTGTCGGGCTCCAGGCCGGCGTCGTCGTAGGCCTCGCGGACCTGCCTCAGCGTGTGCGTGCGGGGCACGACCACGGGGTACGGGTTGTCCCCCGATGCGATCACGCGGTCGCGCTTGTCCCGGCGTACCCGCAGCTGCTCCGGCAGGTCGTCGGCGTCCTGCGCACCGGGCGTGTCGTTCATGGCGCACCAGCCTACGGCGTGGTCAGGCGGTACGCGTGAACACCATCCGCAGACCGATCAGGGTCAGCCACGGCTCGTGCACCAGCGCGGTGCGACACTCCTCCATGGCGAACGGTGCCAGCCCGCCGGTGACGATCACGGTGACGTCGGCGGTATCCCAGCGCAGCTCGTCGATCATCCGCGTCACGATGCCGTCGATCTGCGCGGCGAAGCCGTAGACCGCACCGGACTGCAGCGCTTCCACGGTGTTTTTGGCAACGACCGAACGTGGCCGCATCAGCTCGACCCGGCGCAGCTGCGCGCCCTTGGCGCCGAGCGCCTCGAGCGACAGCTCGATACCGGGCGCGATGGCGCCACCGACATACTCCCCGCGCGCACTCACGACGTCGAACGTCGTGGCAGTGCCGAGGTCGACGACGATCGCCGGACCCGGGTGCAGGCTGGATGCGGCCAGGGCGTTGAGGATCCGGTCGGTGCCGACCTCACGCGGGTTGTCCATCAGCACGGGTACGCCGGTGCGCACACCCGGCTCCACGACGACGCTGCGCACCCCGGCGTAGTGCCGGCTGAGCATCTCCCGCATCTCGTGCAGCACGGTCGGCACCGTCGAGCAGAGCGCCACGCCGTCGATGCCGTCCGCGTGCTGGCCGAGCAGCCCGGAGAAGACGACCGCCCACTCGTCGGCGGTCCGGCGGTCGAACGTGCCGACCCGCCAGTGCTCGGAGATCTGGTCACCGGCGAACAGGCCGAACACGGTGTGGGTGTTGCCGACATCGATGCACAGCAGGGTCATGGCTGGGACCGCAGGTCGAAGGCCAGGTCGAGCACCGGCGCGGAGTGCGTCAGCGCACCCACGGCGAGGAAGTCGACCCCGGTCTCCGCGACCGTCGCCGCGACGTCCAGCGTGAGGCCGCCGCTGGCCTCCAGCTCGGCCCGGCCGGCCACGACTGCGACCGCCTCCCGCATCAGGTCGGGCGCCATGTTGTCCAGCAGGATGGACTCCGCGCCGGCGTCGAGCACCGGCTGGAGCTGGTCGAGCCGGGTGACCTCGACCTGCACCGGTAGGTCCGGGAACGCCTTGCGTACCGACGCGAACGCTTCGGCCGCCCCACCCGCC
This sequence comes from Propionibacteriales bacterium, assembly GCA_009379735.1. Classification (GTDB taxonomy): domain Bacteria; phylum Actinomycetota; class Actinomycetes; order Propionibacteriales; family Nocardioidaceae; genus WHTB01. The sequence continues at coordinate 3,495 of WHTB01000005.1, forward strand.
GCGAGGACGTGGTTGTCCTTGATCAGCGCCTGGTCCGACAGCGACCGGCGGTGGTTGGCGCCGCCGCCGCAGCGGACGGCGTACTTCTCCAGCGACCGCATCAGCGGCGTGGTCTTGCGGGTGTCACGGACCCGTGCCTTGGTGTGCTGGACGGCGTCCGCCCAGCGGCGGGTGAGGGTCGCGACCCCCGACAGGTGGCAGCAGAAGTTCAGCGCCGTGCGCTCGGCGGTGAGCAGGGCCCGGGTGGGACCCTCCACGCTCAGGACGACGTCGCCCGCGCCGACCTGGGTGCCGTCGAAGACCCGGCGCTCGACCTCGGCCGCCCCGGCCATCCGCATCGCGACCTCGGCCACCAGCAGGCCGGCGACCACGCCGTCGGCGCGCGCGACCAGGTCACCCCAGACCCGCTGGTCCGCGGGGACCGTCGCCTCGGTCGTCACGTCGACCCCACCGTCGAGGTCCTCCTCGAGCGTCGCCGCCACCAGGTCGGACACACTCACCGGGTCGAGCCCGGCCTGGGTGAGCAACGTCGACAGGTCGTCGGGCAAGGTCATGCGTTCGTCCCCCGGGGTGTCGTCGACCGGGTGTACGTCACCTGCAGCCGGCCGTCGGATTCCATCGTGGTGTCCAGGTGACCGGCCCAATCGTCGGCGGTGTCCGGGAAGTCCTCGCGCCAGTGCGAGCCCCGCGTCTCCTCCCGCGCCTGCGCGGCCAGCAGCAGCGCGGTGCTGACGGTGGCGAGGTTGGTGGCCTCCCAGGCCTCAGTGCACGGGATGGACCGCGAGTCGGCGGACAGCTTGCCGACGGCGCCGAGCGTACGGGCGAGCCCGTCGCGGTCCCGCATCACCCCGGCGTCCTCGCTCATCCGGTGCTGCAGCTCCGCGACGACGGCCGGGTCGACCAGGCCGGGGGTACGCCGCTCGGCGGCGGGCTCGCGGCCCTCGGGCAGGGCGCGTGCGAGGTCGGCCGCGATCCGGCGGCCGAAGACGAGACCCTCGAGCAGCGAGTTCGAGGCCAGCCGGTTGGCGCCGTGCACCCCGGAGCAGGCCACCTCGCCGCAGGCGTACAGCCCGGGCACCGTGGTGCGTCCGTCCAGGTCGGTCGCGACGCCACCCGACGCGTAGTGGCACGCCGGAGCGACCGGGATCAGCTCGGTCACCGGGTCGATGCCGTGCTCCCGGCAGGACGCGAGAATGGTCGGGAACCGCTCGGTCCACTTCTGCTCGCCGAAGCCGCGGGCGTCGAGCCACATGTGCGGGGTGCTGGTCTCCCGCATCCGCCGGGTGATCGCCTTGGCGACCACGTCGCGAGGGGCGAGATCGGCGAGCTCGTGCTGGCCCTGCATGAACCGTCGGCCGTCGTGGTCGACGAGGAACGCACCCTCGCCGCGTACCGCCTCCGACACCAGCGGCTGCTGACCACGCGAGTCGTCGCCGAGCCACATCACGGTGGGGTGGAACTGCACGAACTCCACGTCGCGCAGGGTGGCGCCGGCGCGCAGTGCCAACGCCATCCCGTCACCGGTGGAGACACTCGGGTTGGTCGTGGCGTCGAAGACCTGGCCCATGCCGCCGCTGGCGAGGATGACGGCGCGGCAGCGGACCGCGCCGACGCCGTCGCGCTGGCCCTCGCCCATCACGTGCAGCGTCGCCCCGGCGACCGCGCCGTCGTCACCGAGCAGCAGGTCGAGGACCAAGGCGTGCTCGACCACCTCGATGTCGGGCGCGCGGTGTACGGCCGCGACCAAGGCGCGCTGGATCTCTGCGCCGGTCGCGTCGCCGCCCGCATGCACGATCCGGTTGCGGTGGTGGCCACCCTCGCGGGTCAGCTGCAGCGCACCGGACTCCGCCGTGTCGAACCGGGTGCCGAGGTCGATCAGCTCCTGCAGCGCGTCGGGACCCTCGGTCACCAGCGTGCGTACGGCTGCCTCGTCGCAGAGCCCGGCGCCGGCGACCATGGTGTCGGCGAGGTGCTGGTCCGGGGAGTCCCCCGGCCCGATGGCGGCGGCGATGCCACCTTGCGCCCAGCGGGTGGAGCCGGCCGACAGGTTGTCCTTGGTGACGACCAGGACGCTGCCGAGCTCGCGGGCTCGCAACGCGGCGGTGAGCCCCGCGATCCCCGAACCGACGACGACGATGTCGGCGTACGTCGACCAGCCGGCCGCGGCCGACCGGAGCAGCAGCGGTAGCGGGGCGGGCGCGCCGTCGACCGGCCGGTCTTGGGTGGAGGTCACCCGCGGAGGCTATCGGCGCCGGTGTCGCCGCGCACCAGGTGCATCCCGCCGGCCATCCCGGGGACGACCTCGGCCGGGTCACTCCCGGTGCCGATCACCTTGTTGTCCGCGTCGACGAACACCACGCTCGGCTCGAACTCGCGGGCCTCGGCGGTCTCCATTTGGCCGTACGCGATCAGGATGACGATGTCGCCGGGATGCACCAGCCGGGCGGCCGCGCCGTTGATGCCGATGACTCCCGAGCCGCGCTCACCGGCGATCGTGTACGTCTCGAGCCGGCTGCCGTTGGTGACGTCGACGATGTGCACGAGCTCGCCGGGCAGCAGGTCGGCCGCGTCCAGCAGGTCCGCGTCGACGGTCACCGAGCCCACGTAGTGCAGGTCGGCCTGGGTCACGGTGGCGCGGTGGATCTTGCTCTTCATCATGGTTCGTTGCATGGTCACTCCGGTTGTCAGTCCAGGCCGCTGTGGGGTCCCGGCGTCAGCCGCTCATGCTCAGCACGAGTGGCAGGTTGTCGATCAGTCGGGTGGTGCCGACTCGGCCGGCAACCAGGAGCCGCGCCTCGCCGGACTCGGGTGCGGGCGCAAGGTCGGGCGCCCGCAGGGCCAGGTAGTCGACGTCCAGGCCGGTGGCCGCGTCGAGAACCGCCTGCGCGGCTGCGAGCACGTCGGCGGCGGTGCCCCCGGCCTGCGCACCGGCCTGCAGTGCACGCGAGAGGGCGAGCGCGGTCGCGCGGTCGGCCTCGCCCAGGTAGCGGTTGCGCGATGACAACGCCAGTCCGTCGGCCTCACGTACGGTCTCGCCACCGACGACGTCGACGTCCAGGCAGAGGTCGGACACCATCCGCCGGATCAACACCAGCTGCTGGTAGTCCTTCTGCCCGAACACCGCGACATCCGGCCGGACCAGCCCGAACAGCTTGGCCACGACGGTGAGCACGCCGGCGAAGTGGGTCGGCCGCACGGCACCCTCGAGGTCGTCTCCCAGCGGTCCCGGGTCGACGGTCACCTGTGTCTCGCCGCCGGGGTAGATCTCGTCGACCGCCGGCGTGAATACCACGTCGGCACCGGCCTGCGCACAGATGGCGAGGTCGGCATCCAGGCTGCGGGGGTAGCGCTCGAAGTCCTCGCTCGGCCCGAACTGCGTCGGGTTGACGAAGATCGACACGACCACCATGGAGCCGCGTAGCCGGGCCTCGTGCAGCAGGGCGAGGTGGCCCTCGTGCAGGGCGCCCATCGTGGGTACGAGGACGATCCGCTGCTCAGACCCGGCGTCGTCCTTGAGCGCGGTGCCCAGCTCGCCGCGGGTGCGGGCGACCGTCGGCGTCATGACCTGGCCTGCACCAGCGCGTCGTCGAGCAGGGCCACGATCACGCGGGCCCGGTCGAGCTGCAGGCGACCGTCGAGGACCGCGTGGCTGGCGGTGGCCCGGCCCATCGCCAGATAGCTCGCCAGCGCCTCGGGCGACGTGTCCGCGAGCGTCGCGAGGTGCGCGCGCACCGTGTCGACGTCGCCCCGCACGATCGGGCCGGTGAGGGCGGCGTCGCCGTACTTGAGGCTGTTGTCGAGGGCGGCCTGCAGCAGCGGACGGAGTGTGGACGCGGGGTCGGCCGCGCCGCTGGCCCGCAGCAGGTCCATCGACTGGCTGACCAAGGTCACCAGGTGGTTCGCACCGTGGGCGAGGGCCGCGTGATAGAGCACCCGCTGGTCCTCGTCGACCCAGTTGGTGCGGCCACCGAGGTCAGCGACCAGGGACTCGACCGTCGGACGGACATCGGTGGCCGCCGTGCACCCGAACACCGTGCCCGGCAGGTGGGTGAGGTCGAGGTCGGTGCCGGTGAACGTCATCGCCGGGTGCATAGCAGCGACCTGCGCGCCTCGCCGGGCGGCTGGGGCGAGCACGCCGGCGCCGTGGCGGCCGCTGGTGTGCACGACGTACTGGCCGCTGCGGATCGCACCGGAGGCCGCGAGCATGGTGACGACGTTGCTCAGCACGTCGTCGGGAACGGTGAGCAGCAGGATGTCCGCGGCCTTGGCGACATCGGTGGGCTTGCGGACCGGGACTCCCGGCAGCAGCGTCTCGATCCGGGTGCGGGATGCGTCGGACTCACCGCCGACGGCGGCAATGGTGTGCCCTGCCGTCCGGAGTGCGGCGGCTAGGACTGCGCCGACTCGACCGGCGCCGATCACCCCGATGTGGGCCATGTGCCTCGCCTTTCGTTCCAGTCCCCGATCGGGGTACCGGACGGTGTGCTGGCTGTGGTTGCTGGCTGTGGTGGCGTCCCTGTCGCGTGCCTGACCAGCCTAGAGGTGACAACAACGAGGCGGTACGCGTGCTTCCCGTGGCCCTTCTCACACGCCCCGTCTACTCGCGCCGTCGTTGCGCGAATGCACCAGCGGGCTGCCACGTGGTGCCGCCTCCTCGCGCCGACGTTGCGCGAATGCACCAGTGGGCGACCACGGCCACGTCAAAGATAATGCGCAGCATCGGGCCGTCAGCGTGCCAACTGCCACTCGGTGGATGGATGCACACATCGGCCTTCCCGTGCCGCGCTGACCTGCGACCCCTCGTTGACTGGCGCGTTGCGTAGGCCTGGCGTCCGGTTTGTCCCTACGAACGCGCCAGTCGACGGCGGCAGACCCTGGGGTCCACCCACACATCCAGCAGGAGAGCCCCCAATTGGGCGACGTTCGACGTCGTCTCCGCCGGCCCGGCTCAGAAGTTCTCGTACGTCGCCGGCTCGTCGCCCGCCTGCTTGGGCGGCAGCGCGAACGCCAACCCGTGCTCGAGGAGCCAGTAGACACCGAAACCGACCGCCCCCAGGATCGTCGGCGGCAGCACCCAGATGGCGGAAAGCGCGGCGGTCAGCCCGGCGCCGTACTGCCGGTCCCAGAGCAGCGCCGCGACGAACGGCGCGACCACCGCCGCGAGCATCAGCCACCAGTTGCCGTCGACGACACCGCGGTACGCCGCCGTCATGCCGGCCGCGGCACAGACCACCCAGATCAGCAGGGTGATCCGCCGGATGCCGCCGGCCCGCCACCGGGTGCCGAACGCCACCGCGGTCCACATCATCCAGCGTCGGATGAACCGCACCCCGACCGCCTTGAGCATGAACCGGAAGTACCGGTCGGCGTCGGTGTCGGAGACGCCGGGTAGGGCGGTGTCACCGATCAGCCGGTCATGCACCAGCGCGGCCGGCGTGTGGACGCCGTACGTGCCGATGAACCAGCGCAGCGCCGACGGCACGGACGCCAGGTCGGTGACAGGCTCGGGGCCGAGGTCCTCTGGCCGCAACGTGCGGGCCTCGTCGGGCAGACCGTCGACCCCGGTCGGTCCGACGAAGCGCATCGAGGACTCGAGCAGGAAGCTCTTCCGGTCGATCTGACGGACTCGGACGACGGCCGGCTGCGTCTCGTCGTCAGGGTCGACGAAGCAGTTGCCCCAGGGTGGCTTGTTCGACATGACCCCCACCCTCCCGTTGAGTGTGACGTTTTGGACAGACACGCCAGCGTGTCGCGTCCGAAACGTCACACTCAGCGGGGATTTCGGTCCGCGACCGGCACTAGCCTGAGCGCCATGGCCTACCCCCGACTCCGCTGGTGGTGACCGACCCGACCGGTCCCTGGCCGACCTGGCGGGACGCCTGGAGCACCGCGTTGTACGGACCGGGCGGCTTCTTCGTCCGGTCCCGGCCGGCCGACCACTTCCGCACCTCGGTGCACGCGTCGGCGCTGTTCGCCGACGCAGTCCACGAACTCGCCCGCCGTGCCGACCTGCGCACGGTCGTCGACCTGGGCGCGGGCGGTGGGGAGCTGCTGCGCCACCTGCACGCCGCCGACCAGGACCTGCACCTGGTCGGCGTCGACCTGGCGCCGCGCCCGGACGACCTGCCGGCGGCCGTCGGCTGGCGCGCGGACCTGCCCGAGCAGGTCGACGGGCTCGTCGTCGCGAACGAGTGGCTCGACAACATCCCGTGCGACGTCGTCGAGGCTGACCAGGACGGGGTCGCGCGCACCGTGCACGTCGAGCCGTCCACCGGGGCCGAGCGGCTCGGCGAACTCTGCACCGACCCGTGGCTCGGGCGGTGGTGGCCGCTGAGCGAGCCCGGGACCCGGGCCGAGGTGGGCAGCGCGCGGGATGCGGCGTGGTCCGACGTCGTCGGCCGGCTGGGGCGTGGGGTCGCGGTGGCGATGGACTACGGCCACACGATGGACACCCGCCCGGCCTTCGGTTCACTCACGTCGTACCAGCACGGGCGGGAGGTGCCTCCGGTCCCCGACGCCAGCCGCGACGTGACGGCGCACGTCGCGGTCGACTCACTGCCGGCCGACCGGGTCGTCGACCAGCGGCAGGCGCTCGGCGCGCTCGGGATCAGTGGCGAGCGTCCGCCTCTCGACCGCGCGCACGACGACCCCCGCGGCTACCTGCGAGCTCTCAGCACGGCTACCGAGGCGGCCGAGCTCACCGCGCGTGGCGGGCTGGGCGACTTCGTCTGGGTCGTCTCCGCCCGGGGCGTCCCGCTGCTGCTGTGACCGACCAGCGCGGTGGCGTCAGCCGTCCGACGGCTGACTTCTCGAAGCGCGCTTCGCTGCGGTGCGCCCGGTCGTACGCTTTGCGGTCGTACGTTTCGCGGCCGTACGTTTCCCGGCCGTACGTTTCGCGGGAGCCGGCGTGCCCTCGACGGCGCGCAGCCGACCCTCCAGCTCACGGATCGTTCGCTCCTGACTGTCGAGCCGATCGCGCAGCGGCCGCAGGCCCTCCTCCACGCGCCACCTGATCGCGCGGTCGACACGTGCGCTGATCTTTCCGACCCCCGGGATCTCGGAGGGACGGAACCGACTCTTGGCCATGGGAAAAGCCTCTCGGGACTTGCGGGGATCGGCCTCGACACCGCGGGGCGTCGGTGCTCGGTGGCGAGCACCCGGCCGATCATGGCATACCCGAGGCGCCGTCTGCCCAACCCCTCGGCGATCGTGACAGCATGCACTCATGACCGAGCAGCGCATTGTCGGCCTGGGAGCGGGGGCGACAGGCTTCCGCAGCTACGAGCGCGGCGGTGGTGACGAGCTCGCGACCGAGGACATGGTCCTCAACATCGGGCCGCAGCATCCGGCGACGCACGGGGTGCTCCGGCTCAAGCTGACCCTCGACGGTGAACGCATCGTCGCCTGCGAGCCGATCGTCGGCTACATGCACCGCGGCGTGGAGAAGCTGTTCGAGGTGCGCGACTATCGCCAGATCATCGTGCTCGCCAACCGGCACGACTGGCTATCGGCGTTCTCGTCCGAGCTCGGCGTCGTGCTCGCGGTCGAGCGGATGCTCGGCATGGAGGTGCCGGTTCGCGCCACCTGGAGCCGTACCCTGCTGGCCGAGCTGAACCGCGTGCTCAACCACCTGATGTTCCTCGGCTCGTACCCGTTGGAGATCGGGGCGATCACGCCGATCTTCTACGCCTTCCGCGAACGCGAGACGATCCAGCAGGTGATGGAGGAGCTGTCCGGCGGTCGGATGCACTACATGTTCAACCGGGTCGGTGGTCTGAAAGAGGACCTGCCGGCCGGTTGGCTCGACCGGGCCGGCGCGGCCGTGGCTGCTGTCCGCCGCCGGCTGCCCGAGATCCGGCAGATCATCCTCGGCAACGAGATCTTCAAGGCCCGCACCCAGGACGTCGGACAGCTGTCACCCGAGCTGGTCCAGGCGTACGGCGTCTCCGGACCGATCGCCCGCGCCTCCGGCGTCGACTTCGACCTCCGCCGCGACGAGCCGTACCTCGCCTACGACGAGCTGGCCGCCGACGGCGTGCTGCGCGTGGTGACCCGCGACGAGGGCGACTGCTACGCGCGGTTCTCGGTGCTGTTCGACCAGGTGCAGGTGTCCCTCGATCTGGCCGACGCGTGCATCGAGCAGCTGCGCAGCCTGCCGGCCGGCCCGATCAACCAGCGGTTGCCGAAGATCCTGAAAGCACCCGAGGGCGCAACGTACTGCTGGACCGAGAACCCGCTCGGCATGAACGGCTACTACCTGGTGTCGCGCGGCGAGAAGACGCCGTGGCGGCTGAAGCTACGGTCGGCGTCCTTCAACAACATCGCGGTGCTGCCCGAGGTGCTGGGCGGCTGCGTGGTCGCCGACATGGTCGCGATCCTCGGCTCGATGTTCTTCGTCGTCGGCGACATCGACAAGTAGCGATCCGCCGGCCCCGGTCAGGCGCGTTGGCGTGCCTCGGCCGGCTCGGCCCGCTCGTCCCAGGCCAGCAGGTCGACGACCGTCGGCATCTCGTCGTGCGCACCGCTCTCGACCCGGTGGGAGCCGCGCTCCGTCATCTGCTCCTCGGCTGCCGCGACCTCGTCCACCAGCCCAGGCTGCTCCCACTCGAGCTCGGCGATGGTCGCCCTGAGTCGGGCGATCTCCTGCTCGGCCCGGGCCAGCGCCACCGTGTTGCGCTCGGCGGCCTGCTCGGCGAGCTCGGCCCGCCTCTCGGCCAGCCGCAACGTCGCCTTCAGCCGTTCGAGGGTCGCCCCGTGGTCGTCCACCTTCTGCCGCATCGCCGCGGCGAACGCGGAGTTCTCGGTGGCCCGACGCGCCGCCAGTGAGGCGTACGCCTGGGCCTGCTCCGCCCGATCGGTCGCGTTCTGGATCCGGGCCGCCCGCAGCTCGTTGCTGAGAATCCGGGCGGCGGCGACACCGGCCACCAAGGCGAACACCGCCGCAGACCCGAGCCACAACGCACCCCGGCTCACCAACGCGCCGGCCACGACGAGGGCGGCCGCGACGAGGAGGGCGACGGCGAGGGTGATGCGCACACTGCGCTGGACGCGACGGTTGGCTGGCATACCCGAGACTTTACGACGACGCCTGTTGGCGGCCTGCGGGGCGCGCCGCCTCAACCAATTTGTGACCACCACAACGGTGAATCTGGCCGAATTAGGCACCCTCGGTGGTCTTCTCCTCACCCTCGGTGTCGGCCTTGTCGTCGGGCCCTCGAGGCACCATGCAGGCCCGCTCGAGCAACAGCGCCGCCGCGACGATCACCAGCGCCGCGAGGGCGGCGACACCACTACGGATCACCCGGTCCCGCGGCGCGTCGTACGCGAGGGCACCGACGTACTGCGCGGCGTACCCGAGATACATGCCGACGAAGAACGCGCCGACGACCGACGACGCCTTGGCCAGCACCAGGAAGTTCACGGCGCGGTGCGGGTCGATCCGCAGTCGCTTGCGATGCAGCTGCCACCAGGTCTGCCAGGCGATCCCGGCGAGGACGGCCCCGGCGAACAGCAGCGTCAGCACCGACACCCACGGCACCGTCGGGACCGAGCCACCCGTCTGACGGAGCACCGGGACTCCGAACCACCCGAGGACCACGCCGGCAGCGGTGATGCCGGCCAGCATGCGCAGCCGGGTCGCGTGGAGCCGACCTGGCCGCTCAGTCACGGCAGCTCGAGCGCCACGTCGTCGCGCCTGCGTACGCCGGCCGCGTCGACCCCGCCGATCAGGTCGGCGATACGTCCCTGGCCGGGGATCTCGCCGTTCGGGTCGATGTCGAACCACGGCTGCAGCACGAAGGCCCGCTCGTGCGCTCGCGGATGCGGCAACGTGAGCGAGTCCCTGCTGACCTGCTTGTCACCGAGCACGAGCAGGTCGATGTCGAGGGTGCGGGGCGCGTTGCGCTCACCGCGTTCACGGCCGAACGCGTCCTCGACGGCCAGGCAGCGCTCGAGCAGCGTGTCGGCCGACAGGGTCGTGTCGACGATGAGTACGGCGTTCAGGAAGTCCTCGGACTCGACCGGGCTGTCGACCGGCGCCGTCTCGTACACCGGCGACCGGTCGACCAGATAGACATCCGGTGTGTCCGCCAGCGAGGACACCGCACCCTGGATGTTGGCCTCCCGGTCCCCGAGGTTGCTGCCCAGCGACAGCACCGCGCGGCGGAACGGTCGCAGCTGGCCGGACAGGGTGTCGGTGTCGACGATGTGCGGGTTCGGCGTCTCAGTCACTGACTGCTCCGGTGGATTGTGAGGGTGACGTCGTCGAACGGCACCTCGATGGGGGCTTGCGGCTTGTGCACCGTGACCTCGACCCACTGGACGAGGGGCTCGGCGAGGCACAGGTCGGCCAGGCGGCGGGCAAGCGTTTCGATCAGGTCTACGGGGTCGGACTCGATGGATTCCTTGATCTGGAGGCTCAGACGACCATAGTCGACGGTCAGGGACAGGTCGTCGGCCAGTCCCGCCGCCGAGGTGTCCAGCCCGAGTACGGCGTCGACGACGAACTCCTGTCCGTCGCGTCGCTCATGGTCGAACACACCGTGGTGGCCATGGGCGCGGATGCCGCGCAGTGTCAGGCGGTCCGGCGCGGCCTGACGGGTCGCCGCGACCGGCGCGGCTGGTGCCTCACCCATCAGTCTCCTTCGTCGGACCCCGGCTTCGACAGTACCGGTGACGCGTGGTGGATCCACAACCGCCAACCCTCGGGACGCAGCAGGAACACGTTCGTGGTGACCGCCTTCCCGCCGGAGAAACCGGGCTCGGTCTGCCCCTCCGCCGCGGCCAGCACGTTCTCGGTGCAGGTGACCGAGGCGACGTCGCCGACCACCGTCGTCTCGACATCGGTGAGGATGAACTGGATGTACGGCGTGTTGGCCATCACGACGGCCCACGAACGGCGTACCGCCGCTGCGCCCACCACCGGGCTCCAGCCCGGGTGGATGCACACCGCGTGCCCGTCGGGCACCCACAGGTCCTGCATCGCATCGAGGTCGCCGGCCTCGAACGCCGAGTAGAAGCCGGCGTTGGCCGCCAGGACCTGCTCGGCCGCCGTCATCGGGCCGCCGACCCCACCGGCTCGGCCGCGAGCCGCGCCACCACTCGGACTGCATCGACGACCGCAGGTACGACGTGGACCCGGACGCACCACACTCCGGCGGCGGCCGCGAGCGTACTCACCGCCGCGGACGCCGCATCGAGCGACGACGGGTCACGGGTGTTGTCCGCGTCGCCGAGCAAGCGGGCGAGGAACCGCTTGCGCGATGCCGCGAGCAGGACCGGACGGCCGAGTGCGTGCACGGCATCGAGGTTCGCCAGCAGCGCCCAGTTGTGCTCGGCGGTCTTGGCGAACCCGAGGCCTGGGTCGAGGATCACCCGGTCGGAGTCGATGCCGGCCGCCAGCGCGGCCTGCAGGCGAGGCCGCAGCTCGCTCACCACGTCGGCGACGACGTCGGCGTACTCCGCTCGCTGCTGCATCCGGTCGGAGTGGCCGCGCCAGTGCATCAGGACGTACGGCACCTCGAGGTCGGCGACGGTCGCCAGCATCGCGGGGTCGCCGAGACCTCCGGACACGTCGTTGACGAGCTGCGCACCGGCCTCCACCGCAGCGACTGCGACCTCGGCACGCATGGTGTCGATGGATACGACCGCTCCGGCGTCGGACAGCCGACGGACCACTGGCAGCACGCGCCGCAGCTCCTCCTCGACCGGGGGCCGCTGCGCACCGGGCCGGGTCGACTCGCCGCCGATGTCGACCAGGTCCGCCCCCTGCTCGACCAGCTCGAGCCCGTGGGCCACGGCCTGCTCCGGCTCGAGCCACTGCCCACCGTCGGAGAACGAGTCGGGCGTGACATTGACCACGCCCATCACCAGGCACCGGCCTGGGGCGGGCAGACCGGGCACCGCCGCGGGCTCGGGGGTCGGACGGCTCAGCACGGCGACCACCCTACGCGGGCGTCACCACGACTCACCTCGCGCCGAGGTTGCACGAATGTCGGCCACCACCGACACACGCGCAACCTCGACACGAGTATTCGGGGGGCTGGCGCCGCACCCGTGTCCGGGGGAAATGTTTGTCAGTGCCCGCCGGCACCCGGTCACCGCCCATCCCAGTTGCGTGTCATCGGCCCCGCGGCGTCAGGCCCACCACATGACACGCGACTGACCGACGAACGGCACCCGCATCCCGGGCCGGGTAAGAGCGTTCGCCCGGGCTCATTCTTCCCAGGAGGAAACCCCGACATACGTGCAACCTCGACGCGAAAAGGGGGTCGCGGTCAGCCGATGATGAGGCTCATCGCCTCGGCCCGGGTCGCGGGGTCGCGCAGTTGACCGCGCACCGCGCTGGTCACCGTCTTCGCCCCCGGCTTGCGGACTCCGCGCATCGTCATGCACAGGTGCTCGCACTCGAAGACGACGATCGCCCCGCGGGGACCCAGCAGCTCCATCAGCGAGTCGGCGACCTGGGTGGTCAGCCGCTCCTGCACCTGCGGCCGGCGCGCATACACGTCGACCAGCCGGGCCAGCTTCGACAGCCCGGTGATGCGCCCCTCGACGTTGGGGATGTAGCCGACATGCGCGACGCCGGTGAACGGCACCAGGTGGTGCTCGCACATCGACCACACCTCGATGTCCTTCACCAGGACCATCTCGTCGTGGCCGATGTCGAACGTCGTCATGAGTACGTCTTCCGCCCGCATCCGCAGGCCGGCCGTCATCTCGGCGTACGCCCGGGCGACGCGGTCGGGGGTGTCATGCAGCCCTTCGCGACCGGGGTCCTCGCCGATCGCGAACAGCAGCTCACGCACGGCAGCCGCCGCCCGCTCGTGGTCGTACGGCGGCGGCTCGCCCGCATCCGGGGCGGCGATCGGGTCGACCACGGTCAGGACCCAGGCGTCGAGGGCGGCCGCTGGGAAGGCGGAGGCGCCGACGGCGGCTCGGCCTGCACGTCGGAGCCCTCGTCGACCGGCCCGATCACCAGGCCGGGGCCGGTCTGCCCGTTGACCGACGAGCCGTCGAGCTGCACCGGAGGCTTGTCCGACGGCACCCGGGTCTCCGACCCGGTCCAGGGCGCCCGCACCGGCCGTATCCGCAGCGGCACGAAGATCTCCGCCACCTCCTTGCGGTCGAGCGTCTCGCGCTCCAGCAAGGCCAGCACCAGCGCGTCGAGCACGTCGCGGTTCTCGTGGAGGATGTCGAAGGCCTCCTGGTGGGCCGACGTCAGCAGCGCGTTGATCTCCTCGTCGATGATCGCGGCGATCTCCTCGGAGTAGTTGCGCTGGTGGCCGATGTCGCGTCCGAGGAACGGCTCACCGGTCTCCTCACCGAGCTTGACCGCGCCGAGTCGCTCGCTCATCCCGAAACTGGTGACCATCGCGCGGGCCAGCTTGGTGGCCTTCTCGATGTCGTTCGAGGCACCGGTGGTCGGGTCGTGGTAGATCAGCTGCTCGGCGGCCAGCCCACCGAGCGCGAAGGACAGCTGGTTCAGCAGCTCGCTGCGCGACTGCGAGCTCTTGTCCTGCTCGGGCAGGATCTGCGTGTAGCCGAGGGCCCGGCCGCGCGGCAGGATCGTCACCTTCGAGACCGGGTCGGTGCCCGGCAGCGCGGCGGCGACCAGCGCGTGCCCGCCCTCGTGGTAGGCCGTCATCGTCTTCTCGCGCTCGGTCATCAGGTGCGAGCGGCGTTGCGGCCCCATGCTGACGCGGTCGATCGCCTCGTCCAGCGCCAAGTTGTCGATCAGCTTCGCGTTGCCCCGCGCGGTCAGCAGGGCCGCCTCGTTGAGCACGTTGGCGAGGTCGGCGCCGGTGAAGCCGGGAGTACGGCGGGCCACCGCGATCAGGTCGACGTCGGTCGCCATCGGCTTGCCGCGCGAGTGCACCTGGAGGATCTTGGTGCGGCCCTCGATGTTGGGGGCGCCGACGCCGATCATCCGGTCGAACCGGCCGGGTCGGAGCAGGGCCGGGTCGAGGACGTCGGGACGGTTGGTCGCCGCGATCAAGATGACGCCGCCGCGGACGTCGAACCCGTCCATCTCGACCAGCAGCTGGTTCAGCGTCTGCTCGCGCTCGTCGTGACCGCCGCCGAGGCCGGCACCGCGGTGTCGGCCGACCGCGTCGATCTCGTCGATGAACACGATGGCCGGGGCGTTCTCCTTTGCCTGGTTGAAAAGGTCGCGTACTCGGGACGCACCGACGCCGACGAACATCTCGACGAAGTCGGAGCCGGAGATGGTGTAGAACGGCACGCCCGCCTCGCCGGCGACGGCACGGGCGAGCAGCGTCTTGCCGGTCCCGGGCGGTCCGTACAGCAGGACTCCCTTGGGGATCTTCGCGCCGACCGCCTGGAACTTGGCCGGCTCCTGCAGGAACTCCTTGATCTCGCCGAGCTCCTCGATCGCCTCGTCGACGCCGGCGACGTCGCCGAAGGTCGTCTTCGGCATGTCCTTGCTGACGATCTTCGCCTTGGACTTGCCGAACTGCATGACCCGGCCGCCACCGCCCTGCACTTGGTTCATCAGGAACAGGAAGATCACCACGATCAGCACGAACGGCAGCAAGGTGATGAGCAGGGAGCCGAGGAAGGACGGCTTCGAGATCTCTACGTCGTACGACGTCGCGGCGTCGTCGCCCTCCTGCCGCTCCACCTCGGCGAGCAGCCGCGCGCCCTGGCTGCCGAGGTAGAACGCCTGGACCTTGTCGCCGTTGTCGAGGGTGGCCCGCATCGTCTCGTCGCCACCGTCGAACACGATGGTCTTGACCGAGCCGTCGCGGATGTGGCTGACGACCTCAGCCGTCTTGACCTCTTCGTAGTCGTTGCCGGTAATGCCGAACTGCAGCAGTGACAGCACGGCGACGACGCCGAGCACGATCCACAGCAAGGGCCCGCGGAAGATTCGCTTGACGTCCATGATCCGGGGCATTGAGCCCCGTCCTCCTGAGATGTGCGGTCATACGTAGGTATAGCGGCGTGCTGTCGAGAGTCTCCGACGGTACACCGGTACCCCAATTGTGACAGCAGTCCTCAGGAGTACACGTGGGGGGCGAGCGTGGCGATGCTGCGGAGGTTCCGATAGCTGTCGGCGTAGTCGAGTCCGTACCCCACGACGAACTCGTCGGGGATGTCGAAACCGACGTATTTCACGTCGACGCTCATCCGCATCGCGTCGGGTTTGCGCAGCAGCGTGCAGATCT
Organism: Propionibacteriales bacterium; assembly: GCA_009379735.1. GTDB lineage: Bacteria > Actinomycetota > Actinomycetes > Propionibacteriales > Nocardioidaceae > WHTB01. The sequence continues at coordinate 18,683 of WHTB01000005.1, forward strand.
CCACCGAGGCAGGGTTGCGCGACACCAGGTTGGAGGCCAGCCACGACAGCGTCAGCCCGGTGTCGATGATGTCCTCGACCACCAGGACGTGCCGGTCCATGATGTCGGTGTCGAGGTCTTTGAGGATGCGTACGACACCTGACGACGTGGTGCCGGAGCCGTACGACGAGATCGCCATCCAGTCCATCTCGACGTGCCGCGACAGGTGTCGGGCCAGGTCGGCCATCACCATCACCGCGCCCTTGAGTACGCCGACGAGCAGCAGCGGTTTTCCGTCGTAGTCCTGCTCGATCTGGCGCGCCAGCTCGGCCAGCCACTGCTGGATCTGGTCCTCCGAGATCAGGGTCTTGGCCAGGTCCTTCTCGACGTGCTCGGCGTCCACGGGCGTCAGCCTGCCACAGCCGACGGCTCGAACCTCAACCTGGCCCCGGCACGCAGCGCCCGCACCGCACCCGGCAGGTCGACCCAGCGCTGACCACGCCAGTCGGTGACGAGTGCGTCGACCGCATCGAGGTGTACGGCGAACAGGTCGGTGCCCGGACACCCGGCTCGCAGCGCGGCCAGCCGCAGGACCCGGGACCGCACGGCCGGTGCCAGCGACTCGAGCCGGTCGGTGTCGAGCCCGTCCTCGGTACGGCAGTCCGCAAGTGCCTGCCGAGCCAGGTCGTCCAGCGCGTCCGCGTCGGCCCGCAGCAGTGCGGCCGTGCGGGCCAGCGCGGCCGCGACGCCCGGCCCGAGCTGGTGCTCGAGCACCGGGAGCACGTCGTGCCGCACCCGGACCCGGGTGTACGCCGGGTCGACGTTGTGCGGGTCGTGCCACGGCTCGAGACCCTGTGCGGCGCAGGCGGCCGTCGTCGTGCTGCGCGACAGGCCGAGCAGCGGCCGCCGGTAGATCCCCGCGGCCGGCGGCATTCCCGACAGGGAGCGGGCGCCCGAGCCTCGCGCCAGCCCGAGCAGGACGGTCTCGGCCTGGTCGTCGCGGGTGTGGCCCAGGAGTACGGCGGACGCGCCGAGGCGGTCCGCTGCCGCGTCGAGTGCGGCGTACCGGGCCGAGCGGGCGGCGGCCTCCGGGCCGCCGCCGTCACCGACCGTCACCGGAACCACCTCGACCGGGTCCAGGCCGAGCCCGCTCAGCGTCGACGCGACCCGCTCCGCGACGACCGTCGAGCCGTGCTGCAGCCCGTGGTCGACCGTGACAGCGCCGACCAGCCAGCCGGCCGACCGCGACTCGAACGCTGCCGCCGCGGCCAGCGACAGCGAGTCGGCGCCGCCCGAACAGGCCACCACGACCACGTCGCCGGCGGACAGGTCGGTGAGCGCAGATCGCACGGCGCGGCGGGTGTCGGCAACCGCGGGGTCGAGCATGGGTCAGCCGTGCACCCGGCGTACCCAGGCCGCCGGGTCGCCGATCTCCAGCTTGCTCGGCAGGTTGTCGGGCGAGGCCCAGACCTGGTTGAACCCGTCCATCCCCACCGCGTCGACAGCCCCGCGGACGAACGCGGCGCCGTCGCGGTACTGCCGCATCTTGGCGTCGAACCCGAGCAGCCGGCGCAGCAGCTGGTCGAGCGCGCCTCCGCCCTTGCGGCGCGAGTCGAACTTCTTGCGGATCACCTCGACGGACGGGATCACGTCGGGTCCGACGCCGTCCATCACGACGTCGGCGTGACCCTCGAGGAGCGACATGGTGGCGGTGATTCGGTCGACGATCTCGCGCTGCGCCGGCGTCTGGACGAGGTCGAGCAGGGAGAACTCCGAGCCCAGCTCACCCTTGGTGGCCCGGGTCAGCCGCTCGACCCCCTCGCGCAGCGTCGCCCCGAGTGCGGCGGGGTCGAGCTCGGTCGCGTCGACCAGGGCGCCGATCTCGGTCATCAGGTGCTCCCGCATCCACGGCACCGCCGTGAACTGCACCCGGTGGGTCTCCTCGTGCAGGCAGACCCAGAGCCGGAAGTCGTGCGGGTCGACGTCGAGCTCGCGCTCGGTGTGCACGATGTTGGGCGCCACCAGCAGCATCCGGCCGGTCGCGTTGTCATCGTGGCCCGGGCGCCCCTGCCAGAACGGGTCGAACTGGCCGAGTACGCGGCCGGCCAGGTAGCCGAGCAGAGCCCCGACCTCGAGCCCGGTGATCCGCGAGCCGACGGCAGCGGCCATCGGCGACGGGGTGCCGCGGCTGCTGACTACCTTGTCCACGACGGGCCGCATCAGCATCCGGAAGCCGTCGGTGTTGGCCTGCACCCAGCCGCCCCGGTCGATCACCACCACCGGCGCGGTCGCGGTGGCGGTGTGCAGGCCGGTGAACGCACGGACATGTCCCTCGGACTGCTCCGCACCCGCGCGCAGCTCGGTCACGATCGTGCGTGCGTCGGCGTGGGACACTTCGGGCCCGGGCCGCAGGAACCGTTTCGCGGTCTGCGCGGCGAGCTCCCAGTCGACCATCTCCGGCTGCTCAGTCATGCGCCAACCGTACGTCGGCCGCCCGCAACCCCCGGTGAGTGTGACGTCCTCGACGCGACACGCCGGCGTGTCTGTCGAAAACGTCACACTCACCGGGGGCAGCAGGAAGCGAGGGCGGCGGACAGGTCGTCGAGGGTGGCGCGGGCGTCCAACGTGTTCTCGAGCCGCACCCGGTCCGCGACGGCGGCGTAGACGAGCGCCGCGCCGTCGCGGTCGAGCACCACCCCGGCCAGCCCGTGCACCCCGCTCAGCGTCCCGGTCTTCGCTCGCACCACCCCGAGCCCCGGCTTCGTCGGCGGCCGCAGCTCGGCGTCGAACCGGACGTCGAGACTGCCGCTGAACCCGGCCACCGGCAGCCCGGTCACGGCCGACCGGAGCGCCGCCCGATCGGGGTCGGCGGCGACCGCTAGCGTCTCCACCAGCGTGTCGAGCGGCAGTCGGTTGCGGCGGGCCAGCCCGCTGCCGTCGTACAGCCGGGCCCGCGACATGTCGACGCCGAGGCCGGTGAGCGTACGCACCATCGCCTTGACGCCCTCGCCGAACGAGCCCGGCCTCCCGGCGGCGAGTGCGACGTGGCGGAGCAGCACCTCCGCACCCTCGTTGTCGCTGACCAGCAGGGTGTGGGCGACGACCTGGTCGAGCGGCGACGACTCGACCGCGGCCACGGTCTCCGCGTCGACCGGTGCCTTGCGCGGGGTGGGCCGTCCGCGGACCGTGATGCCACGGCGGTCGAGCTGGGCCGCGAACGTCTCGGCGGCGGCCCGACCGGGCGACGCGGACCGGCCGGCGCCACCCTTCTCGAGCCCTTCGTCGACCCACAGCGCGCTGATCCGGCTGACGACGCCGTCCGGTACGTACGCGGCCTCCCACGCGGGGTTCTCCGCCGGCCCGGCGAACAGCGAGCCGTCGTACGTCACGGTCACCTGGGTGACCCCGTCTGCCTTCAGCGCGGTGGCGGTCCGCCGGGCCAGGTCGTACGTCGTCGCTCGCTTCGGGTACTCGTGGACCCCACGCCGGGGCGGCGTACGCGCCAGCAACGGGTCCCCGCCGCCGACCAGCACGAGCTGGTTGGGCGCGGCGCCGCGGACGACACTGGTGGTGAAACGGTGATCCGGGCCGAGCTGGTCCAACACCGCCACCGACGTCAGGATCTTCAGCGTCGACGCCGGTGTGAAGAGGTCACGGCCGCCGGCCCGCAGCAGCTCCTTGCCGGTGCTCAGGTCCTGGACCAGCACGCCGCGATGCGGCCCGAGGTCACCGTCCTTCAGCAGCGGAGACAGCCGACGCCGCAGTGCGACCCGGTTCGGAGCTGGGCCAGCGGCCGCCGCGAGCACCGGCGCCGGGCGGGCAGCGTCGGGCAGCGACACCCCCGCCGGCGGGGGCAGCTCCGCCGGCGCCGCCCGCTCCTTGTCCAGGAACCGGTCGAGCAGCCCGTTGTCGTACGCCAGGTAGCCGCCGCCCACGAGGGACGCGAGCAGCACGATCACGACAGCGAGCACGACCGTGGTGCGGCCGGCGTCGCCTCTACGCACGTGACCCTCCCTCGAAGAGCGGTGGATGCCGTGTAGGGGACACTAGACCGGCATCACGTTACGGTCGGCAGCAGGAGGCAGCAGGTGGAGTTCGACGTCACGATCGAGATTCCCAAGGGTCAGCGCAACAAGTACGAGGTCGACCACAAGACCGGGCGGCTGCGCCTCGACCGCACGCTGTTCACCTCCACCCAGTACCCCGCCGACTACGGCTTCGTCGACGACACCCTCGGCCTCGACGGCGACCCGCTCGACGCGCTCGTCGTGCTGCAGGAGCCGACGTTCCCGGGCTGCCTGATCAAGTGCCGCGCCATCGGCATGTTCCGGATGACCGACGAGGCCGGCGGTGACGACAAGGTGCTGTGCGTCCCAGCCACCGACCCGCGGATGGAGCACCTGCGCGACATCCACCACCTCGCGGAGTTCGACCGGCTGGAGATCCAGCACTTCTTCGAGGTCTACAAGGACCTCGAGCCCGGCAAGTCGGTCGAGGGCGCCAGTTGGGTCGGACGGGCCGAGGCCGAGGCCGAGGTGACGGCGTCCTTCCAGCGGTTCAAGGACAACGGCGGGTACAACCACTGACCGCTCGCCAGTGAGCGGTCCCCGGCGCGCACACTCCGCCGGCCCTGCGCGGCGTCCGCGGCGCGTCAGCGGAGCATCTCGACGTCGAGCAGCTCCTCCGGGATGCCGAACGCGTCCACCAGGTCGCGCGCGTGCGGCCGCAGCTCCTCGCACAGCGCGCCCACCATCGTCGTGATCGCCTTCGCCCGCTCGCCGGAGAGCCGGCCGTGCTCCTGGAACCAGCCCCGGTCGTTCTCGATGCCACCGAGCGCGCTGAGGTCGCACAGTGCCGACAGCACCATCCGCTGCGGGCCGTCGGGACAGCTGTCCACCGCCTCGGCGAACGCCTCCAGCACGACCCGTTCGACGTGCACCCGTGCCGCCAGCACCACGTGGTCCTGACACGACGAGAACACGTCGAACGCGTCGTCGCCACGGTCGATCCCGCGCTTCAGCCGGCGGGCGACGGCTGACCGCACGTGGTCGTCGCGCCAGCGGTACATGGCCAGGTGGTACTCACGGTCGAGCAGTCCGGCGTTGTCGTCGTCACCCCCGGGTACGGCGTCGCGCAGCCGCTCGGCCAGCTGCCACCACGACGTACGCTCCGCCACCGACTCGACCGCGAGTCCCGCGACATACCGCGCCATCCCGATCGGGTCGAGCTGTTCGAAGGAGTCGCGGTAGTCGGTGAGCAGCCCCTTCGCCACCAGCTGGAGCAGCACCGTGTTGTCGCCCTCGAACGTGGTGAACACGTCGGTGTCGGCCTTCAGCATCCCGAACCGGTTCGCGCTGAGATAGCCGGCGCCGCCGCAGGCCTCGCGGCAGGTCTGGATGGTCTGCGTGGCGTGCCACGTTGTCAGCGACTTGATGCCGGCGGCGGCGCTCTCCAACTCACGGCGCTCGTGCTCGCGCGCGTCGCCGGCGTCGTCGTCGAGGGAGAACACCCGGTGCAGCGTGGCCACGAGACCGGCCTGCGTGAAGTGCAGCGCGTACGTCCGCGCGACCAGTGGCAGCAGCCGGCGCTGGTGTACGCGGTAGTCCATCAACAGCGCCTCGTCCTCGGCACCAGGTGCGCCGAACTGCCTGCGCTGCAAGGCGTAACGGGTCGCCAGAGCAAGCGCCACCTTGGCCGCGCCGAGCGCACCGCCGCCGACGCTGACCCGGCCCTGGACCAGCGTCCCGAGCATGGTGAAGAACCGCCGGTCGGGGTTGTCGATCGCGCTCGTGTAGGACCCTGACTCGTCGACCTGGGCGTACCGGTCCAACAGGTTGTCGCGCGAGACGGCTACCCGGTCGAAGGTCAGCCGGCCGTTGTCGACGCCGTTCAGCCCGAGCTTGTGGCCGCAGTCCTCGATCTGCACGCCCGGCAGCGGTGCGCCGTCGGCGTCTCGGATCGGCACCAGGATCGCGTGCACCCCGTGCTGCTCGCCGCCGACCTCGAGCTGCGCGAACACCACCGCCAGCTCGCCGTCACGGGCGGAGTTGCCGATGTAGTCCTTGCGCGCCGAGAGGTCCGGCGTGTGCACCAAGAACCGACCATGGTCCGGGTCGTACGTCGCCGTCGTCCGCAACGCCTGGACGTTCGACCCGTGACCGGTCTCCGTCATCGCGAAGCAGCCGAGCAACCGGCCGCTCATCACGTCCTCCAGGTAACGCTCGTGGTGCTTCGCGCTGCCGAGATGCAGGATCGCCCCGCCGAACAGACCGAACTGCACGCCGAACTTCACGAGTACGGAGAGGTCGCCGAGGGCCAGCGTCTCGAACGCCGCGATCGAGCCGCCGATGTCGCCGGAACCGCCATACTCCTTGGGAAAACCGAGCCTCGTCAGGCCCGACGGGACGGCGGTGTGCAGCACCTCGAGCACCCGGGCGCGGTAGTCCGCCGTGGTCAGCCCAGGTGCCTCGTACACCAGGCTGGCGTAGGTCGCGAGCTGCTCACGGACGCGCGTGCGCACCTCGGCATGGTCGCCGTCGAGCAGCCCCGACAGGGCAGAGACGTCGATCGGCCCGAGCTGACTTGGTCCTTTCATGGCCACACCCTGCCACCGCCCCGGCCGCTGGGGTCAGACGCGGCCGTAGAAGTCGGGCGTCTGCCAGTAGAAGACGTTCTCGACCTTGACCGGCACTCCGGTGCGGGGCGCGTGGATCATCTGGTTGTCACCGATGTACAGCGCCACGTGGAAGATCGTGTCTGGCGTGCCGTCGTCGGACCAGAAGATCAGGTCGCCTCGCCGCAGCTGTGAGTACGAGACGCGCTCGGTCTCGTAGTACTGCGCACCGCTGTAGTGGGTGAGGGACTTGCCGGCCGCCTCCCACGCCTTCATGGTCAGACCGGAGCAGTCCCACGAGCCCGGACCCTCGGCTCCCCAGACGTACGGCTCGCCGAGCTGTGCGTACGCGAAGTCGATCGCCGCCTGCGCGCCACGGCTCTGCGTGGGCGGATCGGGCTCGGGCTCAGGCTCGGGTTCGGGGCGCGGTCGCGGCTCGGGCTGCGAGTCGTCCGCCCGGTCGGCGCGGTCCCGCCGACGCTCCTCGGCGTTGCGCTGCGCCTCCCGCCACTCGGCCCGGCGCTGGTCCTTCGCGTCCTGCTGCGCCCGCCACTCCGCCGCCCGCTGCGCCTTGGCCCGCCGCTCGGCCTCCCGCGCCCGACGCTCGGCCTCGATCCGCTCGAGTGCCTCCTGCCGCTGCGTCGCCAGGCTGACGGACACGTGCTGGGCCTCGGCCAGCTCACTCATCAGGCCGTCTCGGCGGTCGGCCAGGTGGGCGACCGCGGACTGTTGGGCTTCGACGGCAGCGGCCGCGGCCTGTTTCGCCTGCTCGGCCTCCTTCGCCGCCTGGTCGGCCAGCTTGGCCGCCTGGGTGGCCTGGTCCTTGAACACCTTGGCGAGCGCATCCTGCGCGGCGAACCTGTCATAGTCCGACGCCAACGACTCCGACGCACCCTTGTACGCCGCGACGCGGTCGAGCAGCACCTCGGGGTCCTCGGACGTCAGGTATGCGCCGACCTGTCCCAGCGAGCCGCCGCCCTGGTAGGTGTCGGCGACGAGCCGGCCGATCTGGTCGCGCTGGCGCTCCAGCCGCTGGTCCTGACGCGCGGCCTTGCGCTTGGCCGCCTTGGCGGTGTCGCGGGCCTGCTCCAGACGCCACTGCGCGCCGTTGTACGCCTCGGCGGCCTTGGCGGCCTCGACCGCGAGACCTTCGAGCTGGGCGCTGGCCGAGGCCAGGTCGGCGCGGATGGCCTCCACCGAACGCTGCGTCGACTCGACCCGGTCACGGGCGTCGTCGACCTCGGACTGCGAGGGGTACGCCCGGTCGTCACCGTCGGCCATCGCGGCCGGAAGGCCACCGACGAGCACGAAGCCGGCCGTTGCCAGAGCGACGCCACCGCGGATCGCACGAGAGGTCGCCGAGCGGCTGGTGCGCTGATGCACGTCGCGTCCTTCCGTAGTGGCGTGAGCCCCTTCCCCGAGGCCTCACGCCCGTTCCCATGTGCACCGTAGTCACCATCAGTCACAAATGGAACACTTTCCCCAGAAAAACCTTCAGTCACACGGCGCGTCGCCTTGACAAACTACAACGATGTAACTTTTCGCCATCCACCGCAGTTTTTTTCTGGCACGGGGCGCCCCCGTTCCAGACCTAATGGGACGGGGCGCCCCCGTTCCAGAAGGGATCTGGACCAACGTCACCCGCGGAAGCCGTCGACCAGTCCGTCCGCCGGACTCCTGGAACGGCACGGCCCCGTGCCGTTCGCGATCATCCCCACGCCTGCAGGAGTGGGGATGGTTGGGTACGGGTGGGGACGAGCCACCACCGTTCCGACGCCGCAGGTGATTTCGGGGAGCCGGGCGCCGGCGCACGACTACCGGAAGGACTTCAGATGAGCAGGGTCGTGGTGACCAACAACCTGACGCTCGACGGTGTGATGCAGGCACCGGGCCGGCCCGACGAGGACAGCCGCGACGGCTTCACACACGGCGGCTGGGCCCTGCCGTACAGCGACGAGGTGATGGCCAGGGCGATGGGCGAGGGGATGGCCCAGACCGAGGCCCTGCTGCTCGGGCGACGGACCTACGAGGACGTCGCCGGCTTCTGGCCCAAGCAGACCGACAACCCGTTCACCGAGGTGCTCGACAACACCCTGAAGTACGTCGCGTCGACGACGCTGGCCGAGCCACTCCCATGGGCCAACTCCACCCTCCTCGAGGGAGACGCCGCGGATGCGGTGGCCAGCCTCAAGGAGCAGCCGGGAAAGGACATCGTGGTGCTCGGCAGCGGCGAGCTCCTGCAGTCGCTGATGCAACGCAACCTCGTCGACGAGTACGTGCTCCTGATCCATCCCCTGGTGCTGGGATCGGGGCGCCGTCTGTTCGCCGACGACGGCTCGTTCAACGCCCTCCGCCTCGTCGACGACCACCGGCGTGGTGATCGCCACCTACCAGCCAGCCGACATCAGCACGTAGCCGGTCGAGCCCACGGCCCCTTTGCCGAGCGGCCGCACGCAGTTCGCGACCTTGTGTTCCCGGACTGCAACCGAACCCGCCGCAGACCTGCGTTCTGGGAACACGTGTCCCGAAACCGCGGCAGGTCGCCGGCTACCCGAGCCCGGCTCCCCTCCTGAAGCGACCTTCCCGTCTCGAACGCCCCCACAAACCGCGCAGATCCGGCATCGACGGGGCATCCGGGACGGGAAGGTCATCTCACGACGGGAAGACAGCCGAGCGCATCCATCCACCGAGTGGTGGCAGCTGGCGCACCGCGCTAGGCCGGCAGGACCCAGGGGCCGACCGCGAGCAGCACGCCGACCAGGGTCATCACAGAGTCGGCGATCCCCCACGGCGCCGCCTCGGCCCAGGTACGCCGGTGCGCCCGGGCGAACCCCCGGGCGTCCATCGCGACCGACATCCGACCGGACAGCCGCATCGTCGCCACCAGCATCGCCAGCGTCATCGACGCCGTGACCCGGACCCGGCGCAGCGGCCCGCCGTCCGCGCCCACACCACGGGCTCGCCGGGCCCGGCCGATCTGCCGCCACTGCTCGCCGAGCTGGTCGAGGCGTTGCAGCGCCGCCGACGACGCGACGACCACTCGGGCCGGCAGCCGCAGCCGCTGGGCCAGGTGGTCGGCCAGCCGGCTCGGGTCGAGGTACGGGGACAGCACTGCGCCCGGCGCGACGAGGTACACGATGCGCAGGGCCGCGCCGAGTGCGACGTCGAGGTCGCGACCGCCGTACAGCCAGGTCGAAACCGCGATCGACACCCCGGCGACCAAACCGAGCGCCAGCCGGCGCAGCGTGATGCCGATGTCGCGGACGGCCACCACCGCCAGAGCCGCGACCGGCAGCAACGACCACAGCCCGTGCTGCAGCGACCCGATCGCCGGTGCGCCGGCGGCCGGCAGCAGGCAGACCAGCAGCAGCGCGAGCGGGCCGGCCCGGGCGACGGGCGACCGCGTCATGTCCGGCGCCCCCGGCTCAGTCGGGTCCGGTCGTCGGCGACCCGCGAGACCGCGAGCAGGTCATGGGTCGCCACCGCGACGGCGGCTCCGGCGTCTCGTGCGGACGCCGCCGCACCCGTCACCGCGGCCCAGGTCAGCCGGTCCTGGCCGACCGTCGGCTCGTCGAGCAGCAGCGCCGCCGGGCCGTGGGCCAGCGCGGCCGCGATCATCACCCGGCGCTGCTCGCCCCCGGACACCTGGTACGGGTTGGCGGCCGCGAGATGCCCGACACCCAGCGCGTCGAGCAGCCGATCGGCCCGGCGCTCCGCCCACTGCGCGCGCCCGACCGCCCGGGCCGCGGTCAGCACCTCGTCGCGCACCGTCGTCGTGACCACCCCGTGCTCGGGCTGCTGCGGAACCCAGGCGAGGTGGCCCGCCAGCACCCGGGACCGCCAGGACCAGAGCGGCTTGTCAGGTCCCGCACCACACACCTGGCCGGCGGTCGGCTTCAGCAGCCCGGCCAGCACCCCGACCAGCGTCGACTTGCCCGCCCCGCTGCGACCGGTGACGGCGAGCAGGCGGCCGGCATCGAGCCGCTGGTCGATGCCGTCGAGGGCAAGCGTCGTACGGCGACCCCCGCCGCCCAGTCGCGAGGTGTGACGGACGACGATGCCGGTCGCCTCCACCACCGGGCCACTGGCCGGGGTGTGCGGGGCGACGAGGTCCGAGTCGAGGTCGACCGGGTCGGGGTCGGGCTCGCCTGGCACCCAGATCCCCTGTGCAGCAAGGGAACGCGCGTTCTCGGCCAGCACTCGGGAAGGCTCGCCGTCGGCCACCAAGCGACCGCCGTCACCGAGCACGACGACCCGGTCGACCAGGTCGACCCAGGGGCCGATCCGGTGCTCGACCACGACCAGCGTGCTGCCCCGGCGACGCACGACGTCGACCACCGCGGCCCGTACGTCGGCGGCCAGCTCGGGGTCGAGCATCGACGTCGGCTCGTCGAGCAGCAGCACGCCCGGCTGCATCACCAGGGCGCCGGCCAGCGCGAGTCGCTGCATCTCCCCGCCCGACAGCGCGTGCGTCGGGTGGTCCAACGGGTACGCCAGGTCGACCGCGGCCAGCGCCTCCTCGACCTGCGGCCAGATCTGCTCCCGCGGCGTGCTCAGGTTCTCCAGGCCGAACGCGACGTCACGGCCGATCCGTTCCGCCACCAGCGACGCGGTCGGGTCCTGCAGCAACAGAGCGACCCGGCCCGGATGCTCGTGCGGCTCCTCGCCGTCGACCGTGACCCGGCCCGACAGCTCGCCGACGTCGGCCGTCAGCAGCAGGCCGGCCAGTCCACGCAGCAAGGTGGACTTGCCGGCGCCGCTGGCACCCGCGAGCAGGACCCGCTCGCCGGGCTCGATGGTGAGGTCGAGGTCCCTGAGCACCGGCTGCCGTCGCGACGACGGCCGCCAGCTCAGCCCCTGGACCTCGACCCGAGAGCCGGCCAAGTCAGATCGCGCGACTCTCGTGCAGCTCCCGCCCGGGCGGCATCGCGTCGATCGCGCCGGTCCTGGCCAGCGCGCGGGTGACCAGCCAGCCACCGGCACCGGCGATCACCGCGCCGGAGACGGCGAAGCAGGCCAGGTAGATGAGCTTGTAGTCCCACGCCCAGTCGGTCCAGTAGACCTGCCACTCGTACACCGAGGCGGCGACCGCCGCGCCCACCCCGGCCAGCGCCGCGACGCCGAGGTTGAAGCGCCGGTAGAGGAACAGCAGCAGCACCAGCTCGGCGCCGAGGCCCTGCACGAGCCCGGAGTTCAGCGTGGTCCAGCCCCACTGGTTGCCGAGGACGGCGGAGACGGACGCGGCCAGCAGCTCGGCCAGCAGGGCGGCGCCGGGCCGACGGACGATCAGGCCGCCGAGCACACCGGCCAGCAGCCAGGTGCCGCCGAGCAGGCCGACGACGGGTGCCGCGACCGCCCGGAACGGCACGGCCAGGAACTCGTAGCTGAGGTTCCAGCCCCAGAACGCGACGCCCAGCGCGACGCCGATCAGGGCGGCGGTGAGCAGGTCGATGGTGCGCCACGCGAACAACGGCGGCGACGCCAGTGCGCTGCGGCCGTCGGTGGCTTGGTTTGTTGACGCGGTGTTGTTGGTCATGCGGTCCTCCCGGGCACAGGGAGGGGAAGTCGCGAGGTGGCGACTCGAGTCTCGACTCCCTCCACCGGTGCTAGCCGGATCAGGTTCGAGGGTCTGCGGCCGTTTCCGCACTCTCAGCGCCGGTGGGCGCTCCCCTGTCGTAGGGGCTCAGCGTACCTCTCAGCGGGTGCGCCCCCGTGGCCGGAGCCGGCTGTTGGGCATCTCCGGGGCGGGCAACCGGTCGCCGTCGAACGCCTCGACCACCCCGAACCGGTCGCTCTCGGCCATCCAGTCGCCGCGCGCCTCGACGATCTCGTCGTGGCTGCGGCCGATGAAGTTCCACCACATCACGATCTGCTCCTCGAACGGCTCGCCGCCGAGCAGCAACAGCCGGGCGCCGCCGGTGCTGGCGACGGACGCTGCCGTGCGGCCGATGCCGAGGTAGAGCATCTCGCCGTGCTGGAGTCGGGTGTCCTCGACCGTGGCGGAGCCCTCGGTCACCAGCACGGCGTGCTCGTGCTCCGCCGCGAGCGGCACCTGGGCGGCCGTGCCCGCCGGCACCGCGACCTCGGCACCGACGAGCGGTGAGTACGTCGGCGCCGGTGACCGTACGCCCGCCACCTCACCGACCATCACGGTGGCGCTCACCCCGTCGCCGAGGTCGGCCACCGGCAACTCGCGGTAGGAGTCGAACGCCCGGGGCGCGGTGTGCCGGTGCGCGTCGGGGAGCGCGACCCACAGCTGGACGCCGTGCAGCATCGGCGGGTGGTCCGACGGTGACTCCTCCGAATGCGCGATCCCGGCGCCGGCGGTCATGATGTGCAGCTCGCCCGGGCCGATGCGGACCGCCGACCCGATGCTGTCGAGGTGCTGCACCTCACCGTCAAGCAGCCAGCTCACAGTCTGCAGACCGGTGTGCGGGTGCGGCGGGACCCGCATGCCGGGAGACGCAGAGATGTCGTCCGGGCCGTAGTGGTCGACGAAGCACCAGGCACCGACCATCCGGCGCTCCTTGTGCGGCAGCAGCCGACGTACCTGCGTGGTCTTGCCCAGCCACACCTTGCGCGGCTCGAGCAGCTCGGTCACGGCCTCGAGCGGAGCCTGCCCGCCACCCGCGGACTCGGCCGGATCACGCTCAAGGTTGCTCACGTCGGATCAGCCGGAGCTCGTCACCCGGGTGCGCGCGACGGTCGGCGAGCTCGGCCCGGGCTCAGGCAGCGGGCGAATCGCCGCCTCGATCTGCGGACCGGGCCCGAAGACCAGGCCGCGATAGTTGCCGCGCAGCGAGTGCCCGGTGGCGACCGCGCCGGCCCAGACGGCGAACCAGCCGATGGCGAGCCCGGCGACGTCATCGGCGATGTAGTGCCAGCCGAAGTACAGCGTGGAGACGATCGTGGCGCCGAGGAACGCCCAGTGCGCCACCCGGATCCAGGTGGTGCGTACCGCGAGGTGGGCGAGCAGCGCGGCCGAGAACAGGACAGACACGTGCAGGGAGGCGAAGCCGGCGATGCCGAACACCGACTCCGTCTGATGGGGATCGGTGATCACGACCGATCGGGCGTACCACAGCCCGGCCTGCAGCTGGGAGACACCGGTGTCGGGCAGGTCCCAGAACAGCGAGGGCTCGACGAAGGCCGGCCCCTGGCTCGGGATGAGGTAGTAGCTGGCCAGGCCGAGGCACCAGTTGAAGCACAGCGCCGTGGCGTACCAGAGGCCGCCAGCCAGGTTGCGCGACCACACCAGCCAGAAGGCGACCGAGACCGGCACGAAGATCAGGTAGCCGACGTAGATCGTCGAGAGCACCTGGGCGGAGATCCCGGTGCCCAGCAGGTCGTGCAGCAAGGTGGCCGGCTCGTGGCCGAACGCCAGCCACCGGTCGAGCGCCGCGAGCTGGTCGTCGTGGATGACCTCACGCACGAACGGCAGGAAGCTCTTGAGGTTCCGGTAGGTGACGTAGGTGATGTAGAAGCAGCCGAGGCCGACGACGATGACGGTGATGCGGCCGGGCGTCCAGCGCTCGTGGATGACATTGCGCGCTTGCCGGTAGAGGCCACGCACGCCGCGAGCGCGGAAGAGGCTTCGCGGGACGACATCGGCGGCGAAACAGATCAGCACGATCATCGGCAGCCGGACCCAGGAGGGGCCGAGGAACCCGTCGGGGTCGCGCAGCGGCAGGTCGAGCAGCGCTGCCGCCGACACGGAGATGACCCCCATGACCACAGCAAGCGAAACCGCTAAACCGTACGCCCGCCAACTCATTGGGCAAAGGCTACCCAAACAGCAGGCGAACCATCATCCCCGTTTCGGCGTATCTGGACAGGCTGTGACCAACCTCATCACCCCGACTGGGTTCGTGGGGCAGACCGCGTCATGATGGCCCTATGAGGCCAGTGGGGCAGGCGACACACGACCGCGCGGTTGACCGGCTGGTGCGCAGCTACCGGGAGATCGCACCGGGTACGACGGTGCGGCTGGCCAAGCAGACCTCGAACCTGTTCCGCCCTCGCAGCCAGACCGCGAGCTCGGCCGGCCTCGACGTCTCCGGTCTCGCCGGCGTCGTCGCCGTCGACCCGACGGCGCGCACCGCCGACGTGCAGGGGATGTGCACGTACGAGGACCTCGTCGACGCCACCTTGCCGCACGGCCTGATGCCGCTGGTCGTGCCGCAGCTGCGCACGATCACGCTCGGCGGGGCCGTCACCGGCCTCGGGATCGAGTCGAGCTCGTGGCGCAGCGGTCTACCCCACGAGTCGGTGCTCGAGCTCGACGTGCTGACCGGCGCCGGTGAGGTCGTCACCGCGCGACCCGGGCACAACGACGACCTGTTCCGGGGCTTCCCCAACTCGTACGGCAGCCTCGGCTACGCGACCCGGCTGCGGATCGAGCTGGAACCGGTCTCGCCGTACGTCAGCCTGCGGCATGTGCGTTTCGGCGACCCCGAGTCGTTGTGCGCGACGGTCGAGCAGATCGTGCATGACCGGGCCTGGGACGGCGAGGTGGTCGACTTCGTCGACGGCACGATGTTCGACCTCGGCGAGCTCTACCTCACGCTCGGTCGTTGGAGCACCGAGGCCGACACGACCAGCGACTACACCGGCAGCCGGATCTACTACCGCTCGCTGCGGGAGCGGCGCCGCGACACCCTGACGGTCTACGACTACCTGTGGCGGTGGGACACGGACTGGTTCTGGTGCTCAGGAGCATTCGGGGCGCAGCACCCGGTGGCGCGGCGGGTGTGGCCACGGCGCTGGCGGCGCAGCGACGTCTACCACCGCATCGTGCGGTTCGAGAACCGCCACCAGCTGGTCGCGCGGGTCGACCGACGGCGCGGGCGACCGGAGCGTGAGCGGGTGGTCCAGGACGTCGAGATCCCGGTGGGGCGCACAGCGGAGTTCCTGCGCTGGTTCGCCGAGCACGTACGCATGGCTCCGGTGTGGCTCTGCCCGTTGCGCCTGCGCAACCCGGCCGGCTGGACGCTGTATCCGCTGAGCGACGACGAGACCTACGTCAACGTCGGATTCTGGGGCACCGTACCGATCGAGGCCGGGCGAGCCGATGGCGACATCAACCGGGCGATCGAGCAGTCGGTCGCCAAGCACGACGGCCACAAGTCGCTGTACTCCGACGCCTACTACGAGCCGGCCGACTTCTGGTCGGCGTACGGCGGTGACGGGTATCGCGACCTCAAACGCCGCTACGACCCCGACGATCGTCTGCTCGACCTCTACGAAAAGGTCGTGAACAGGGGCTGAGCCTCGTACTACCTTGTTTCCGTGACGATGACACGGACTGACACCCAGCCGATCGCCGACGCCTTCGCCAAGCTCGCGCCGGGCGCACTCAACTTCCGGTTCACCGCGTACGACGGCAGCAGTGCCGGGCCGCCCGACGCCCCGATCGGTCTGCATCTGCGCAACCAGCGCGGTGCCGCCTACCTGGTGACCGCACGGGGCGAGCTCGGGATGGCCCGGGCGTACGTCGCGGGCGACCTCGAGCTCACCGGCGTGCACCCCGGCGACCCGTACGACGCGTTGCGCCTCCTCAACACCTCGGTGCTGGGTGCGCGGCCGGAGCCCCGGGACGTGGCCCGGCTGGCCGCGTCGGTCGGCGTCCGCCAGCTCGTCCCGCCACCACCGCCGCCGCCGCAGGAGGCGCTGCCCGACTGGCGACGGGTGCTCACCGGCTGGCGGCACTCCCGTCTGCGCGACTCCGACGCGATCCACCACCACTACGACGTGTCCAACCGGTTCTACGAGCTGGTGCTCGGCCCGTCCATGACGTACACCTGCGCCTGCTACCCGGACGACGACGCGTCGCTCGAGACCGCGCAGGCGCACAAGTACGACCTGGTGGCGCGCAAGCTGGGACTCACGGAGGGGATGCGGCTGCTCGACGTCGGTTGCGGCTGGGGCGGGATGGTCATGCACGCCGCCGAGCAGTACGGCGTCCGCGGCGTCGGCGTGACGCTGTCGCGATCCCAGGCGACCTGGGCGCAGGCGGAGATCAAGCGCCGCGGTCTCGACCACCTCGCCGAGGTCCGACACCTGGACTACCGCGACGTGGCCGAGCGCGACTTCGACGCGATCAGCTCGATCGGCCTGACGGAGCACATCGGCGTCCGCAACTACGCGTCGTACTTCGGGTTCCTGAGGGACCGGCTGCGCCCGGGCGGCCGGCTGCTCAACCACTCCATCACCCGGCCGGAGAACAAGCACGCCGCGCGGGTACGGGCCGGCTTCATCGACCGCTATGTGTTCCCCGACGGCGAGCTCACCGGGTCGGGCACGATCATCAGCGCGATGCAGAATGTCGGGTTCGAGGTTCGGCACACCGAGAACCTCCGCGAGCACTACGCCCGCACGACCGGTGCCTGGGGCGCCAACCTGGTCGCGAGCTGGGACGAGTGCGTCGCCGAGGCCGGCGAGCCGACCGCCAAGGTGTGGGGCCTCTACATGGCCGGGTCACGTCTCGGGTTCGAGACCAACCAGATCCAGCTGCACCAGGCACTGGCGGTCCGGCTGCACCCCGACGGCCGGTCGGACTACCCGCTGCGGCACACCTTCGGCGTCTGAGCACCGGGCCTACGCAACGCGCCCGTCGACGAGGCAGTCTTCGGCAACGCGCCGGCACGGTGCTCCACACTGGTGCGATGGCACGACCCGACCCGACCGACACCGCGCAGGCGCTCGTCGCCGAGCGGTTCGCAGCCGCGCGCGCCGCGTGGCTCGGCGGCAGCGCCGTGCGCGAGGACGCGACCGCGACGTCCGACCTCGACATCACGGTGCTGCTGCCCGGACCGCCGGCGCCGTTCCGCGAGTCGCTGCTGCACGACGGCTGGCCGGTGGAGCTGTTCGTCCACACCGAGACCTCGCTCGCGCACTACCGCGGCACCGACCTGGCGCGTCGGCAGCCGACCATCATGCGCCTCGTCGGTGAGTCGGTGGTGCTGGTCGACGACGACGGTTCGGGGGCGCGGCTGCAGGCCGACTGCCAGGCGCAAGTCGCGGCCGGGCCCGAGCCGCTGACCGCCGACGAGCTGGCCTCGGCACGCTACGCGGTGACCGACCTGCTCGACGACCTCGCCGGGGCGACCGAGCAGGGTGAGCGGACCGCCGTCGCGGTCGCCCTGTGGGAACAGGCGGCGAACCTGCTGCTGACCGGAGCCCGCCACTGGTCGGGCACCGGCAAGGGGCTGCTCCGTGAGGTCCGTGCACTCGACCGGGCCACCGGGTCGACGCATGCCGACGCGCTGGTCGCCGGCCTGCACGCGGCGACGACCGGCGATATCGCCCTGCTGTGCCGGGCCTGCGAGCAGATCCTCGCGCCGCATGGCGGTCGTCTGTTCGCCGGCCACCGGCTCGACGGGAGGGACCCCGACCGGTGAGTGGGACGTTTTCGACAGACACGCCGGCGTGTCGCGTCGAGAACGTCACGGTCATCGGGACCGGGCGACCTGACGGAGGGCGATCACACCGGCGACCATCGCGACCACCAGCGCCAGCACGTGCAGATGGGCCGCCACCTTGAGGTACAGGCCCTCACGGCCGCTGATCCAGTCCAGGTAGACGTCGGTGTTGAAGGCAGCCCCGACGACCAGCGAAGTCGGCCAGAGTGCGCCGAGCGCGGCAGTCCACACACTCGCCGGCCGCCAGATCATCAGCCCGACGACGACGACACTGAGGACGATGGCCGGAGGAATGGGTGGGAAGTTGTCGGCACCGCCCGCGATCTGGGCGGCGACCACGACGGCGAAGACCGTGATCGCGCCGACGGTGATGCGGCTGGCTCGGGTGAGCGAGGTGGTCTGCGTTGTTGACTCCATGTCCCGACAGTGCCGGGAAGACGGCTACCAGGACGTCCGCGCAGTCGCGGCACCGCCGTACGCAGGTCGACGTACGCTGCCCATGCTGGTAACGCCACTCGACCGCCACCGGGAAGGAGTGCCGTGAAGCGCAAGCGCCTCGACTCGTCCAGCATCGCGTCCGTCGGCTATGACCGGGAGTCGCAGACCCTGGAGGTCGAGTTCACCAACGGTGGCGTGTACCGGTACCTCGACGTGTCGGAGTTCGTGCACGCCGCGCTGATCCGGTCACCGAGCCCGGGCACGTACCTCAACACCCAGATCAAGCCCCACTACCGCTTCGTCGACGGCTAGGGGGCTAGGCGATCTCGTGCAGGGACTCGGCGACGGTGAGCTCGGGCTCGGTCTTCTCGCGGACCTCGTCGACGCTGACACCGGGCGCCGTCTCGACCAGCTCCAGGCCGTCCGGGGTCACGTCGATGACCGCGAGGTCGGTGATGATCCGCTGCACGACCCGCTTGCCGGTGTACGGCAGCGAGCACTCGTCGACGATCTTGTACGAGCCGTCCTTGGCGACATGCTCCATCAGCACCACGACCAGCTTGGCGCCGTGCACGAGGTCCATCGCGCCGCCCATCCCCTTGACCATCTTGCCGGGGATCATCCAGTTCGCGATGTCGCCGACCTTCGACACCTGCATCGCGCCGAGGATGGCGGCGTCCACCTTGCCACCGCGGATCATCCCGAAGCTGGTGGCGGAGTCGAAGAACGACGCGCCCTTGCGCAGGGTCACGGTCTCCTTGCCGGCGTTGATCAGGTCGGCGTCGACGTCGTCGTCGTACGGGTAGGCGCCGACGCCCAGGATGCCGTTCTCGGACTGCAGCACAATCTCGACGTCGTCCGGCACGTAGTTCGGCACCAGCGTCGGCAGCCCGATGCCGAGGTTGACGTACGCGCCGTCGGACAGCTCGGCCGCCGCCCGCGCCGCCATCTGCTCACGTGTCAGCGCCATCAGCTGCTCCTCTCGGTGACCGTGCGGCGTTCGATCCGCTTGTCGGCCGCCTGCTCCGGGGTCAGTGGCACCACCCGCTGCACGTAGATGCCCGGCAGGTGGATGTCGTCGGCGGCGAGCTCGCCCGGCTCGGACAGCTCCTCGACCTCGGCGATCGTGACCCGGCCGGCCATCGCACACAGCGGATTGAAGTTCCGGGCGGACTGGTTGAACACCAAGTTGCCGTGCCGGTCGCCCTTCCAGGCCCGGACCAGACCGAAGTCGCAGGTGATGGACTGCTCGAGCACGAACTCCTGCCGCTCGCCGAGGAAGTCGAACTCGCGGGTCTCCTTCGCCGGCGACGCCACCGCGATGTTGCCTGCGTCGTCGTACTTCCACGGCAACCCACCCTCGGCGACCTGGGTGCCGACCCCGGTGCGGGTGTAGAACGCCGGAACGCCCGACCCCCCTGCCCGCAGCCGCTCCGCCAATGTGCCCTGCGGCGTCAGCTCCACCTCGAGCTCGCCTGACAGGTACTGCCGGGCGAACTCCTTGTTCTCGCCGACGTACGACGAGACCATCCGGCGGATCCGCTTCTCCCGCAGCAGCAGGCCCAGACCCCAGTCGTCGACACCGCAGTTGTTGGAGACTGCCTCCAGGTCGGTCACCCCCTTGTCGAGCAGCGCCTGGATCAGCACGCTCGGGATGCCGCACAACCCGAACCCGCCCACCGACAACGACGCGCCGTCGCCCACATCGGCAACCGCCTCGGCGGCGCTGCTGACGACCTTGTCCATGAAGGGCCTCCCTCTCGAAGTCCATCTCCGCCGCGACCCTACCGTCGATGCCTGCCAGGTCCGCAGGCGCGTGCCGCACACACTTACTCCAGAACCGCGGGACGTCGTCGACCACACCAGGAGGGGTCAGCTAACCCGCATCGCCGGGCTCGTAGAACTTGCTGATCTCCTCGGCGTCGGCGGCGATGTCATTGGTCTGGTTCAGGCTGTACCAGTTGCCGAA
>WHTB01000219.1 GCA_009379735.1 Propionibacteriales bacterium
CAACAGTCGGGTTCGATTCACGGGGGTCTCTCTTCAGCGCGGGAGGCGCCGGACGACTGGTGCGTCGCCCGGATCGGGTGCGATCGCTACTGGTGACCCGTTCGTCACCGAGCGGAACGCCCGCCGATCGTGCAACGCGACGCGCCGTCGAGTTCACGGTTTTCGGCCGGCCCGGCGAAGATCATCCGTTCGGCCGATGCGGAGCCAACCGACCGCGCGACCGGCGATGCCCATCCGACCGGTTGCGCTAGCTCCTTCCCGCCGACGTTGCGCGTATGTCCCAGCTCGCGCCGACGTTGCGCGAATGTCCCAGATCCTCGCGCCGAGGGCCTGGTGCGAGAACCACACTGCCTTCCCGGGCACTGACAACCAGCCAAGCGATGGGCAACCTTCTGCAACCTCGACGCGATGCTTGGCGACACAAGTGCAACCTCGGCGCGAGGCTTGGCGACACAAGGGCAACCTCGGCGCGAGGAGGGGGACAGCGCGCGGTCAGCGGGTGCCGAGAGCGGCGTACCCGGGCTTGATCACCTGGTCGATGATGGCCAGTCGCTCGTCGAACGGCAGGAACGCGCTCTTCATCGCGTTGATGGTGAACCACCGCAGGTCGGCCAGGCCGTACCCGAACGCATCGCACAACAGCTGCATCTCGCGGCTCATCGACGTGCCGCTCATCAGCCGGTTGTCGGTGTTGACCGTGACCCGGAACCGCAGTCGGGTCAGCGGGCCGATCGGGTGCTCGGCGATCGACGCCGCGGCCCCGGTCTGCACGTTGGACGACGGGCACAGCTCGAGCGGGATCCGCTTGTCTCGCACGTACGACGCGAGGCGGCCGAGCGCCGGAGTGTCGCCGTGCAGGTCGATGTCGTCGATGATCCGTACGCCGTGCCCCAGCCGGTCGGCGCCACACCACTGGATCGCCTGCCAGATCGACGGCAGCCCGAACCCCTCGCCGGCGTGGATGGTGAAGTGGAAGTTCTCCCGCTGCAGGTACTCGAACGCGTCGAGATGCCGAGTGGGCGGGTAGCCCGCCTCGGCGCCCGCGATGTCGAACCCGGCCACGCCCTGGTCTCGGTGGCGGACGCCCAGCTCGGCGATCTCCATGGATCGCGCCTGGTGCCGCATCGCGGTGACCAGCTGCCGGGCGACGATGCGTTGCCCGGCCTCGTCGGCGAGCTGCTCGCCCTCGCTGACGCCCTGTTGGACCGCGGCCACGACCTGGTCGAGGGTGAGCCCATCCCGGAGGTGCTGCTCGGGGGCGTAGCGGATCTCGGCGTACACGACGCCATCGGCCGCGAGGTCCTGCACGCACTCACGGGCGACGCGGGTCAGCGCCGGTGCGCTCTGCATCACCGCGACGGTGTGGTCGAAGGTCTCCAGGTAGCGCTCCAGCGAGCCGGAGTCGGCGGACTCGACGAACCAGCGACCGAGCGCGTCCGCTTCGTCGGCGGGCAGCTCGTGGCCGCGGTCGGCCGCAAGCTCGACAATGGTCTGGGGGCGCAACCCCCCGTCCAGATGGTCGTGCAGCAGGGCCTTCGGCGCGGCCACGTAGACGGAGTCGGTCACCGTTCCATCCTTGCATCCCCGATGGGTGTTCGCTGACGCATGACCCGAGTACGTTCGACGACGAGGAGGGGACTGACATGACGTACCTGACGACACCGACCGCTTCCCCGGTTGGCGGCCCGGCGCGGGTCGCCGAGCCCGGCGAGGGCATCTCCCTCGAAGAGCTCCAGCTGGCCGCCCGCAACCACGGCATGCCGCTGGAGGCGATGCACCAGGACGTGACCCCACCCGGTCTGCACTACGTACTCGTGCACTACGACATCCCGATGCTGGATCCCTCCGACTTCCGGCTCGAGGTCTCGGGCTGTGTGGAGCGCAAGCTCGGCCTCGGGGCCGACCTGTACGACCTCCCGTCACGCACCGTACGGGTGACGATGGAGTGTGCCGGCAACGGACGCGCCCAGCTGCTGCCCCGGCCGGTCAGCCAACCGTGGCTGGTCGAGGCAGTCGGCACGGCGGACTGGACCGGCGTACCCCTGCGCTACATCCTCGACCAGGCCGTCCTGACCGACGATGCCCACAGCGTCGTGTTCACCGGTGCCGACCACGGCGTCGAACGCGGCGTGGAGCAGGACTACCAGCGCGGGCTGACGCTGGCCGACGCGCTCGACCCCGACGTACTCGTGGTCCACTCGATGAACGGCCAGCCGCTGCCGCCACAGCACGGGTTCCCGCTGCGGCTGATCGTGCCCGGGTGGTACGGCATGGCGCAGGTCAAGTGGCTGCGCGCGATCACCGTCATCGACCACGAGTTCGACGGCTACCAGAACGCCGTCGCGTACCGGCTGAAGCAGCAGCCGGACGACGCCGGCACCCCGATCACCCGGATCGAGCCGCGGGCGCTGCTGGTGCCGCCGGGCTACCCCGACTTCATGTCGCGGCACCGCTTCCTGCACCCCGGCCCGGTCACGCTGCACGGGCGCGCGTGGTCCGGCTGGGCGCCGGTCGACCGGGTCGAGGTGACCACGGACGGCGGGGCGACTTGGTCGGCCGCCACGCTCGGACCCGAACCCGGCCGCTATGCATGGCGCGGGTTCACGTTCGGGTGGGAGGCAGGCCCGGGTACGACCACGCTGGCGGCGCGCGCGTACGACGGCAGCGGACGCGCGCAGCCCGAGCAGGCCGGCTGGAACCGCGGCGGTTTCACCAACAACTCGGCCCAGACGGTCGAGGTCACCGTCCTCGACGCTTGACCTGCCGCGCATAAGCGCAACCTCGACGCGAAGTGGACGAACATACGCGCAACCCCGACGCGAAGAAGACGGCCGGATGCGCAGTCTCGGGGGCTAGGGGGCGGAGATGCGGTCGAGCACGACGGGGGTGGGGGTGTACGCCGTGCCTGCCGGGGCCACGTCGAACGCCCCGGCCAGCGAGGACAAAGCCCGCTCAAACCGGTCGGCCTCGTCGGTGTGGAGTGTCAGCAGTGACTGCCCGGCCGTGACCGCGTCACCGGGCTTCGCGTGCAGCTCCACCCCGGCCGCCGCCTGCACCGGGTCCTCCTTGCGGGCCCGTCCGGCCCCGAGCAGCCACGCGCACCGGCCGACCGCCAACGCGTCGAGCCGGGTGAGGACACCGTCGGCGTCGGCCGTCACCACCTGCGTCTCCCGCGCGGTCGGCAGTGCGGCCTCCGGGTCACCGCCCTGAGCGGCGATCATCCGCCGCCACGAGTCCATCGCCGACCCGTCGGCCAGCTTGTCGGCCGGGTCCACGCCGGTAGTCCCGGCCGCCGCGAGCATCTCCCGGGCCAGCGCGAGCGTCAGCTCGACCACGTCGGCCGGACCGCCACCGGCCAGCACCTCGACCGACTCCCGGACCTCGAGCGCGTTGCCGGCCGTGAGACCGAGCGGGGTCGCCATGTCGGTGAGCAGCGCGACCGTCGTCAGGCCGGCATCGGTGCCGAGCTCGACCATCGTCGACGCCAGCTCGCGGGCCGCGCCGAGGTCCTTCATGAAGGCGCCGCTGCCGACCTTCACGTCGAGCACGAGCGCACCCGTACCCTCGGCGATCTTCTTGCTCATGATCGAGCTGGCGATCAGCGGGATCGACTCCACCGTCCCGGTCACGTCGCGCAGCGCGTAGAGCTTCTTGTCCGCCGGCGCCAGCCCGGACCCGGCCGCACAGACCACCGCGCCGACGTCGTCGAGCTGCGCCAGCATCTCCGCGTTGGACAGTCCGGCGCGCCACCCGGGGATGGCCTCGAGCTTGTCCAGCGTGCCGCCGGTGTGACCGAGCCCCCGCCCCGACAGCTGGGGTACGGCGACGCCGCAGGCTGCCACCAGGGGAGCCAGCGGGAGGGTGACCTTGTCGCCGACCCCGCCGGTCGAGTGCTTGTCGGCGGTCGGCCGCGAGAGCACGGAGAAGTCCATCCGCTCACCCGACGCGATCATCGCCGCCGTCCAGCGACCGATCTCGCGCCGGTTCATGCCGTTCAGCAGCACCGCCATCGCCAGCGCCGCCATCTGCTCGTCGGCGACGTCGCCACGGGTGTACGCGTCGATCACCCAGTCGATCTGCGAGTCGGTCAGCTGCTGCCGGTCCCGCTTGGCGGTGATGACCTCCACGGCGTCATGCTGGCTCACGCGGCACCCCTCAGGTCGAGTCGGATCGTGCGGTATCCCCGCAGCACGAAGGTAGGTCGTTGCTCGGGCTCCTCGGCCAGCGCCAACCGGGGGAACCGGCGCAGCAGCTCCGCCACGGAGACCGCCAGCTCCATCCGGGCCAGCGGCGCGCCGAGGCAGAAGTGCAGCCCCATTCCGAAGCCCACATGTGGATTCGGCTCGCGGCCGGCATCGAAGCCGTCGGCGTCGGGGAACACCGCGGCGTCCCGGTTGGCCGACCCCATCAGCGCCGCGACCTTCTGTCCCGCCGCGACCTCGACCCCGGCGACCTCCACCTCGGCGGTCGCGGTGCGCTCGAACAGCTGCAGCGGCGCGTCGAAGCGGATCATCTCCTCCAGCGCGACCTCCACCGGCACCTCGCCGCTCACCACCCGACGCAGCTGCCCGGGGTGCCGCAGCAATGCGACCAGCCCATTGCCGAACACGTTGACCGACGCCTCGTGCCCGGCGTTGAGCAGGAGTACGACGGACGCGACCAGCTCGTCCGACGACAACCGGCCGTCGCCGTCCCTGGCCCGGATCAGGTCGCTGACCAGGTCGTCGCCCAGGTCACCCTGCCGGGCCGTGACGAGCGCCCGCACATACCCGCTGAACTCCTCGCTGGCGGTGATCGCGGCCTGCTCCACCTCGAGGGTGCGGCCGTGCTCGTACATCGCGACGATCCGCTGCGACCAGTCGCGCAGCTGCCCACGGTCGGACGCCGGCACGCCGAGCAGCTCGGCGATGACGGCCACCGGCAGCGGCTCGGCGTACGCCGCGAGCACGTCGACGTCATCGCCCGAGACCCGGTCGAGCAGGTCGGTGGCAAGCTCCTGGACGCGCGGCCGCAGCCGCTCCACATGACCGCGCGCGAACGCACCCGCCACCAGGCGGCGCAGCCGGGTGTGCGCCGGCGGCTCGTTCTCCATCATCTGGTTGCGGTGTAGCGCACTGAACGGCTCGAACCGCTCCGCCGGCTCGAGGTCGGACCAGATCCGGCCCAGGCTGCGGTGGCGCAAGGTGGCGCCGACGGCGGCGTGGGTGGTGGCCAGCCAGCGCCCGGTCGGCTCGTGCCAGGCCAGGTCGGCCTGGGCCCGCAGAGCGGCCAGCGCGGGGTACGGGTCGGCGATGAAGCCGGGGTCGGCGAGGTCGAGCCTGCTCGTGGCGAGCATCGCCTCAGCGATCCGTGAGGTCGGCCGGGCCGAAGGCGTCCGGAAGCACGTCGCGCATGGTGCGGACACCGCCCACGGTCTCGATCTGCAGGTCGGGCCCGCCGGCCTCCCAGAGCAGCTGCCGGCAGCGTCCGCACGGCATGAGTACGTCGCCGTTGCGGTCAACGCACACGACCGCGACCAGCCGGCCACCGCCGCCGGCATGCAGCGCGGAGACCAACCCGCATTCGGCGCACAGCCCCACACCGTACGCGGCGTTCTCCACGTTGCAGCCCACGACGACCCGCCCGTCGTCGACCAGAGCCGCCGCACCCACCGGGAAGCGGGAGTACGGGGCGTACGCCGAGCCCATGATCTGCACCGCGGCGGCCCGCAACGACTCCCAGTCGATTTCGGAGTCGACTTCTGGGGTGACCTCGGGGTCGGACTTAGGCGCACTCATCCGGCCGACCCGCGTCGATAACGCAACCCGTCGGCGGCCGGCATCCGCAGCCGCTGCGAGGCCAGCGCGAGCACCAGCAAGGTGGTGACGTACGGCGTCATCCGGGTGAAGTCGCCGGGCACCGAGTCGGTGGCGAAGTACCAGACCGCGGCACCGAGGGCGATCGTCGCCGAGATCCCGGCCGCGAGGTGCTGGAGTCGGCGCCACTGCCAGATCGCGATGATGACGAGCAGCACGGCGATCAGCAGCAGCAACGCGTGCACCGACTCGCCGCCGCGGCGCAGGCCGAGCGTCTCGGTGTAGCCGAACAGGCCCGACCCGGCGAGCAGCCCACCGGGCCGCCAGTTGCCGAAGATCATCGCGGCCAGGCCGATGTAGCCGCGACCGCCGGTCTGGCCGTCGCGGTACGTGCTCGAGGCGACCAGCGCGAGGAACCCGCCGCCCAGCCCGGCCAAGGCTCCCGACGTCAGCACCGCGATGAACTTGTAGCGGTAGACGTTGACGCCGAGGCTCTCGGCCGCTACCGGGCTCTCGCCGCACGAGCGCAGCCGCAGACCGAAGGCGGTGCGCCACAGCAGGTAGAACGTGAGCACGAACAGCACGATCGCGAGCACGACGAGCAGCGACAGGTCGGTGACGAACGCGCGCAGGAAGGCCGCTATCTCCGACACGAAGAAGATGTTGCTGCCCTCGATGTCGCCGAGCAGGTCGGACAGGCCCGGGACGGTGATGGTCTGCACGTCGCCCAGCGTCGGCGACTGGGTGGCGCCGCCTCCGGGCAGGCCGGAGAAGGCCTGCGCGGCGAGGTACTGGGTGGCGCCGAGCGCGATGATGTTGATCGCCACACCGGAGATGATGTGGTCGACCCCGAAGCTCACCGTGGCGACCGCGTGGATGAGACCTCCCACCGCGCCGAGGGCCGCCGCACCGAGCACACCGGCCCACGCACCGTAGTGGAAGCCGAAGTAGCCGGCCCCGAAAGTGCCGAGGATCATCATGCCCTCGAGGCCGATGTTGACGATGCCGGCCCGCTCGGACCAGAGCCCGCCGAGGCCGGCGAGGGCGATGGGTACGGAGGCGATCAGGGTGGCCCGCAGCGTGCCGGACGACGCGAGGTCGTCGGCTCCGGTCACCAGCTGCAGCACGGCCAGCAGGAACAGCACCGCCGCGATGCCGATCATGATCCACCACGGCGAGATGCGGCCCTTCGGTCGCACCGATGCCAGTGCGGTCCGCGCGGTCGTGACGGCACTCATGCCGGCACCTCCGCCTGCTCGCCCTTGGCCCGCTCGAGGGCCTGCGCGACCTGTCGTTGCTCGAGCTTGAGGCCGTACCGTCTGACCACCTCGTACGCGATGACAACCGTGAGCACGATGATGCCCTGGGTGATCTTGACGATGTCGTTGGAGACGCCGACCAGGATCTGCAGCGGGTTGGACTGCTCGTCGAGGTAGGCGAACAGCAGCGCGCCGAGGGCGATACCGATCGGATGGTTGCGCCCGAGCAGCGCGATCGCGATGCCGGCGAAGCCGAGCCCGGACTGGAACGTCGTGCCGTAGGCGTACGCGCTGCCGAACAGGATCGGCAGGCCGACCAGGCCGGCGAGGCCGCCGGAGATCAGCATCGCCGCGACGACCATCCGCTTGACGTTGATGCCGCTCGCCACCGCGGCCGAGGCCGACCGACCGGTGGCACGCAGCTCGAAGCCGAAACGGGTGCGGTTGAGCACCACCCAGTACGCGATGCCGGCGAGGAGGGCGATGAACACGAAGCCGTACACGTTGGTGCCGGGGTCGCCGGACAGCGAGAAGCTCGGGATCCGGCTGCCCTCGGGGATCTCCTTGGTGCCGATCGCATTGCTGCCCGGCTCACGGACCGCGGCCTTGCGCAGCAGGAACGCCACCAGGGACGTGGAGATGGCGTTCAGCATGATGGTGGAGATG
>WHTB01000471.1 GCA_009379735.1 Propionibacteriales bacterium
CGACCTGCGCAAGGCGTGGAATGTCGAGTTCGACGACGCCGGTGCGATCGGTCGCCGCTACCGGCGCCAGGACGAGATCGGCACGCCGTTCTGCGTGACCGTCGACTTCGACAGCCTCGACGACAACGCCGTGACGGTGCGCGAGCGGGACTCGATGAGCCAGGACCGCATCGGCATCGACCAGATTAAGGGATACCTCGCCGAACGCCTCGTCGGCTGCTGAGCACTCACGTACGTTTCGCGCCGAGGTTGCACCTATGTCCCGGCCAGGCGCGCATACGCGCAACCTCGGCGCGAGAGTCGGGCGCTCAGCGGGAGTCGCCGACCGGAGTGACCAGGATCCCGGCGACCATCGAGCCGTCGGCGCTGCGCGACGCGATCGTACGCACCAGCACGGTGTCGCCGACCTCGATCGGGTCGGAACCGGGAGTCACGTAGTACTGGTCGCAGAACGGCGTCGGCACCTGGTCGTCGTCCGGCTCGACGCAGAGCACCCGGCCTTCGTCAGCCATGCTGGCGACGACCCCGGTGAACTCCTTCGCGACCTGGTTGCCGTCGGCGAAGGTCCGGCCGAGGAGGAACGTGCCGACCAGCACCACCAGCAGTCCGGCCGCCACCGCCGCGACGGGTGCAAGATGCAGACCCCGCGGGAGACCGAACCGCCCGCGCTGCCGCACGCGGTGCCGAGCGTTGCTCACCGGTGCATCCTCTCCTGCGGGTAGCGTGTCGGACGCAGGGGGCCGATCCGAGCGAAGGCACACTACCGTCATGACTCTGCGTGGGCGGCTCGCGGCCACCGCCACGCTGGCGGTCCTGGTCGCGGTGCCGACCGCTGGTTGCACCCGTGACGGCGGTGACGCCCGGGAGCCGAGCCCGTCGCCGTCGGCGAGCGTCAGCGAGTCACCGGCACCGGGTGAGCCCGTCGAGGTCGCCATCGGTCAGCCTGCCACGGTGGACCTCACCGGCTCCGCGGCCACCACCCAGGTGGCCGTGACCGTCACCCGGGTACGACGCGGCCGGATCCAGGATCTGAAGGACTTCGTGCTCGACGCCACCGTCAAGCAGGCGACGCCGTACTACGCGGATGTCCGCATCGAGAACACCGGCGAGGGGGCTCCGTCGGGCGCCACGCTCACCCTGTGGGGCCTCGACTCCACCGACACGGTGCTCCCGGCCGCCGATGTCCGGGGAACGTTCGGCCGGTGCGCGACTAAGCCGCTGCCGAAGCGGTTCCCGCCCGGTAGCAAGGCGGCGAGCTGTCTGTTGTTCCTGGTGCCGAAGGGCGCGACGCTGGACGAGGTCCAGTACCGCTTCAACGACGGCACGACTGGTCCGTACTCCTGGCCGGTGCCGCCCGGCCGGTGACCGTCCCACGACCGAGCGATGCCGGTTTGGCGGAGCCACCGGGCAGCGGCGACACTGGTCCGATGACCACGTCCGTCCTGCTGGCTGCGCCGCTGCGACTAGGCCCCCTCACGGTCGACACGCCGGTGGTGCTCGCGCCGATGGCCGGCGTGACCAACGCGGCGTTCCGTCGGCTCTGCCGCGAGCAGGGTGCTGGTCTCTACGTCTGCGAGATGATCACGTCGCGCGGTCTCGTCGAGCGCGACGCGGTGACACAGTCGATGCTGACCTTCGATCCGCTCGAGGACGTCCGCTCGGTCCAGCTGTACGGCATCGACCCGGTCTACGTCGGCAAG
>WHTB01000019.1 GCA_009379735.1 Propionibacteriales bacterium
CCAGTTCCCGTCCGGTGTGACGCTGCACGCGGAGCGTCGAGCAGCGCTGGCCGACTGGGCCGTCCGCACCGACGGGCTGGTGGTCGAGGACGACTACGACGGTGAGTTCCGCTACGACCGTCAGCCGGTCGGCGCACTGCAGGGACTCGTGCCGGACCGGGTGGTCTACGCGGGCACCGCCAGCAAGACGCTCGCGCCCGGGATCCGGCTCGCCTGGCTCGCCCTGCCGGCCGGCCTGGTCGAGCCCGTTGTCGTGAAGAAGGAGTACGGCGACCGGCACCCCGGCGTGCTCGACCAGCTGGTCCTCGCCGACCTGATCGAGACCGGGGTGTACGACCGGCACGTCCGGCAGTGCCGGCTGCGCTACCGGCGTCGCCGCGACCGGTTGGTCGCCGCGCTGGAGGCCCGAGCGCCGGCCGTCCAGGTCAGCGGGATTGCGGCCGGCCTGCACGCGGTCGTGGAGCTGCCCGCCGATGGACCGGACGAGCGCGCCGTCATCACCGCTGCGGCCACGCGGTCCCTTGCGCTGGAAGGGCTCGGTCCGTACTTCATCCCGGGCGGCCGGCGCCGTCAAGGCCTGGTCGTGGGATACGCCACCCCGCCCGAGCACGCGTTCGGGCCGGCGGTCCGCGCGCTCACCGACGTACTCGCCGAGACACCGTGACAGACCGTGACAGGACACCGTGACAGACTGAGTGACATGCCTGACGTCACACCCGCCGCGCCGCACGGGGCCACCGCGTCCCGTGCCGCAGACCTGCGCGACGCCATCGTCGCCTGCGGCTACTACCCCGCGGTCGTCTCCGACGCCGTCGAGGGTGCCGTCGCCGCTGAGGACGTGCGCGCGTTCTTCGTGCACCACGAGCCGACGTTCGACCGAGACGAGGTGCGCCGCCACCTGACTGTCGTGGTGCTCACGCCGTCGCGGCTGATCCTGGCGCACACCGACGAGCATCCGCCGGACGACCTGCTGCCCCAGCCGTACGCCTCGACGTCCACGGAGGCTGTCCCGGTCAGCTCGGTGGCCTCGGTCGTGACAACCCGGATGGTGGCCAACCCCGCGAACTACGCCGACGAGGACGCCCGCCCCGAAGGCGCCGACGAGGCCGTGCTGACCGTCGGCTGGGGCGCGGTGGGCCGGATCGACATCGAGCCCGCGACCTGCGGCGATCCGGAGTGCGAGGGCGACCACGGCTACACCGGCACGATGACGGCCGACGACTTCTCGATCCGGGTCAGCGCGGCCGCCGACGGCCGTGACGAGGTGCTCCGGCTGCTCAGCTTCGCGACCGCGCTCTCGGCTGCCACAGCGGGCAACGGTCGGTGACCAGCCCGGCGGTCGAGCTGCCCGCCTACGGTGTGGGGTCGCTCGCCGACCTGCTCCCGTCGGTCGGCGCCGCGATGGGGATGGCCGAGGCGCCGGCGGTCCTGGACCTCCCGGCGAGCGACCGCTTCGTCGTCTTGCTGGTCGACGGGCTCGGGCTCGACCAGCTCGCGGCCCATCCCGACCACGCGCCTTACCTCTCCTCGCTGTCGGTGGAGTCGCTGACCGCCGGGGTGCCGACGACGACCGCGACCAGCCTGACGTCGTTCGGCACCGGACGCCCGCCGGGACAGCACGGGGTCGTCGGCTACAGCTGCCGGATCCCCGGCACCAACCACATCCTCAACGCGCTGAAATGGGACACGGCCGTGGTCGACCCGGTCGAGTGGCAGCCACACCCGACCGTGTTTGCGGCGATGAACCAGAACGGCATGGCGGCGTCGGTCGTCGGCAAGCGGAAGTTCGCGACGTCGGGGCTGTCACTGGCCAGCCAGCGCGGCGCGTTGTTCGTCGGGGCAGACAGCGCAGGGGAGCGGCTCGCGGCAGCCAGGCACGCGGTCGAGTCGCCGCGCGCCATGGTCTACGTGTACGACGGCGACCTCGACTTCACCGGCCACCGGGACGGGTGCGGGTCGGAGGCGTGGCGGCTGCAGCTCGCCACCATCGACTCGTTCGCCCGGCAGCTGCGCGACGTCCTGCCCAGTGACACGGTCCTGGTCGTGACGTCCGACCACGGCATGGTCGACGTCGCGCCGCCGGACCGCATCGACGTCGAGGACGAGCCCGGGATGATGGTCGGGGTGGGGCTGTTCGCCGGGGAGGGCCGGTTCCGGCACCTCTACTGCAGCGCGCGCGCCGTCGAGGGTGTGGCCGCCAGGTGGCAGGACCGGCTCGGCGACAAGGCCCTCGTGCTGACCCGGGAGGAGGCGCTGGTGGCCGGCTGGTTCGGCGGCGTCGAGTCGCAGGTCGAGGCGCGCCTGGGCGACGTACTCATCGCCTGCATGGCGCCGATCGCGGTCACCTCGAGCCGCTGGTTCCCGCAGGAGGCCAAGCTGGTCGGCATGCACGGCTCGCTGACCCGGGCGGAGATGCTGGTGCCCCTCCTCGTCGACTCCGGCGCCGCCGCGTGAGCCCGCTGGTCAGCGCGGTCGGCCTGGCCGCACTCCTCGCCGATCGACCGCCGGTGGTTCTCGACGTGCGCTGGGCGCTGACGACCGGCCCGGACCGGGAGGCGTTCACCGCCGCGCACATCCCCGGTGCCCTGTTCGTCGACCTCGACGCCGACCTGTCCGACCCGCCGGGGGAGGGCGGGCGGCACCCACTGCCGGACCCGTCCCGGTTCGTCGCGGCGATGCAACGGGTCGGAGTGGGTGTCGACCGGACCGTGGTGGCGTACGACGACGCGTCAGGTGTGCCGGCGGCCCGGCTGTGGTGGCTGCTGCGGCACTACGGGCACCGGGACGTCCGGCTGCTCGACGGCGGCTGGTCGGCCTGGGCCGCCTGTGGTGCGCCGGTCGAGACCGGGGCAGGCCGGTACGTCACTCCCGGCGACTTCGACGGACGGCCCGGTGCGATGCCGGTGCTCGCCCCCGGCCAGGCCGCGGAGGTCGCACGCAACGGCGTGCTGCTCGACGTACGCACTCCTGAGCGGTTCCGTGGTGAGCGTGAGCCGATCGACCCGGTCGCGGGCCACATCCCGGGTGCTCGCAACGTCCCGACGGCCGAGATTGTCAACGTGGACGGCACATTCAAGGACCGCAGCTCGCTGCGGGAGACGTTCGCCGGTCTGGGTGAGGGGGAGGTCGGGGTCTACTGCGGGTCCGGTGTCACCGCGGCCCACACGGTGCTGGGTCTCGAGCTGGTCGGCGTCGAGGCAGCGTTGTACGCCGGTTCGTGGAGCGGCTGGATCACCGACCCGACCCGGCCGGTGGCGACCGGCGACTGACCCGGCCGCGCGCCGGATGTGCAAGGTCGGCGGGAGGCGAGCTGGGTGTGCATACGCGCAACCTCGGTGCGAAGGGGGTGTGCATTCGCGCAACCTCGGTGCGAAGGGGGTAGGTGCGTCGACCCATCCGGTCGGGCGCGGGCGGCGAACCAGGGGTGATCCAGGGTCGGCCGGGAACATAGGCTGTGCCCGTCGAATACGAGGGCGGGAGGAATGAGAGATGGCATTCGATGTCGGGGTGTACGCACGTACGTCGCAACCGGTTCGTTGGGATGACCTCGACCTGACCGAGTTCGAGCGGCGTCCACTGTCGGAGGACGCGCTGCGCTGCCTGCGCTACATGAGCGATGTCGAGACCCACACCGTGTGCTACCTCCGCGACCTGCTGGTCACCCCCTCGCATGCCGACCCCGAGGTCACCACGTTCCTCACCATGTGGAATGTCGAGGAGTACTGGCACGGTGAGCTGCTCGACTCGGTGCTGTCGATGCACGGGGTCGAGACCGGCGCGGAGCACACGGCGCGGGTCCGCCAGCGCCTCGGCTGGAAGGACCGCCTCGCACCGATCCAGCAGTCCCTGCTCGCCAACGTCATCGGCGAGGGCTTCGTCGCTACGCACATGACGTGGGGCGCCCTCAACGAATGGTGCGCCCACGGCGCGTACACCGCGATGAGCAGCAAGGAGGATCACCCGCTGCTCACCGAGATCCTCACCCGGATCGCCAAACAGGAGACGCGGCACGTCGCGTTCTACGCCAGCCAGGCCAGGCCTCGGCTGGCCCGTAGCCGGAAGGCCCGCGCGGTCACCCGGTTCGCGCTCGACAAGGCCTGGGCGATCGTCGGCTCGTCGATCATGCCGGACGACGAGGTACGCCACATGCTGAACTATCTGTACGCCGGTCCCGAGGGCCTCGCGGCGGTCCGGCGAATCGACGCGAAGGTGGACGATACGCTTCCCGGCATGGCGGGACTGCAGCTGGTCGAGCGCCAGCTCGTCAAGCACGGCGTCGCCGTCTGAGCTCGAGGGGAGGCCGATGAAACGGCCGAGGAAGAGGCACGACGGCACCGCCGGCCCAGCTGAACGACCAGCGGACCGACTGGCCGACCGACTGGCTGGCCGAAAGGTCCTGGTCACCGGCGCGACCGGCTTCGTCGGTGAGGCGCTGCTGCACCGGCTGCTGACCCAGGTGCCCGGGGTCACGATCGCCGTCTTGGTACGACCCAAGGGCACGGACTCGGGCGTGAGCCGCATCCGCGCGCTGGTCCAGAAGCCGATCTTCGCCGCAGCGGTCGAGGCCGCCGGTGGCGTCGACCAGCTGCTCGACGGCCGGATCGAGGTGGTCGAGGGGAGCCTGTCCGACCCGCCCACGCTGCCGACCGACCTCGACGCCGTCGTGCACTGTGCCGGTGACGTGTCCTTCGACCCGCCGGTCGACCAGGCGTTCGCCACCAACGTCGTCGGCGTGCGCAACCTGCTCCGCCAGGTAGCCGAGGTCGGGCCGCAAGTGCACTACGTGCATATCTCGACCGCCTACGTCGCCGGGCGCCGCAAGGGCCCCGTCCCGGAGGGCCCCGTCGACCAGTCGGTCGACCTGGCCGCCGAGCTGTCCTGGGGCACGGCGCAGCGCGACGTGGTCGAGCAGCGCTCCCGTGACGCCGGCCGACTCGCCCGGCTGCGGCGGAAGGCCGAGAAGGCGCACGGCCGGGCCGGCATGCTGGCGGCCGCGCAAGCCGTCGAGGAGGACCGCCGGGCCTGGGTCAACGAGGAGCTGGTGCGCGCCGGCACCGAGCGCGCCCGCGCCCTCGGCTGGACCGACTGCTACACGTTCACCAAGGCGCTCGGTGAGCGGGTCGTCGAGTCGCACGCCGAGCACTCCCCGGTCTCGATCATCCGGCCGAGCATCATCGAGTCGGCTCTCCAGACACCGCATCCGGGGTGGATCGAGGGCTTCAAGATGGCCGAGCCGCTGATCCTCGCGTACGGCCGTGGCGAGCTGCCGGAGTTCCCCGCGGCGCCGGACACGATCGTCGACATCGTCCCGGTCGACCATGTGGTGGCGGCCGTCGTCGCCGTACTCGCCGA
This sequence comes from Propionibacteriales bacterium, assembly GCA_009379735.1. Lineage (GTDB taxonomy): Bacteria > Actinomycetota > Actinomycetes > Propionibacteriales > Nocardioidaceae > WHTB01. Next base: position 5,353 of record WHTB01000019.1, read on the forward strand.
GCCGCGTGAACCGGGTCGGCCGGAGTGGTTCCACGTGTCCTCCGGTGCCCGGCGTCCGCTGACCTTCCGGCAGCTGTACGGCGGTGTGCGCGACTACTTCGACCGGCATCCGTTCGAGCTGGGAGACCGCGGCGCGACCCGGCTCCCCGAGTGGCACTTCCCCGGTGTGCAGGCAGTCGAGCGGCTGCTGGTGACCAGCGAACGCGCGCACAAGGTCGCCGACTACCTGGTCGACCACGCGCCGCGCGCCGACCGTACCCGCGACCTCGCCCGCAAGCTCGACCGGCAGCGCGGACGGCTGGAGTTCCTGCGCCGCTACCTCGACCTCTACCGCGAGTACGCCCAGGCCGAGCTCACCTTCTCCGACACCAACACGTTGGCGCTCTACCGGCGGCTGACACCACAGGACCAGCAGGACTTCTGCTTCGACGCCGCGGTGATCGACTGGGACCACTACCTCGGCGAGGTGCACTGCCCGGCGGTGACGGAGCCGCTCCGCCAGTACGACGTGGTCCGGCGCCAGCGCCGGGCGTCGGCCACGAACGCGCCGGTACCGCTCACTGGTGAGGCGGTCGACGGCGTTGCCGCGTTCTTCGACATGGACGGCACGCTGCTGTCCTCCAACGTGATCGAGACCTACCTGTGGATGCGGTTGCAGGAGATGGGGCCGTCGGAGCGGTTCGCCGAGCTGACCCGGATCGCCGCGCGGGTGCCCGGCCTGGTGCGGGCCGAGCGGCGCGACCGCAGCGCGTTCCTCCGCTCGATCTACCGCGAGTACGCCGGGGCGCGGATGGCCGACCTGGACGAGATCGCCGACGACATCCTCACCTCGCACGTGCTCTCTCGGGTGTCGCCGGCGGCCGTCCGCCGGGTTCGCGAGCACCGCGCTGCCGGCCACCGCACGGTGCTGATCACCGGCGCGATCCGGCCGCTGACCCGGGCGCTGCGGCCGCTGTTCGACCACATCGAGGCCGCCGACCTCGCCGTCGACGACCGTGGCGTCTGCACCGGTTTCCTCGAAGCGTCCCCGCTGGTCGGGGAGTCGCGGGCCGCCTGGCTGCGGCACTGGGCGGCCGAGCAGGGTATCGACGTGGCGCGGTCCTTCGCGTACGCCGACTCGCAGTCCGACCTGCCGCTGCTCGAGGTGGTCGGGCACCCGGTCGCCGTGCGCCCCGACACCACGCTGTTCCGGCACGCCCGCAAGCGGCGCTGGCCGATCGTCGACTGGTCGAGCCCGACGGTGGCGTCGCGGTCACTCGCACCCGCAGGGGAGTACGGCTGATGCTGGCCCTGGAGATGTACCGGTCGTTGCCGCGGCACGTCGCGGGCAAGGTGGTCGGTGGCCGCGTGCCCGGGCTGCTGTCCGGCTATGCCGCGCCGTTGCGGATGGTCACGATCGACCAGCCCGCGGTGGCTCGGCCCGGCTGGGCCCGGCTGCGGACCAGGCTCTCGGGCATCTGCGGGTCCGACCTCGGCGCGTTGTCGGGCCGGACCAGCCTCTACTTCTCGGGCCTGGTGTCGATGCCGCTCGTACCCGGCCACGAGGTGGTGGCCGATCTGGTCGACGACTGCGAGGACCTGCCCGAGGGCACTCGGGTGGTGATCGACCCGGTGCTCGGCTGCGTCGCGCGCGGCGTCGAGCCGTGCGCGTGGTGCCTGGCCGGCGCCACGAACCGCTGTGACCGGATCACCGTGGGACACATCGCGCCCGGCCTGCAGACCGGCTACTGCTCCGACACCGGCGGCGGCTGGGGCCAGGTGCTGACGGCGCACCGGAGCCAGCTGCATGTCGTGCCCGACGCGGTGAGCGACGAGCAGGCGATGCTGATCGAGCCGCTGGCGTGCGCGGTCCACACTGCGCTGCGGGCCCAGGTGCGCCGCGGCGACCGGGTGCTGGTCAGCGGTGCCGGTGTGGTCGGGCTGTTCACGACCCTCGCGTTGCGGTCGCTGACCGAGGCCGGCCAGATCACCGTGGTGGCCAAGCACGGACGGCAGCGTGAGCTGGCCCGGGCCTTCGGCGCGACCGAGGTGATCGCCCTCGACGGCGCGCTGCGCGGGGTGCGGCGGGCGACCGGCGCGTTCCACGTCCAGCCGGACTTCGGGCCTGGCTACCTGCTGGGCGGTGTCGACGTGGCGATCGACGCGGTCGGAAGCAAGACGTCGCTGGAGACGGCTCTGCATGCCACCCGGGCCGGTGGCCGGGTGGTGCTGTCGGGCATGCCGGCGGCCGCCGACCTGTCCGCGGCCTGGTTCCGCGAGCTCGAGGTGGTGGGCTCGTACGCGTCCGCTGGGCGGGAGCCGGGCGCCGGCGACCGGCCGGCGTTCGAGGTCGCGGCGGCACTGGTCGCCGACGACGTCCTGGCACCGGTCGACGGTGCCGTCGCCAGCTATCCGTTGTACCGATGGCGGGAGGCGCTGGACCACGCACACGCGGCCGGCCGCCTCGGCACCGTCAAGGTGGCCTTCGACCCGAGGAGCAGCAGGTGAGTCGACCAGGATTCGTACTCGAGGTGGACGATCGGACCCCGCCGCTGGTCGTGCATGAGGGCGAGGGCTTCCGGTTGGAGACCTTTCCGCTCGGCACGCGGGTGATCTACCCGCCCGAGTCGCTGCCCGCGGTGCCCGACGTCGACCAGGCGATCCAGCACGCGTTGCGCAACCCGGAGGGGTCCGACCCGCTGCCTGAGCTGCTGTTCCCCGGGATGCGTCTGACCGTCGCGTTCGACGACCTGTCGTTGCCGCTGCCGCCGATGCGCAGCCCCGACATCCGGCAGCGGATCATCGAGGCGGTGCTCACCATGGCGGCCGCCGCCGGGGTCGACGATGTCGAGCTGGTCGCCGCCAACGCCCTGCACCGCCGGATGACCGCGGCCGAGCTCAAGCACATCGTGGGGGAGCGGGTGTTCCGCTCGTTCTTCCCGCAGGGCGCGCTGTACAACCACGACGCCGAGGACCGTTCGAACCTCACCCATGTCGGGCTGACCGACCAGGGCGAGGATGTCGAGATCAACCGCCGGGCCGCCGAGTCCGACCTGCTGGTCTACGTCAACGTCAACCTGGTCGCGATGGACGGCGGGCACAAGTCGGTGCCGGTCGGCCTGGCGTCGTACAAGAGCCTGCGGCACCACCACAACTCCAAGACGATGGTCCGCTCGCACTCGTTCATGGACCACACGAAGTCGCATCTGCACCACTCCGCCTGGCGGATGGGCCAGCTGCTCAAGGAGCACCTGAACATCTTCCAGATCGAGACCACGCTCAACAACGAGGTCTTCCCCGCGCCGTACGACTTCTTGATGAAGCGGGAGTGGGAGTGGAGCATCAAGGACCAGGGCTCGATGCTGGCGGCCCGACGGGCCCTTTCGCTGGCGCCGGCCCGGCTGCGGCACAAGATGTTCCACGACCTGCGCGCGCCGTACGGTCTGACCGGCGTGCACGCTGGCGACACCGAGCAGGTGCATGAGAAGACGATCGCGGCGGTGCACCGGCAACAGCTCGTCGAGGTGCACGGCCAGGCCGACGTGCTGGTGATGGGCGTGCCGTACCTCTGCCCCTACAACGTCAGCTCGACGATGAACCCGATCCTCGCCACCTGCATGGGGCTCGGCTACTACTTCAACTCCTACCGCGGGCAGCCGGTCGTACGCCGCGGCGGCGCGGTGATCCTCTACCACCCGCTGAAACCGGATTTCAACCAGCTGCACCACCCGAGCTACGTCGACTTCTACGAGGAGGTGCTCGCGGAGTCGACCGACCCGGCGGTGATCGAGGCGAAACACGAGCAGAACTACGCGGCCGACCCGTGGTACGTCCATCTCTACCGGACATCGCACGCCTACCACGGCGTCCACCCGTTCTACATGTGGTACTGGGCGGCGCACGCGATGGACCACGTCAACGAGGTGATCTGGGTCGGAGCGGACCGCAGGGCCGTCCAACGGCTCGGCTTCCGGGCGGCGTCCTCGCTGGCCGACGCGCTGGAGATGGCGTCCGACACGGTCGGCAGGTCGCCGTCGATCACCTACCTGCACAACCCGCCGCACCTGCTCGCGGACGTGCGCTGATGCGGCGGGGCGTCTTCCGCGGGGGTGTCGACGACGTACGCACGATGGCCCGTGGCTGGCGCTGGGGCCGCCGCTCGATGGTGCCCCGCTCCGCCGAGGCGTACGTCCAGGCGGCCGAGCCCACGGTCTTCCCGACCGACTGGTCGCGGACCCGGCCGCTGCGGGTGCTGCGTGAGGTGGCGCAGAAGGGCGGGCTGGAGCCGCTGTTCCGGTCGCAGGTACGCACCCGGGTCGAGGGGCTGGACGTCCTCCGCTCGATGACCGGCCCGGTCATCTTCGTCGCCAACCACGCCTCGCACCTCGACACGCCGCTGATCTTGCTGTCGCTGCCCGACGACTGGCGCCGCCGGACTGCGGTGGCGGCCGCGTCCGACTATTTCTTCGACACCTGGTGGCGAGCCGTCGGCTCGGCCGTGGTGTTCAACACGTTCCCGATCGAGCGCCGCGGCGGCACTATGGCGACCACGTCTGGCGAGGTGCTGGCCGACGGCTGGAACCTCCTCATCTACCCCGAGGGCACTCGGTCGACCGACGGCTGGGTGGCGAGGTTCCGGATGGGTGCGGCCTGGTTGGCGGTGGAGCACGGGGTGCCGGTCGTGCCGGTGGCGCACCGCGGGACGTTCGCGGCGATGCCCCGCGGTCAGGGCTGGCCGAGCCCCGGTCGACGGCAGCTGACGGTGCGGTTCGGTGCGCCGGTCCGGCCGGCCGAGGGCGAGTCGGCCCGCGACTTCGGCGCGCGGCTGCAGGCGGCCGTCGCGGTGCTGCTCGACGAGGACCAGGACACCTGGTGGGCGGCCCGACGGCGGTCCGCGCGTGGCGAGACACCGGACCCGGCCGGGCCCGACGTCGCCCAGTGGCGGCGGGTCTGGCAGCAGTCGCAGTCGCCGCCGGCCGGCGCCCCTGGCGGGCGGCGTCGGCGGGCGTGGAGCCTGACCCGCTGACGGCGTCCGACCGCCGGGGTCAGCGGGTCAGGTCGACCTCGTACGTCTGGCCGACGAGGTCCGCACCGAAGCTATGGTGCGGAGTCTCCTCGGTCAGGGTGAAGCCGTGCCGGAGGTAGATCCGCCGGGCGGTGGCCAGCGTGTCGTTGGTCCACAGCCGCATCCGCGTGTAGCCGGCGTCCCGGGCGAACGACAGGCAGGTCTCGACCAGGCGCCCACCGACTCCGTGCCCCCGCCCGTCGGGATGGACGAGCAGCACGCGCAGCTGCGCCGACGTGTCGTCCTCGGCGACGCAGAGGATGCAGCCGGTCCGCCGACCTTCGACCTCGGCGATCCAGGCGGCCTCGCGCGCCGGGTCGTGCCCGCCGGCGAAGTCGGCCACGATCCGAGCGACCAGCGCTTCGAACGTGCCGTCCCAGCCGTACTCCGCGGCGTAGATCTCGCCGTGCGCCTGCACCACCCAGCCAAGATCGCCGGGCAGCCCCAACGGACGGATCACGACCTGGGTGCGCTGTTCGGTACCGCTCACGAGAACTCCTCCGCGGACTACTGACACGACTGTTTCAGTGCACCATACTAGCCAGCATGACCGATGCCACCCAAGCGCCTTCCGCGCGACGCACCGAGCTGCTCGAGCTGGCCTACGCCTACGCCCTCGAGCACGGCCTGGCCGACCTGTCGCTGCGCCCGATTGCCGCCGCGGTCGGGTCCAGCCCGCGCGTCCTGCTGTACCTGTTCGGCAGCAAGGACGGCCTGGTCCGGGCGCTGCTGGCCCGAGCCCGTGCCGACGAGCTTGCCCTCCTGGACCGGGCGGGCGACGGCGGCGACGACGACCAGGACACGCTCACGGTCGTCGCCGGACAGCTGTGGGGATGGTTGACGGCCGAGGAGCATCGCCCGCTGCTCACCCTCTGGGTGGAGGGGTACGCCCGTTCCCTGGTCGATCCCGACGGGCCGTGGGCGAGCTTCGCCGGGGGGACGGTCGACGACTGGCTGGCGGTGCTGGCCACCGCGCAGCCACGAGACGAGCGCGACACCGCGGCCGGCACAGTCCGTCGGACCGCGATCCTCGCCGTGCTCCGTGGGGCTCTGCTGGACCTGCTCGCGACCCGCGACATCGACCGGACGACGGCCGCGGTCGACCAGCAGCTGTCCAGGCTCCGGCGGCGCGACGTCACCGCCTGATGCGGAAGCTCAGGCTGGTGCGTGCAGCGGACTCCTGGACGTCGAGCTTCTCGAGCTCGACAGCCAACGACTCGTCGTCGAACAGCCGCAATCCGGCGCCGAGCAGCACAGGCATCACGTCGACCCGCAGTTCGTCGACCAGGCCGGCGCGGAGGAGCTGGCGGGTGACGTCCACCCCGCCAACGACCTGGACATCCTTGTCCCCGGCGGCAGCCTTGGCCTGGGCAACCGCGGACTCGACGCCGTCGGTGACGAACGTGAATGTGAGGTGGTCGTCCTGCTTCGGCGCGACCTCGGGCGGCCGGTGTGTGACCACGAAGAGCGGCACCTGGTACTCGTACCCGCCGACGTAGGAGTCGGGGTCGCCCATCTCGAACGTCCGCCGGCCCATCAAGGCCGCCCCGGTGCGTTCGATCACGGTCTGCATGTACGGGGTGTCCCGCAGGGCCGCAAGGTCGGGGTAGAGCGGTCCCGCGCTGCCGTTCCGGTCCGCGACGAACCCGTCGAGCGAGGTGGTCATCCCGGCGATCACGTGAGCGGTCATGTGTCAGTCCCTTCGGGTCGGTGAACAACGGTGGTCATGAAGTAGACCACCGCCGCGGGCGAAACCCGTCGCCGACCAGAGATGCACTACCCGGGTGGTCGGCGGCCGAGGAACAGCGTGCGGGGTGACCGGTCCTCGGTGGTCTGCTCGGTGACCCAGTCCGGCTCGAAGCCCGTAGCGGCCAGCAGCCGGAGCCAGACGTCCCGGCCGAACAGTCCGGTGCGATGCGTCTCGTGCACGACGTCGACCGAACCGGCGGCGTCGCGGAGCAGGAAGGCGTACGCGGTCAACGTCCAGGTGTCGTCCGGGTGTGGGTCCCACGACCACTCCAGATAGCGAGCGCCGCGGCCGTCGGGAGCGTCGCTGCCACCGTGGTCGCTGCCCGCGGCGAAGGTCTCCGCAGTGGTGTCCGGCGCGAACAGCGCGCTGCCCCCGGGGCGGCAGTGTGCGTACGCCGTCGCGACGGCTGCCCGCAGGTCGGCCTCGCTGGTCATGTAGTCGACGGCGTCGTGGACGAACACCGCGTCGAACGTCCGGCCGAGCCGCACTGAGCGCATATCGCCCTCGACGTGCTCGCAGGCCGGGTTGAGCCGACGCGACACGTCGAGCATCTCGGCCGACAGGTCGACCAGCGTCATCGCGAACTCCGCCTTCAGGTGGCTGGCGTTGTGCCCGCCGCCGATGCCGAGCTCCAGGACGTCCCGCACGGGGGCCGACCCGGAACCGAGCAGCTGGGCGGCTACCAGTGGACGCCCTTGAGCACCTTCGCCAGCAGCACCTGCTCCTTGCTGGCCTCCTCCGCGGTGTCGTCGCCGCGGGCCGCGGCCGAGTCGGGGAAGACCTGGTAGGCCAGGTGCAGGATGCGGAAGGTGGTACGCGGCATCAACGCGTGCGTGACCTCGCCGAGCGTGCCGAGGCGGGTGTTGACCTCGTGTGGTTTGTTCTTGAGCGCGGCGATCACCAGGTCGGCCGCCTGCGCCGGGGTGATCGTCGGGAACGCGTCGTAGATCTTCGTCGGCGCGATCATCGGCGTACGCACGAGCGGCATCCGGATCGTCGTGAAGGTGACGCCGTCGCCGATCAGCTCCGACGACACCACTCTGCTCCAGGCGTCGAGCGCAGCCTTCGAGGCGACGTACGCCGAGAACCGCGGTGGGTGGGTCTGCACGCCGATCGACGAGATGTTGACGACATGACCGCCCTCGGTCATCGCCGGGAGCAGTCCCATCACGAGCCGGATCGCGCCGAAGTAGTTGAGCTGCATGGTGCGCTCGAAGTCGTGGAAGCGGTCGGTCGACAGCTTGAGCGACCGGCGGATCGACCGCCCGGCGTTGTTGATCACGAAGTCGACCCGCTCGTGCTCGGCGGTGATCTGCTGGGCCAGCGCGTCGATCGCCTCGAGGTCGGACAGGTCGCACGGGTAGACGTACGCGGTGCCCCCGCCGGCCTCGATCTGGGCGCGCGTCTCCTCCAGCTTGTCCTTGCCGCGCGCGACCAGGATCGGGACGCCGCCGGCCTGGGCGACCTTGAGCGCGGTGGCCTTGCCGATGCCGGAGCTCCCGCCGGTGATGACGACGCGGGCGTCCTGGAGCACCCGGCGGGTCCGGCTGTCTCGCGCCGTGGTCGTGTCGAGGTGCTGCTCCCAGTAGTTCCAGAGCGTGGCCGCGTAGGTGTCCAGCGGGGGACACGACAGCCCGGACCCGGCCAGCGCCTTCGTGGTGGTCCGGCTGGCGAACGTCGTCGGCAGGGAGACGTGGCCGAGGATCTCGTACGGAACACCGAGCCGCCCGACGGTCTGTTTCCAGACCAGCTGGACCGGCGCCGAGCCGATCAGCGCGGACCCGGCGCGGCGCACCAGGTCGGTGCTCACCCAGCCGGTGGGGAGCAGCCCAGTGAGCGGCCCGGTGAGCCGGCGGTCGAGCGGCAGCGCGATCCGCGGCGCACCGGCGGCGCCGGCCAGGGTGTTGAGCACCTCGACGGTCGGCTGCGGGTCGGGGTTGACCAGTTGGAACGTCTCGCCGTCGCGGCCGTCGACGTGCACCAGGTGGGCGATCGCGGCGGCGACGTAGTCGACCGGCACGATGTTGGTGTGGCCGAGGTCGACACCCACCAGCGGCGCCCACTGCGGCAACGTGTCACGCAGCAGCTTGAGGGTGGGGAAGAAGTAGTACGGGCCGTCGATCTTGTCCATCTCGCCGGTCTCGGAGTGGCCGACGACGATCGCGGGGCGGTAGACCCGCCACGGCACGGCGCAGTCCTCCCGCACGATCCGCTCGGACTCGTACTTCGTGCGGTGGTACGGCGACGGCAGGCCCTGGCCGACGTCGAACATCGTCTCGTCGAAGTCGCCGGCGTAGTCACCGGCCACGGCGATCGACGAGACCTGGTGGAAGCAGCCCACCTGCAGCCGCTCCGCGAGACTGATCGCCGCGCGGGTGCCGCCGACGTTGAGCAGCTCGTTGCGCTCGTCGGACGCTGTCATGTCGTACAGCGCGGCCAGGTGCACGAGATGGTCGATCTTGCCGGCCTGAGCGTCGACCCAGTCCGGGTCGATGCCCATCAGGTCGGCGGTCAGGTCGCCGACGACGGGCACCACCCGGCTGGGGCTGCCCCAGCGCCGGGTCAGCTGCTCGAACCGTCGCAGCGAGCCCTTCCGGACGATGACGAAGATCGTGCCGTCGGTATCGGTGACCGGGTCGGCGAGCAGTCGCTCGACCAGGTGCCGTCCGATGAATCCGGTTGCGCCGGTGACCAGGTAGGACATGCCGGGATACTAGCGAGTATGCCGACGCACCCCGGTGCTGCGGGCTACTCCTTGGACCCGCCGAACATGATCTCGTCCCAGCTCGGGACACTCGCCCGGCCGCGGGTCTTGCGGCCGCGCTTCTTCGGCCCCGGCTCGTCGGCAACCGGCTCGTCGGGCTCCTCGGCGACCGGTTGGTCAGACTCGTCCACCTCGGCGGCGGTGACCCGCTCGTCGGTGCCGACCGCGTCGGCGACCGCGGTCAGGCTGTCCTCGTCCGCGGGCCGTGCGTCCGGCCGGTCGTCGGTCACGGCGGCCAGCCGGCGCGTCGGCTTCGCGCCGGTCCGATCGCCAGTCCGATCGGTGGGGCTGTCCGCGTCCGGCTCCGACTCGCCGACCAGCCAGCGGGCCGGCTCGTCGTCGGGCAGGGCGTAGCGGCCGAGCGGGTCGAAGGTGAACGTGCCGGTGCCCTCGGTGACCTTCGTGGCGTACCCGACGATGACGGTCCACTTGCCGTCCTCGCGGCGCCAGGCGTCCCAGGTAGCCGTGCCGGGGTCGACGTTCTCGGCGCGCAGCCGCTCGGCCACCGCGTCGCCGAGCAGCTGACCGGGGCCGTCGCCGGTCTTGCGTCGTACGGCGCAGCGCCGTGCCCGCTCGGCCACGTGCTCGCGCTCGGCCAGGACGGGGACGGCGTACCCCATGATCTTGTCGACCGGAACCTGGGCCACCTGGGCGACGGCCTCCGGGGACTCACCGGCGCGGATCCTGGCTTGGATGTCTCGTGGCCGCAAAGCGCTGTCCATCTGGATCTCCAACTGGCCGAGCCGGGCACGGTCACCGCGCAGGGCGGCGCGCAGCCGATCATCTACAGGGACGGTGAACTTCTGCCCGGAGGGGTTGGCGAAGATCAGCTGCAGGCTGTCCTCGCTCAACCCCACGAGCCGGAGCTCGACCATCGGTTCGTCTCCCATGTCCTGTTCGTTCGGGTGGGCCCATCCTTCACCGGCCCGGGCCCCGAACCAAGCCACCGCGCCGGTGGCCGCGACGCTACCCCCGCGCCGCGGCCACGCCCAACCCCGGCTGGCGCGTCCGGGTCGCCAGCGCGAGCGCCGCGGCGACCAGACCGGACACGGCCGAGACCCAGAACGCCGCCGACGCGCCGGACACGTCGACGACCCGCCCGGCCAGCGCGGCGCCGGGCGCGACGCCCGCCGTGAGACCGGTCGTCACCCAGGCGATGCCCTCGGTCAGTCGCGCCGGCGGCACGGTCGCCTGGACCGCGCCGATGCTGGCGATCATCGTCGGCGCGATCGCGAACCCGGCGACGAACAGCACCAGGCCCAGCACCGGGATCGAGTCGACGAACGGCAGCGGCGACATCGTCACGGCGAGCGCGAGCGCGCCGAGCTTGAAACGGTGCAGTGGAGCCGCCCGCCAGGTGACGGCGCCGGTGACCAGCCCGGCGAGCAGGCTGCCGAGCGCCCAGACCGCGAGCAGCACGGCGGCAGTGCCCGGGCGGCCCGCCTCGTCGGTGAACGCGATGGTGACGACCTCGGCGCTGCCGAACAGCGACCCGAGCGCGACGCAGGCCACGATCAGCGGCAGCAGCAGCCGCCAGCCGAGCGGAGAACGGGTCGTGACCCTCGGATCGCGCGGGTCGACGGGTGGCTCGGTCGCCCGCTGGGCGGCCAGCAGCACGGTGCCACCGACGCCGAGGACGAGCGGCGCGGCGAGCCCGACCACCGGGGTGACTGTCGTCGCGAGTGCGATCACGACGACCGGGCCGACCATGAAGATGACCTCGTCGACGACGCCCTCGATCGCGTAGGCGGTCTGCAGCTCGGGCCGGCCACGGAGCAGGTGGGTCCACCGTGCCCGCACGCTCGACCCGATCGGCGGCATCGCACCGCCGGTCAGGGCGGCGAGCACGAACGCGACCACGATCGGCGCGCCCTGCGGCACCGCCCACATCAGCAGGGCGAGCGCGGCGCCGTACCCGCCGATCGCCAGCGGCAGCACCCGACGCTGGCCGCGCCGGTCCACCAGCCGGGCCAGCACCGGCGCGGTCACGGCGTTCGCGACGACGTACGTCGCCGAGACCGACCCGGCCAGGCCGTACGACCCGGTGTGGTGCTCCACCATGAGCACGATGCCGAGCCCCACCATCGCGATCGGCAGCCGACCGACGAACGCGGCCGAGGTGAACGCGAGCGCGCCGGGCCGGCTGAGCACGTGGCGGTACGACGAGAACACGGCGGCGCCTTCAGCGGAGCGGGCAGTAAGGGGTCAATGCGCGGTTCCCACCTTACGGCGACTTCCTGACAAGATCGGGCCGTGTCCTACCTGGCCGACCCGTACGACGCGCTGCTGCTGGTTTCCTTCGGCGGACCTGAGCAGCCCGGCGACGTCGTCCCGTTCCTCGAGAACGTCACCCGTGGCCGGGGGATTCCACGGGAGCGGCTCGCCCAGGTGGGGGAGCACTACCACCGGTTCGGTGGGCGCAGCCCGATCAACGACCAGTGCCGCGCCCTGGTCGCGGCGGTCGAGGCCGACCTGGCCACCCACGGCATCGAGATCCCGGTCTACTGGGGCAACCGCAACTGGCACCCGTACCTCCGGCAGACGGTGCAGCAGATGACGGCCGACGGGGTCACCCGCGCCGCCTGCCTGGTGACCAGCGCGTACGCGTCGTACTCCGGCTGCCGGCAATACCGCGAGAACCTCTACGACTCGGTCGACGGGATCGCGGGTGCACCCCGGCTGGATCGGCTCCGGCACTACGGCAACCATCCCGGGTTCGTCGCGGCCTTCGTCGACGCGACGCTGAAGGCACTGACCGAGGTGCCGGCGGAGTCGCGGCTGGTGTTCGTGACGCACTCCATCCCGGAGGCGATGGCCGCGGGCAGCGGACGCGGCGACGCCTACCCCGACGGGCACGCGTACGAGCGGCAGCACCGCGTGGTCGCGGACGCGGTCGCGCGTGCGGTCGGGCACGACGGCTGGGACCTGGTGTACTGCTCGCGGTCCGGTGCCCCGCAGGTGCCGTGGCTCGAGCCGGACGTCAACGACCACCTCGAGGCGCTGGCCGCGGCCGGCGTGCCCGGTGTGGTGCTCGTCCCGGTCGGCTTCGTCTCCGACCACATGGAGGTCATCCACGACCTCGACACCGAGGCGGCGGCGACCGCAGCGCGGCTCGGGCTGCCGCTGGCGCGGGCGGCGACGCCCGGCACCGACCAGCGGCTCGTCGCGATGGTCCGCGACCTGTTGACCGAGCGGGCGGCGGTCGAACGCGGAGAGCCGGTCGGCCGGGCGGCGGTCCAGGGGAGCCAGCCGCTGTGGGACGTGTGCCCGGCCGACTGCTGCCCCAACCCGCGGTCCGACCGGCCGGCCCTGTGCGGCCGTGACCGGGTGGGGTCGCCATGACCGTGTCCACCGCCGAGCTGCTCGACCTCGCCCTCCGGGTCGCGGCCGAGGCCGGCTCCCTGGTCCGCCGGCTGCGCGAGGAGGCCGAGGTCTCGGTGGCGGCCACCAAGTCCAGCCCGACCGACGTGGTCACCGAGTCCGACCGGGCCTCCGAGCGGCTGATCCGCGACGCGTTGCTGACGGCGCGGCCGGGCGACGGGTTCCTCGGCGAGGAGGGTGGCTCGGCCGACGGCAGCAGTGGCGTGCACTGGGTGGTCGACCCGATCGACGGCACGGTCAACTACCTGTACGGGCTCCCGACGTACGCCGTGTCGATCGCCGCCGAGGTCGACGGCGAGGTCGTCGTCGGCGTGGTCCACAACCCGGTGTCGTCGGAGACCTGGTCCGCGGTGCGCGGCGAAGGCGCCTGGCTCGCCGGGCGGCGGCTGCAGGTTTCGCAGGTGAGCGTGCCCGAGGGAGCCCTGGTCGGCACCGGCTTCGGCTACGACCCGGGCGTACGGGCTCGGCAGGGAGCCGCCGTCGCGACGCTGCTCGCGCAGGTCCGCGACATCCGCCGGGCCGGGGCCGCGTCCCTCGACTTGTGCTCCGTCGCGACCGGCCGCCTCGACGCGTACGTCGAGCAGGGGCTCGCGCCCTGGGACCTCGCCGCGGGCGGCCTGATCGCCGCGGAGGCGGGTGCCCGGGTGGCCGGTCTGGGAGGCGCGGAAGCCGGTCGCCGGCTGGTCGTCGCGGCCAACCCGGTGCTGTTCTCGGCCCTCGAACCACTGCTCTCGGAGGCCGGTTTCGGCACCGCCTGACTGTGACTCGCGCGACACGATGTGAAATCGTCGTGCATTTCCGCTCGGAGTCAGGCACAATCTCGCCGCCGGGTTCGGGCATTTATCCGGCTCGTGGGGCGTTACGCGCCTTGCACGACTGACCACATCGGGGCGAACCCGAGCTCAGGCAGAGCTGGGAGATAACGGAAAATGGCGACCGACTACGACGCACCTCGTAAAACCGACGAGGAGCTGAACGAAGACAGTATCGAGGAGCTCAAGGCCCGCCGGCACGACAAGAACTCCGGCAAGGTCGACGAGGACGAGGCCGAGGCGGCCGAGTCGTTCGAGCTCCCCGGTGCCGACCTGTCACATGAGGAGCTGGCTGTTCAGGTCCTGCCGCGGCAGGAGGACGAGTTCACCTGCAGCAGCTGCTTCCTGGTGCACCACCGCAGCCAGCTGGCGAATGCGAAAACGATGACCTGCCGCGACTGCGCGGCCTGACCGACCTACCGGCGCGCCGCCACGCGGCGCCGGCCACCACCACGGCGTGGGCACCCGGAGCGGGCGCCCACGTTGTCGCGTTCTGTCCGGTTTGCGGTGACTAGGGTGCGTCTCCTAGGCGACGTCTTGCAGGTTGGACGGCAGCCGACCGGTCGACCGGCGGAAGTAGTCGGCCGCCTTGCGGGCCGCGAGCATGCGGGCCAGCCCGATGGCGGCGCCGCTGGCGAGCGCGAAGGTGACCGCCTCGACCCAGTCGACGTCCGGGTGCTCGGGGTTGGTGGGCGGCTTGTGACCGGTGCCGACCTTCCAGGACACGTCGAGCGCCTTACGCACCAGGATGGTGGCGGCGACCGCCGACGCCAATCCGTACACCTTCCACACTTTCGACCCTGACGCCACGGTCTGTGCCTCCTCGTTCGGCAACGATGTCACTCCTTGTGTTACCCAGTTTTCCACGGCGTACGACGGGCGGACTCGATCGCCGCCGCCAGCCGGTCCGGATGCCGAGTCGCGACCAGCCAGTACGGCGTCGGGTCGTCGGCGTCGTCGACGTCGACCCGCACCGCCGTCGACAGGTAGGGCCGGATCAGCAGGTAGGCGCGGGCGTCCGCATCGACGCCACGCACCCGCCGGGCCGCGTCGGCGTCGAGTGCCGCCGCTGGGCCGCAGGCCGGCCAGTCCAGCCGAGCGCGTCCGGCGACGAGGCCGTCCGGGCCCACCTCGACCAGCGCCCCGCCGTACCCGGCGAGGAGCAGCCCGACGAGCCCGGCGGCCACCGCGCTGATGGCCCACACCGCAGGCCCGGGGAGGGCCACCGCGAGTGCCAGCCAGAGGCTGGCGACGAAGCCGAGGCCGAGCAGCCACCAGACCACGGGGACGTGCAGCCGCTCGCGGTAGGTGGGCACACTGTCGGACACGGCGGACAGCCTTTCACGAGGCCGATCCGGGTCGAGGTAGGGTCGGGCACCGTGATGGCCCGATGACCGACCTGGACGTCCTGGTCCGACGTCTCGACCCCGACATACCGCTGCCTGCGTACGCCCATCCCGGCGACGCCGGAGCCGATGTGGTGACGACCGTCGACGTCGTCCTCGCGCCGGGGGAGCGGGCCGTCGTACCCACCGGGATCTCACTGGCCCTGCCGGACGGGTACGCCGCGCTGGTCCATCCGCGGTCGGGGCTCGCGGCGCGCTGCGGGCTGTCGATCGTGAATGCGCCCGGGACGGTGGACGCGGGCTACCGCGGCGAGCTCAAGGTCGTGCTCGTCAACCTCGACCCGGCCGAGCCGGTGACGTTGTCGCGGGGTGACCGGATCGCCCAACTGGTGTTCCAGCGCGTGGAGCGCGCGCGCTTCGTCGAGGTCGAGCGGTTGCCTGGGTCGGCCCGCGGCGACGGCGGCCACGGGTCCACCGGCGGCTACGCCGCGGCCCGGCTCGAGGCTGTGGCGCCGGTGGAAGGACCGTGATGTTCGGTCGTCGCAACCGGGGGAAGGACCGCGCCGGCAAGGAGTCGGACGCGTTGCGGGGCACACCGGTCGACCCGCACCAGGGGGACCGGTCCGAGTTGGCCCGACCGCAGGGTCCGTGGGACGTCGACGACATCGACCTGGACAGCGGCGACTCGATTGGCGACTCCACCGGCAATGACAGCGGCGGCCGGGTCGACCTCGGTGGGTTGATCGTCACCGCAGGGCCCGGCCTCGAGGTGCGGCTGCAGGTCGACCCCAACACGCAGAACGTGATCGCCGTCCTGCTGGTCGGCCCGGAGGGCGCGGTCGAGGCCCGCGCGTTCGCGGCGCCGCGCAACGAGACGATCTGGGACGACGTACGCCGGGAGATCGGAGCCGAGGCAACCCGGCGGGGCGGCACCGCGACCGAGCAGGGCGGCGAGTTCGGGCCCGAGGTCAAGCTGGTCGTGCCGATGCAGACGCCCGACGGCAAGCCGGGCACGCAGACGTCACGGGTGGTCGGCGTGTCCGCGCCGCGCTGGCTTCTGCGGGGCACGTTCCTCGGCAAGCCGGCGGTCGAGCCGGACCCCGACGGCGTCGTGGAGGCCGCCTTCCGCCGGGTGATCGTGCGCCGTGGTGACAGCCCGATGCCACCCCGGGCGTCGATCCCGTTGACGATGCCGGCGACCGGGCCGGGTGCAGCCGATGCCGAGCAGGACGGTCGTACCGACGAGCAGTCGGGTGCGCCCTCCGGCGACCAGTGATCTGAACTACGCTTTGGCCATGACATCGCAGGACGCCGTCGAGGCGGGTGGACGGCTGCGCCGTGCCCTGCGCCGGCTGGGGTCGAGCCAGCAGGATCTCGAGGACCGCGACCTGCAGCGCGACGTCGCGACGACCACCGGCTGCTCGCGAGTGGCCGATGCGGTCGACCGAGACCGGGTGGCTTTGACCGGCACGCTGCGGCACGTCACCCTGCGGCCACGTTCGGGCACCCCGGCGCTGGAGGCCGAGCTTTACGACGGGTCGGGCAGTGTCACGATCGTCTGGCTCGGCCGACGCCGGATCGCCGGCATCCAGCCGGGTGCCGCCCTGGTGGTGCACGGACGGATCAGCACTACCGGTGGGGAGCAGATCATGTACAACCCTCGCTACGAGCTGCGCGGATGAGCTCCCCCGTCGCCGCGGGCTCCCCGGTCACCGCTGAGACAGTCGAGCAGCTGGTCCGTCACCAGATGGCGGTCGCGCTCGGCGGCCGCCGCGGGCTGCTCGAAGGCATCGTCCCGACGCTGGCGTTCACCGTCACCTGGATCAGCACGCACAACCTCCGGCTCGCGCTGGCGCTCGGCGGTGGCGCCACCCTCGTGCTGCTGGTGGTCCGGCTGGTGCAGCGGTCGTCGGTGCAGTACGTGCTCAACGCGTTCTTCGGCATCGCGATCGCGGCGTTCTTCGCGCTGCGGTCAGGGAACGCGGAGGACGCCTTCCTGCCGGGCATCTGGTACAACGCCGGCTACTTCGTGCTGCTCGCCGGGTCCACGCTGGCGCGGTGGCCGGTGATCGGTTTCATGATCGGCAGCGTCACCGGCGACCCGACCGGGTGGCACCGCAACCCGCAGATCGTGCGGCTGTGCAGCTTGCTGACCTGGATCCTGGCGATCCCGTGCGCAGTCCGGGTCGCGGTCTACTACCCGTTGTGGGAGGCCGGCCAGGCTGGGGCGCTGGGGATCGCGAAGATCACCCTCGGCTGGCCGCTGCAGGTCGCGGCCCTGGCGACGATGGCGTGGGTGCTGTCTCGCAACCACACGCCGATCGAGCCCGAGCCGGCCGCCGACTGACGCACACCGAGCCCGTGGCACGACACGTCCTGACCGTCCGGCTGCACGCGCCAACTCGTAACCGACGAGTTCGCTGTCCCCAGCGACGTTTGACAGCAAACTCGTCGGTTCCGGTGGTCAGGAGATCGTGTGGCCGTGGGGTGAGAGCAGGGCCGCGATCTCGGGCTCGCGCTCGGCGGCCGCGACGAACAGCAGCTCGTCGCCGGACTCGAGGGCGCGGTCGGGCTCGGGCTGGAGGACGTGCCCGTCGCGCAGGATCGTAACCAGCGACACGTCGCGCGGCCACATGATCTCGTCGACCTGGGTGCCGGAGAACGGCGAGTCGTGCGGAAGTGTCAGCTCGACAAGGTTGGCGTCGCCCTGCCGGAACGTGAACAGCCGTACGACATCGCCGATGGAGACCGCCTCCTCGACCAGCGCCGACATGATCCGCGGCGTCGACACGGAGACGTCGACTCCCCAGGCGTCGTTGAACAGCCACTCGTTGTCCGGGTGGTTGACCCGGGCCACGGTGCGCGGCACGCCGAACTCGGTCTTGGACAGCAGCGAGACGACGAGGTTGACCTTGTCGTCACCGCTGGCCGCGATCACCACGTCGCACTCCTGCACCGCGGCCTCCTCCAGCGAGCTGACCTCACAGGCGTCGGCGAGCAGCCACTGGGCGTCGGGCACAGACTCGGTACGGATCGCGCGGGCGTCCTTGTCGATCAGCAGGACGCGGTGGCCGTTCATGACGAGCTCGGCGGCCACCGATCGGCCGACTGCTCCGGCGCCGGCGATGGTGACCCGCATCAGTGCTCCTCGGGGGGCGCGGCCAGCGCGGTGGCCACTCGGTTGGCGTCGGCTTCAAGCATCGCGCAGTGCAGCAGGTCGCCCTCCTGAAGCACGGTCTCGCGGGTCGGGATCATGCCTTCGCCCAGCCGGGTGATGAAGGCGACGCGGGTGTCGGCCTGCTCCTGGATGGTGTCGACGGTGCGGCCGATCCACCTGACGTCCGTCGACACCTCGGCGATCCGGATAGTGCCGGAGGGGTCGCGCCAGTCCGGCTCCGCGCCCTCCGGCATCAGCCGCCGCAGGATCTGGTCGGTCGTCCATCGCACGGTGGCGACGGTGGGGATGCCGAGACGCTGGTAGATCTCGGCCCGAGCCGGGTCGTAGATGCGGGCGACCACGTTGTGCACGCCGAATGTCTCCCGCGCCACCCGGGCCGAGATGATGTTGGAGTTGTCGCCGCTGGACACCGCCGCGAACGCCTCGGCGTCCTTGATGCCGGCGTCGTCCAGCACGTGCCGGTCGAAGCCGGGGCCGGTCACCTTGCGACCGTCGTACGTCGGACCCAGCCGGCGGAAGGCGTCCGGGTTCTGGTCGATGACCGCCACGGTGTGTCCGCGGCGCTCGAGGTTGCGGGCCAACGAGGACCCGACACGGCCGCAGCCCATGATCACGACATGCACGGCAGATGACGCTACACGAGCACTGACCGTGGCGCGGCACGACCGCGCCCGCGACGGTCTAGCCTTGTCGCTCGTGAAGATCTCCGACGCCGGCAAACGGCTCATCGTGGGCCGCAAGCTGCGCAGCACCCAGATGCACGAGACGCTGTTGCCGAAACGCATCGCCCTACCCGTCTTCGCCAGTGACCCGCTGTCAAGCGTCGCGTACTCACCGGACGAGATCTTCCTGACCCTGGCCCTCGCCGGCGCGGTCTCCTACTCGTACTCGTGGAAGATCGGCATCGTAATCGCGTTCGTGATGCTCGTCGTGGTCGCGTCCTACCGGCAGAACGTGCAGGCATACCAAAGCGGGGGTGGCGACTACGAGGTCGCGACCACCAACCTCGGGAGTACGTCGGGCCTGACGGTCGCGAGCGCGTTGCTGGTCGACTACGTCCTCACGGTGGCGGTGTCGATCTCCTCCGCCGCGCAGTACGCCGCGACAGCCTTCGACCCGCTGCGCGGCCACCAGGTCGCGGTGGCCGCCGTTGCGGTCGTGTTCCTCATGGCGATGAACCTGCGCGGTGTACGCGAGTCGGGCACGGCGTTCGCCATCCCGACGTACCTGTTCATGACGGCCATCCTGGGCATGGCGGCCTGGGGGTTCGGCAGGCACTTCCTCGCCGGCGGGTTGCCCGCTGCACCCAGCGCCGATCTGGGGCTGGTACCCGAGGAGTCGTTCGTCGACGGTTTCACGGGGTTGGCCGTGGGATTTCTGCTGCTGCGTGCTTTCGCGTCGGGCTGCGCGACGCTCACCGGTGTGGAGGCGATCGCCAACGGTGTACCCGCGTTCCGCAAACCCAAGGGCAAGAACGCCGCGACCACTCTGCTGTTGCTCGGCGTGATCGCGACCACCATGGCGCTGTCCATCGTGTCGCTGGCTAACATCACCGGCGTGCGGGTCGCCGAAAACCCGTCGGAGCAGCTGCTCGGCCCGGACGGCAATCCCGTGGGTGAGGGCTACCACCAGGACCCGGTCGTCGGCCAGCTCGCCGAGGTGGTCTTCGACCACTTCTCGCCCGGCTTCTACCTGGTGACTGCGGCCACGGGGATCATCCTGGTGCTCGCTGCCAACACGGCGTTCAACGGATTCCCCGTGCTCGGGTCGATCCTGGCCCGTGACGGCTACCTGCCGCGCCAGCTGCACACCCGCGGTGACCGGCTGGCGTACAGCAACGGCATCGTCCTGCTCGCCGGGTTCGCGATCGTGCTGATCGTGGCCTTCGACGCCGAGGTCACCCGGCTGATCCAGCTGTACATCGTCGGGGTGTTCGTCTCGTTCACGGCGAGCCAGGCTGGCATGGTGAGGCATTGGACCCGGCATCTGCGCACGGAGCGCAACGGGGCGGCGCGGCTGCGCATGCAGCGTAGCCGGTCGATCAACGCGTTCGGCCTCCTCGTCACGGCGACCGTGCTGGTCGTCGTCCTGATCACGAAGTTCCTGGCCGGCGCCTGGATCGCGATCCTCGCGATGCTGATGTGGTTCGCGCTGATGAAGGCCATCCACCGGCACTACGCCCGGGTCAGCAGCGAGCTCGAGGCGTCGATGGAGGACCAGGGGCTGCCGTCGCGCATCCATGCCGTCGTGCTGGTGTCCAAGCTGCACAAGCCGACGATGCGGGCCCTGGCGTACGCCCGGGCGGGTCGTGCCAACGTCCTCGAGGCCATCACGGTCGACGTCGACGACCAGGCGACGATGGAGCTGATGGACGAATGGGACCGGCGCGAGATCCCGGTGCCGCTGCGGGTGCTGTCGTCGCCGTACCGCGAGGTCACCCGGCCGATCGTGGACTATGTGCAGAGCATCCGCCGGGGCAGCCCGCGTGACGTCGTGACGGTCTATATCCCGGAGTACGTCGTCGGCCACTGGTGGGAGCAGGTGCTGCACAACCAGAGCGCGCTGCGGCTGAAGGGCCGGCTGTTGTTCACGCCGGGCGTGATGGTGACCAGCGTGCCGTACCAGCTCGCGTCCTCCGCCGCCGCGGCTGCCCGTGCCGAGCGGGCCGAGTCGGCACCCACCTACGGCCGCCGCCGGCGCGGCGGGATGTCTTGACCGACGACATCGAGGTCGGCGCCCGGCTGCGGCTGGAGGTCGGCCAGGTCGCCCACGGCGGCCACTGCGTCGCCCGCACCGAGCACGGTCAGGTGGTCTTCGTCCGGCATGCCCTGCCGGGCGAGACCGTGGTCGCCCACGTCACGGAGGCGGGGGCGCGGTTCCTCCGGGCGGATGCGGTGGAGGTGCTCGACCCGTCCGTGGACCGAGTCGAGGCGCCGTGCCAGTATGCCGGCCCGGGCCGCTGTGGTGGCTGCGACTTCCAGCACGTCTCCCTCGACGGCCAGCGCCGGCTGTTGGCCGCCGTCGTCTCCGAGCAGCTGCAGCGGCTGGCCGGCCTCGACCTGCCGGTCGAGGTCGAGCCGGTGCCCGGCGACCGGGACGGACTGGCCTGGCGCAGCCGCGTCCATTACACCGCCGATGCCGAGGGTCGGCTCGGCCTGCGGCGGCACCGGTCGCACGACGTCGTAGCCGTCGACCGGTGCCTGATCGCCACCGACCGGCTCGCCGACGTACCGCGGCACGCCTGGCCCGGTGCGGCGTCGGTCGAGGCGATCACGTCGGGCACGGGGGAGCGGCTGGTGGTGGTCGAGCCGGCCGGCCGGAAGATGCCTCGGCTACCAGGGGTCGACCTGGACAGCGCGGTGACGACCGGCGGTCACCGGCTGCGCGGGCGGACGTACGTCACCGAACGCGCGCTCGGATGGGACTGGCGGGTCAGCGGCCGCGGGTTCTGGCAGGTGCATCCCGGTGCCGCCGACACGCTGGCGGACGCGGTGCTCACGGCCCTCGACCCCCAGCCGGGGGAGCGGGCCGTCGACCTCTACAGCGGGGTCGGGTTGTTCTCGGCGGCGCTGGCGTTGGCCGTTGGTCCCTCCGGCGCCGTGCTGGCGGTGGAGGGTGACGACCGCGCGGTGAAGGACTCGCGCCGCAACCTGCGCGACCTGCCCCAGGTGCGGATCGAGGGCGGTCCGGTGGCGCGCATCCTGCGGTCGCATCCCGAGCCGG
The DNA here is from genome assembly GCA_009379735.1 of Propionibacteriales bacterium. Classification (GTDB taxonomy): domain Bacteria; phylum Actinomycetota; class Actinomycetes; order Propionibacteriales; family Nocardioidaceae; genus WHTB01. Next base: position 27,351 of record WHTB01000019.1, read on the forward strand.
TCGACCTGGTCGTGCTCGACCCGCCTCGGACTGGTGCGCGACGTGAGGTGACCCTGCAGGTGGCGGCGCTGCGCCCGCGGGCGATCGCGTACGTCGCGTGTGACCCGGCGGCGCTGGCGCGCGACGTGGCGACCTTCGCGACCGCGGGTCATCAGCTCACCCGGGTCCGCGCGTTCCACCTGTTCCCGATGACGCATCACGTGGAGTGCGTCGCGCTGCTCACCCGGGTCTGAGTACGTCGCGGGCGGCTCGCTAGGACTCGGCTCGCTAGGACAGGCGTCGTCGACGAGGGCGGCGTAGCCCCGTTGGTTCGTGCGGTTGGGGTCAGCAGTGGATTCGCTTCTGTGGAACGCCGCGGAGGCCGCGCCCGGACCGCTCGCGCCGCTAACCGGCTTGCGCGGCGGTGAGCTTCGGCTTCGCGAGCTCGCAGAGCCCGTCGGAGCTGATGCCCAGCCCGAGGTTGTTGATGTTGAACAGATGGTTGGTCGCGACGACCCAGTCGATCTCGCAGATCTCACGCTCGGAGAAGTGCTGCCGCAGGGTATTGAACGTCTCCGAGCCGACGTGCTTCTGCTCGGTCAACTCGGTGGCGAAGTCGAGGGCGGCGCGCTCCGTGTCGCTGAACAGCGGGCTGGTCCGGTACTCGTCTACCGCGTCGACCTTGGCCAGGAGCTTGTCGTCCTTGTCCTTGGTCATCACGTACCAGCGGCCGGCATCCTGGCACCACGTGCACATGTTCAGGTTGTCGACGCGGGCACGGATCAGCCTCTCCATGTCATCGGGCAGCACGAGCTTTTTGCTGAGCGAGCTGACCTTGCCCATCCACATCAGGAACGTCACTGGCATCCGCGCGCCCTGAACCGTCAGCCAGGCTGGCGGCTTGCCGAACGCCTTCCCCAAGAACCGGTACAGCATCTTCAACCGCATGCCCTTCGGGTTCTCGATCGGCGCAAGATAGGGGGTCATCAGGGTCTCCTTACGTTTGCGTTGTCACATTCCCGGGCCCTCCGGGTTCACATATATGAGCCCGACCCAAGGGATGGTGTGACAGGTGGAGGAGACCGAGTGGCTGGCGAGGCGCTTTGAGGAACACCGACCCCGGCTGCGGGCGGTGGCCTACCGGATGCTCGGCTCGGTGACCGAGGCCGATGACGCCGTCCAGGACGCCTGGCTGCAGCTGAACCGATCGGATGCAGATGAGATCGACAACCTGGGCGGCTGGCTCACCACCGTCGTTGCCCGCGAGTGCCTGCACATGCTTCGCACGCGCCGGCGGCGGCGAGAGGACTTCGTCGGCGAACGACTGCCCGACCCTGTGGTTGCACCCGACGGGTACCTCGATCCGGAGCAGGAGGCGCTGCTGGCCGACTCGGTCGGGTTTGCGCTGCTGGTCGTGCTCGATTCCCTGACCCCCGCCGAGCGGTTGGCGTTCGTGTTGCACGATATGTTCGAGCTGCCCTTCGAAGACATCGCTCGCCTGGTGGAGCGCAGCCCCGCCGCCACCCGACAGCTGGCCAGCAGAGCGCGACGCCGCGTGAAGGTCGCCGATGTCCGCGCCCCGGACGTGGACGTCGCCCGCCAACGTGAAGTTGTCGACGCGTTCTTCGCCGCCACCAGGGCCGGGGACTTCGACTCCCTGGTCAAGCTCCTTGACCCCGACATCGTGCTGCGCGCCGACTTCGGTCTCGGCAAGCGTGTGATCGAGTACCGCGGCGTGCACGAGGTGGTGAAACTGGCACGAGCTCCGCGAGGCGCCGAACTCTACCCAGTGCTGGTCAACGGCCAGGTCGGCACGCTTGTGACCATCGACGGTCAGCCGTTCTCCATCTTGGCGTTCACCGTCGCCGACGGCAGAATCGTCGAGATCGACGGCATCCGTGACCCCGGCCGTGTCCAGCGCCTCGCCGCCACCGTGCTGCGCACCCAGTAGAAGCCAGCATGAACCTACCGACGGCAAGCCACAACGCCGCCCCGCCCAGCCGGACGACGAGCCAGCTTGATCAAGAGCGGTCTGGTGCTGCTGGCACGAGTGGATACCGCCGGGATCGGTGTCGATCATGGCGCAAACGGCCTTCCCCGGTGCGCCGGACGGCCCATTAGGCGATGATCTACACCAGCCGCCGGAACCCACGGATCGGGTCGGGGAGTCCCAATTGACAGCACTACGGCGGCTGGCAGCCTCCTGCCTGGCTGGTGGTCACACGTTTTCGGGCGGCATGTCGAGTGCGGCGACGAAGTGGTGCAGCAGGTCGAGTAGTTGCCGACGTTGCCGCGCATCCAGGCCCGCGGTCATGCGGCTCTCGATTGCTTTGGCTCGGGCGTCGGCTCGCCAGCAGCTCCTGGCCGTGGTCGGTCGGGTGGGCGTCGAGGATGCGGCCGTGACCGGCGCCGAGCAGCACATCCGCCTCGACGGTACTGAGTTGACCTGGCAGTTGCAGGCAGAGTGAAGCGTGGCGGCGCTGTGACCCCGGCGGCGCTGGCGTGTGACGTGGCGACGTTCGCGACCGCGGGCAGCTCGGCCTTGAGTCGCTAGGACACCAGGGCGTCGTCGACGAGGTCGG
>WHTB01000412.1 GCA_009379735.1 Propionibacteriales bacterium
ACCATCCGAGCCGTCTCGATCGAGGCGGCTCTTCTCGCGTCGTACGGCGCGGTGCCGGGTCCCCTCGTCGAGACACGAGCGACCAGGAGCATCCGATGTCACATCCGACCACCGACCGCCGCACACTCAGCCTGCTGAAGCCGACCGGCCACCTCACGCTGGGGAACTACCTCGGCGCGCTGCGGCAGATGGCTGCGCAACAAGGCGACGCCGACTGCTACTACGGCATCGCCGACCTGCATGCGCTGACCGTTCCGCACCGACCCGACGACGTCCGTGCGTACACCGCGGAGATGCTGCGGCTGTGCCTTGCCATCGGCATCGAACCCGAACGTTCCACGCTGTTCGTTCAGAGTCATGTCTCGGCGCACAGCGAGCTCGCCTACCTCTTGGAGTCCACGGCGCACTTGGGCGAGCTCAACCGGATGATCCAGTTCAAGGAGAAGGGTCGCGGCCGATCCGACACCCGGGCCTCGCTGTTCACCTACCCGGCACTGATGGCGGCCGACATCCTGCTCTACCGGACCAGCGAGGTGCCGGTCGGGGAGGACCAGCGCCAGCACGTCGAGCTCACCCGTGACCTCGCGATCCGGTTCAACCGTGAGTACGGCGAGGTCTTCGTCGTACCCGAGATCGTGACGCCGGCGACCGGTGCCCGGGTGATGGATCTACAGAACCCCACCGCGAAGATGGGCAAGTCGGCGACCTCGACGGCCGGCACCGTCTTCCTGCTCGACCGGCCGAGCGTCGCACGGCGCAAGGTGCTGCGGGCCGTCACCGACTCCGACGGTGACCTTCGGTACGACCCGATGGACAAGTCGGGGATCGCCAACCTGCTGGACGTGCTCTCGGCGTGCACCGACGGCACCGGCCCGGCCGATCTCGCGGCGTCGTTCACGTCGTACGGAGGGCTGAAGGAGGCCGTGGCCGAGGCGATCGTGGCGACGCTCGAGCCGGTCCAGAAGCGGTTCGCGGAGATCGAGCCGGGAGAGGTGTTGGAGGTCGCGCGCCGCGGTGCCCAGCGCGCCCGGGAGGCCGCGCTGCCGACGTTGCATGCGGCACAGCAGGCGATCGGACTTCGCTGACCCGTTCACCGGCCGTGGCAGGCTGGAGGCATGCCTGCCAACGCAATCAACATCGCGGAACGATTCGGTCGGTTCCAGGACGTCTACTCGCCGAAGCTCGTTGCCCGCTTGAACGACTACGAGATCAAACTCGTCCGCCTCGACGGCGAGTTCACCTGGCACACGCACGACGACACCGACGAGTTCTTCCTGGTGTTCGACGGCGAGCTGACGATCCAGCTGCGCGACGGCAACATCACCCTCGGCCCGGGTGAGATGTACGTCGTTCCGCGCGGCGTCGAGCACTGCCCCACGTCGGCGGGAGAGGTACGGGCGATGCTCATCGAGCCGGGCGGGGTGGTCAACACCGGGGATGCCGGCGGACCTCAGACCGCCGAGGACGACGACTCGCTCGCGTAGCCGAGGGCTCTACGCTTCGGGGTCGGTTTCCATCAGCAGTCGGGCGTAGTTGGCCATCGAGCGCTGGTACCGGGGCAGGTGCGGTGCCAGCGCGCCGAGCACGAGGGAGACAGCCTCCAGCTCCTGCCCGAGGTCGGTGAGGGCCAGCGCCAGCACCGCTCGTACGGCGTCGTCCAGTGGATCGGAGCCGGCGTCCAGCTCGGTCCTCAGCAGTGCGACGCTCTCGTCCGGCCGGCCGAGGTTGCGCAATGAACTGGCCAGCTGGATCACCGCGCGGCGCCGGCGCTCGCCGGTCAGCCCTAGGTCGAGCGCCTGCCGGTAGAGGGGGACGGCGAGGTCAGGGTGGCCGGTCGAGTCGAACGAGCAGGCCCGCTCGAAGACCCCGGCACCGCTGTCGTGGGGCAGCTCGGCGGCGAGCTTCTCGATCAGGGCAAGGAACTCCGCCTCGCTCCGCTGGTCGATCGACGCCCAGGCGTCGGCCACCCGCTGCTCCCAGTCTGTCTCGTCCACCGGCCTAGCCTCACACGTCGTCGCCACGGTCGCGTGTCAGCCCGACCGGAGCGTGGGGCCCGCAACATGACACGCGACTCGACGGAGGTCAGTGCCGACGTTGCCGGGCGGCGTGGGCGCGCACCTTCGCGCGGTTGCCACAGGTGCCCATCGAGCACCATCGCCGACGGCCGGACTGGTCGAGGAAGAGCCAGCCGCAGTCGTCGCCCGGGCAGCAGCGCACGGCGCCGAGCCGGCCCGAGGTGAGGAGCGCCCCCGCCGACCACGACACGGCGAGCAAGGGGATCGCGAGCCCGGCAGAGCTGGGGATCTCCCAGCGCGGGTCGGCGGCCGGTTGCAACCTCACCGCCGTCGCGGCGCGCCGGACGAACCCGGTCACCCCGGCCACCGCCCGTCGATCGGTGGGCTGGAGGACGGCCTTGCGCAACAGCGCCCGCAGGCGCCGCGCCTCGGCGACCTGCTCCGCACCGGCATCGGTCCGGCGGCCACCGAGAGCACGCAGCCGGTCCGCGTCTTCGGGCTCGACCAGCTCGGCGTGCCGCGCCCACACGACGAGATGGGCATAGGACTTGAGCCACTCGCGAGTCGGCTTCGGCGGCTCGCCCCAGCCGGCCCAGGTGTTGCAGAAGTCGAGGGCAGGGTGCCCGCCATACCTGCGGGGCATCTGCAGCCCGTCGACCTCGACCCAGTGCATGGGCCAATTGTGTCTTGATTCGTGACCTGACGCCATGGTGTGGTGCTAACCGTTAA
>WHTB01000038.1 GCA_009379735.1 Propionibacteriales bacterium
CCACGGGCAGCGCAGACGACATCATGGCCGCGGCTCGTGGCATCGGCGGCGATCTGACGGGACAACCAGGCGGTGCCGCCCAGGACGAGGATTCTCATGGCCCCGATCCTGTGCCGTCGGGCTTGGCGCGGGCAAGGCACTTCGCTGACGGCGTAGGTCACCGGCGGGCGCGCTCCATCGCGCGATGGGAAGTCGGTACGGATCGAGGCGCGACTGAACCTCAGTCGCGGGGATCGAGCTCGTCCAGCGTCCCGGTTGGGAGGCCCATCAGCTCCGCGATCTCACGCAGGTCTTCCCACTCAGTTGTCGAGACGGTGACGTGGTTGTTCCGCAGGGCGGCCACGAGGTTGTCGACAACCTCGGACCACTCCCCGGCGTCACGTGCGCTGGTGAGGTGGTGCCGTGTCGTCTCGGGCAGGCGATCGGCGAAGCGCTCCGGTAGCGCCGCCGTACGCTCGATGATCTCGTTCTCGCGGAGGCTCACGGTTGCCTCGACCTTCTTGGGTTCCATCTGACGCCTGGCCCGCCGCGCACAGGCCACGCCGTCCAGACCTGGCCGTCGGGTTGCACGATCACCGTCACGGTAACGTCCTCGCGGGCTCCCTGGGTGAACCAGCGGCCGTTGTCCTGTTGCTCGACCTTGTCCGGGTCTCGAGCCACGTCGAGAACAGTGGAGTTGATCCTCTCGCGACTCCACGTTTCCGGGAACTCGGTCTTACCGGGTACACCGGTCCCGTGGGCGTGACCGCCTCCCCACCGGTCACCATCGAGTATGTGCGTCCGCCGCGCGTCGGTAAGCCGGATGGTTTCGATCCTTGGCCGGTCTGGGCTATTCACCACGTTCGGAGCCCCCAACCGGTTGGCGACGACTCCGGCAGGTCGGGCGGCTTCGCCTTCGTTGACAGTGGCGTCGAAACTCCAGGTGACGACACAGATCGAAGGCCAGCGTTCGGAGACACAGACGAGCCTCCACCCTCGGTGATGGTGCGGGCGACGAAGTGGTCGGCCGCCTCGCATGCCTTGGCGAGGTACCCGTCGAGCCTCTTGCCGGCGGTCTCTGCGACGTCAAGAAGTGCGATGGCGTCCGCACCATAGTTGCCGGCTACCTGCTGGGTCTCTGCAGCGGCATCCCGGAGCGTCCGGATCAGCGTTGCCACAATTGGGCGCAACGCGGTGGTCCGCTCAGCGCCGTCACGGACCCTCTGCGCGAACCTCTCAAGGTCGGACATCAAAGAGCGGAGGCTCTTTCCACGAGCTTCGCGGCGGCCCTAGTCACCGCCGCGATGATCACCTCGCCCTCTTTGTGTGCTTCGCTGAGCCAGGCGGTAACTTCCTGATCCTCGCCTTCGGCTGTGTGCTCGATCGCCGCCAGAATCTCGGCTGCGATGGCCTCGCAGTCACGGTTGATTCTGGCCACTGCAGGCGGAACCTGGCTCGTGATCCGGTCCGCGAGGCCCATCAACTGGTCGTGGATCTCGTGAACGCTCCCAGGCACGCTTCGACAGTAACCCACCTGTGAACGACACGGGTTGGCGCGACTGTCGATGACCTCGGACCACAGTCCCGGGCTTCTTCCCGTCGTGAATGGCCCCTACAAATCGGATAATCAGGATATTGATGGGCCACTCACGATGGGAAGTCGGTACGGAGACGACGAGATCGGTGCGTGGTCATCGTGGCGAACCTCAAGCGGTAGGGTTTCGCCACCTCCCGCCAACCCTCACGGACTCGTGCATGTCGGTCATCACAGACGCTCTCGCCGCCCCGGCGTACGCGCTGATCCGGCTGCGCGGTGCGGCCACGGTCACCGTGCTCAGCGGCCGCCGGGACGACCTGCAGCAGCTCGCCGACATCCCGCTCGAGGACGGCGCACCTGCCGCGGGCCGACGCTTCGACCGGCTCGTCTGCGTGCCCTTCCGGCAGATCGCCGAGCGTGGCTTCGACGCACATGACGACGGCACGCCGCTGACGTCGATCACCATCGAGTCGGAGGCCGAGGTGCCGCTGGCCGAGCTGATGGACCTGCTGCCGGACGAGCAGGTGAGCGCGGATGGCGTCGGCGGGTTCGAGGTCGCCGACGAGGAGTACGGCAAGATCGTCGACGCGATCATCCGGGACGAGATCGGGAACGGTTCCGGCGCCAACCTGGTGATCGGCCGCACCTACCGCACCAGGTTGACCGACTGGGACCAGGCCAAGGCGCTCACCGTGTTTCGCCGGCTGCTCGAGCGCGAGCGTGGCGCGTACTGGACGTTCTGCGTCTTCACCGGCGACCGCTGGTTGATCGGCGCCAGCCCCGAGCGGCATGTCAGCGTGCACGGCGGCGACGTCCGGATGAATCCCATCAGCGGCACGTTCCGGCTGCGCGGGCATACCGACCCCGACGAGCGCAAGCAGGCGCTGCTGGAGTTCCTCGCCGACGAGAAGGAGATCTTCGAGCTCTTCATGGTCGTCGACGAGGAGCTCAAGATGATGTGCGACGTCTGCGGCGAGGGCGGCCAGGTGCTCGGCCCCTATCTCAAGCCGATGACGCACCTGGTGCACACGGAGTACCTGCTGGCGGGCCGCAGCCACCACGACGTACGGCAGATCCTGCGCGACACCATGTATGCCGCGACGGTGACTGGCAGCCCGGTCGAGAACGCCTGCCGGCTGATCAAGGAGTACGAGCCGAGTGGGCGGGGCTACTACGGCGCGGTGATGGCGCTGATCGGCCGTGACGCCGACGGCGCACCGACCGCCGACGCACCGATCGTGATCCGCACCGGGGACGTCTCGCTGGACGGCGAGCTCACGGTCACCGCGGGCGCGACCCTGGTCCGCGACTCCAACGCCGCGTACGAGGTGGCGGAGACCCATGCGAAGGCGGCCGGGATCCTTTCGGCGTTCGGTCTGGTCGACGGCGCCGACGTGCCGCGCGAGGGTGTGCGGGAGCTGGCGGTCGACGAGGACGTGCTGATCGCGCTCGGCTCGCGCAACCAGCGACTGTCGCGGTTCTGGATGACCGACCAGGGCGGGTCGGGGTCGGTCGAGCAGCTGGTCGGACGCAGCGTGGTGATCCTCGACGGCGAGGACGACTTCATCAACATGCTGCGGCATGTGCTGACCGTGCTCGGCATGTTGGTCTCGGTCGTCAGGTACGCCGCGTACACACCCGGCTGTCTCGACGGCCACGACCTGGTCGTTGTGGGGCCCGGCCCCGGCGACCCGCGCGATGGCGACGACGCGAAGATCGCCGTGCTGCGCTCCGTGGTGCGCGCTCTGCTCGACTCGGAGCAACCGTTCCTGGCGGTCTGCCTGGGTCACCAGGTGCTGTGCTCGGAGCTCGGCATTCCCCTTACGTACAAGGACATCGTCTTCCAGGGCACCCAGACGACCGTGGACGTGCTGGGACGGCCGGAGAACGTCGGCTTCTACAACACCTTCGTCGCCCAAGTCGACGGCGGCGAGCTCCCGGCGGGGGTGACGGTCGATGCCGACCCGGAGACGGGCGATGTCCACCTGGTCGCCGGTCCGCACTACCGGGGCGTGCAGTTCCACGCCGAGTCGATCCTCACCGAGAACGGCTACCCGCTCGTCCGCGACCTCGTGCTGTCGTTGCTCGCATGATCCCTCGGGTTGTCGTGGTCGACCATCACGACTCCTACACGTACAACCTCGTGCACCTGATCGCCTCGGTCACCGGCGTGCTGCCACCGGTCGTCGAGCATGACGCGGTGACCTCGGACTCCTTGCTGAGTGGGGAGTTCAGCCATGTCGTCCTGTCGCCGGGGCCCGGCCACCCGGCCGACCGGGCCGACTTCGCGGTGGGCCGCGACGTCCTCCGCCAGGCGCGCGTGCCGGTCCTCGGTGTGTGTCTCGGCATGCAGGGACTCGTCCTGGCGTACGGCGGACGCGTCGACCGGATCGAGCCGGCGCACGGCATGGTGGCCCGGATCAGGCATGCCGACCGCGGTGTCTTCTCCGGCGTACCCCAGGACTTCGGTGCGGTGCGCTACCACTCGCTGGCTGCCCTCTACGTACCCGCCGACCTCGAGGAGACGGCCTGGTCCGAGGACGGCGTCGTGATGGGGGTGCAACACCGCGCGTGGCCGCTGCATGGCGTGCAGTTTCACCCGGAGTCGATCCTCAGCGAGTACGGCGCCACTCTGGTGGCGAACTTCCTGGGGGTGACCGGGTGACGGGCTGGACCGACCCGGAGCGGGTGTTCAGCGCGGTGGCCGCGCGGGCGGACCGGATGTTCTGGCTGGACGGCGGCGGTGCGCGGGACTGGTCCGGGAGGTTCTCGTACCTCGGCTGGCTGGAGCCCGGCGACCTCAGCCTGACCTACGACGCGACCACCCGTGAGGTGCGGGAGTACGACGGGCGGCGGAGCCGGGTCGTGGGCGACGACATCTTCGCCGTGCTGGACGACCGCCCGGCCACCTGGGTCGGCTGGTTCGGGTACGCCTGCCGGCCGGACCTCCCGGCGCAGACCGCATCGACCGGCGCCCCCGACGCGTGCTGGATGCAGGTCTCCCGGTACCTGCTGTTCGACCATCGGCATGGCACGGTGCGGTCGCACGGCGTCGACCTGGTGCCGGAGCTCGACGTACCCGAGTGGCCCGAACCCGCCGTGCGCGTCGTGTCGACCTGGTCGAGGGAGGAGTACGACGTCGCGTTCGCCCGGGTCCAGGAGGAGCTGCGGGCCGGCAACTCGTACGAGGTCAACCTGACCTACCGGACCGAGGTCGAGTGTGCGGCGGACCCGGCCGCGGTCTACCTGCGGCTGCGCCGGCTCAACCCCGGGCCTTACGCCGGCTACCTGAGCCACGACGGCGTGTCGGTGCTGAGCAGCTCTCCGGAGAGGTTCGCGACGATCGGCGCCGACCGCGTACTCGAGACCCGCCCGATCAAGGGCACGACGCCGCGCAGTGCGGACCCGAGGGAGGACGATCGGCTCCGCGACCGGTTGCAGACCGACCCGAAGTTCCGCGCCGAGAATCTGATGATCGTCGACCTGCTGCGCAACGACCTGTCGGTGGTCTGCGAGCCGGGCAGCGTCGAGGTGCCCGAGCTGATGCACGTCGAGTCGTACGCCAGCGTGCACCAGCTGATCACCACGATCCGCGGCACGCTCCGCCCGGAGTTCTCGACCTTGCAGGCGGTTCGCGCGCTGTTCCCCGGCGGCTCGATGACCGGCGCGCCGAAGCTGCGCACCATGCAGATCATCGGCGACGTGGAGACGACGCCACGTGGCATCTATTCGGGCGCGTTGGGCAGATTGGCTTCCGATGGGAGGGCAGACCTCGGTATTGTGATTCGCGCTCTCGTCGGGGTCGAGGGCAGGTTCAGTCTCGGGACCGGTGGCGGAGTGACCGTGAGCTCCGACGCCGAGGCCGAGTACGCCGAGACGATCTGGAAGGTCGATCGTCTGCTGCGCTCGCTAGGAGGAGTCGGACGTGACTAGGCGCGCGTTCGTCAGTCATGACTGGTTAGGCCCCGTCGCCGCGGCTGTCGTCGCCCTCCTCGGGCTGCTCGACCGGCCCGGACCCGGCGTCACGCTCGTCGTCATCGCGGTGGTCACCAACTTCGGCTGGAACGCACTCGGCCGGACACTGATCTCGACCGACCGGTTGAAAGCCGACCGCCGAACCGCCTTGCTGCGCTGGGTGTTCGGCGGGCAGATCGGCTCCGTCGTGGCGTTCTGGGCCTTGCTCGTGTACGCCGGGCACCCGCTCCTCGGCAGCACCGTGCTGGTCGCCGGCACCGGCCTCGGCGCCTTGGCCTGGCCCTGGCAGTGGCGGCTGGAGCAGGCCGCCGAGGACCGGCAGCGACCGTACGACGCCCAGCTCAGCCAGCAGCATCTGCTGGCCGCGGGGATCCTGCTGGTGCTCGCGCTGGGCAGTGCGGTGGCCCTGACCGGTGTCGCTTCCGCGCTGCTGTTCGCACTGGTCGTCAGCTCGCTGGTCGACGCGTGGAACGAGCGCCGGCGGCCGCGGATGACTGCGGCCCTGTCACCGGACGAAGTGCCGACCGTCGAGATCGTTGAGGACGACCCCGAGGATGTAGTGGCGGATGTCGTGGCGGCGGATGTCGTGGCGGAGGCTCCCGCCGACCTGTGGGTCGCCGCGCCACCAGCCGCGCTGGAGAACGTCGGCGAGCCGACCATGGTGGTGGCGATGCACGAGCTGCTCGAGCCGCTCGACCTCCCGTCCGTCCCCCTGCTCCCGGCACCGTCACCCGAGCCGTACGTCCTCTTCGCCGACGAGGTCGCCGAAGTCACCGCGGCTGCCGAGCCGGTCGCCGAGTGGGCGCCCGAGCCGGTCGCGGAGTGGGCACCAGAGCCGGCGCCCGAGCCGGTCGCCGAGCCGCTAGTGGAGTGGGTGCCAGAGCCGGCGCCCGAGCCGGCCGCCGAAGCCCCGGCGGTGGAGGAGCCCGTGGTGCAGCTGCCGACCCAGCGGCAGAAGGCCGAGCACACCCACGCCGCGCATCGCGCGCGACCTGGCGGGCGTCGGGCATCCCGCTACAGCGGACGCCGGGTCGCCGTCCGCCGCAGCTGACCAACCCCACCCTTCGCGCCGAGGTTGCACTTCTGCACTCCCCGGTCGCGCCGAGGTTGCGCGTATGTCCCCACTCTTCGCGCCGAGGTTGCGCGTATGTATGTCTGTGGTGGGCCGACCGGTCCCTACGCGCAACCTCGGCGCGAAGAAGCGGGACAGTTTCTGCAACCTCGGCGCGAAGAAACGGGTCACACGCGCAATCTTGGCGGGAGGTGATCGGAGACGTACGCGTGGGCCCGTGCAAGGGGGGACACGAGCCCACGCGAGTGGGGAGAGCGGCCGCCGTCAGGTGTTGTTGTCACCCTCGTCGCTGCCGAGCGTCACGTCGATCTCCTGCTCGTCGCCGCCGCGGACGACGGTCAGCGTGACGTCGTCGTCCGGCCGGTAGGACCGCACCATCGCCACCAGCGCGTCGCTGGACGAGATCACCCGGTCGTCGATCTTGGTGATCACGTCGCCCTCGCGCAGACCGGCCTTCTCGCCGGCCGAGCCGTTCTCGACGCTCTGCACCTCGGCGCCACCCGGCAGCCCGTTCTTGTTGGTCGGCGTGCCGACCGTGACCCCGAGCCGGGCGTGGGTGGCAGTGTCGCCCTTGCGCAGCTGCTCGGCGATCGGCTTGGCCTCGTCGATCGGGATCGCGAACCCGAGGCCGATGAAGCCTGCCTCTCCGCCGGCCGACGGCGTGCTGCGGATCGCTGAGTTGATGCCGACGACCTCGCCCTTCATGTTGACGAGGGCGCCACCGGAGTTGCCCGGGTTGATCGCGGCGTCGGTCTGGATGGCGGGGAACACCGTCGCTGGGCCGCCGCGTTCGCCCTGACCGGCCGAGACGGGCCGGTCGAGCGCGCTGACGATGCCGCTGGTCACGGTGCTCTCGAGCCCGAACGGCGACCCGACGGCAACCACCTGCTCGCCCACGTCGACCCCCGCCGACTGGCCGAGCTTGGCCGGGGTGAGGCCGTCGACGTCTTCTGCCTGGATCACCGCGACGTCGGTCATCGGGTCGGTGCCGACGACCTTGGCCTTCGCCGACGTGCCGTCGTTGAACGACACCGCGAGCTCGCCGCCGTCGGCCGCGACCTCGACGACGTGGTTGTTCGTGACGATCGTGCCGTCGGCGGTGAGGATGATGCCCGAGCCGGATCCGGTACCACCGGGCCCGGAGACATCGATCTTCACCACCGACGGCAGTACTGCCGCGGCCACCGCTTCCACCGACCCCGACGGCGCCTTCGAGTCCGCGACGCCGGAGGACGACGTCGGGGACTGCTGGGCAGCCGCTTGTGGTGGGTCGTCGGTGAGTGCTGAGTAGCCCACGGCTCCCCCGGTGCCCGCCAACGCCCCTGCCACGATGGCGGCCACGATGATCCCCGCGCCGCGCCGTGGCGGCTTCGGCTGACGGGGAGGAGGTGCGGTTGGTGAGCCGAACCCGCCCGCACCGCTGGGGTGAGGCCCCTGCTGCGCGGGGTTCGGCCCGTACGAGGGGTACGGCTGACCGTAGGGCGCCTGCTGCTGCCGCTGGTCCTGGGCGAAGCTCGGGAACACCGCAGTGGGCTCCTCGCCGCCAGGCCCGTCAGGGGCGCGGTCGTGGGGGGAGCCCGGGGAAGGAGGGCCGGTGGGCGTCGTACCGTTCATGGGATCGAGTCTGCACGGTCAACCTGAGAGCCGGCTGAGATGGCGCCGTGACCTTTCCAAGACCTGGTGACCGTGACGTTTCCGACAGACACGCCGGCGTGTCGCGTCGGAAACGTCACGGTCAGCGGGCGGGTGTCGCCGCTGGCGAGGACGTGGGTACGTCGGAGGGCGCGCGGGGGATCAGCAGCCGGAACGCCGCGCCGCCACCGGGAGCCGTGCCGGCCAGCACCTCGCCGCCGTGCCGCGCCGCTGCCTGCGCCACGATCGCCAGCCCGAGGCCGGACCCGGACATGCTGCGCGCGTCGGCGGCGCGGTAGAAGCGCTCGAACACGTGCGGCAGGTCGGCCGCCGGAATGCCGGGTCCCTGGTCGTACACGTCGAGCAAGCCGTTCGACAGCCGCACCGTCACGATGCCGTCCTCCGGGCTCCACTTCACCGCGTTGTCGAGCAGGTTGACGACGGCGCGTTCGAGCGACTGCGGCTCTCCGACCACGGGCCACGGCGCGGTCCGTACGTCGAACCGAACCCGGCCGGCACGTCGACGGATCCGCTCGACCGCCCGGTCGACGATCTCGGCGAGGTCGACCGTCTCGGGATCACGGGTGATCGGCTCGTCGCGGGCCAGCTCGACGACGTCCTGCACGAGCGTGGTCAGCTCCTCGGCTTGCGCGCGCAGGTCGCGGAGCAGCTCGGCGCGAGCCTCGGCGCCGAGCCCGCCGCGCTGCTCGGCCTGGGCCATCAGGTCCAGGTTGGTGCGCATGGAGGTAAGAGGAGTACGGAGCTCGTGGCCGGCGTCGGCGATCAGCTGCCGCTGCCGGTCGCGGGACGCGGACACGGCCGTCAGCATGCCGTTGAACGCGACCGAGAGCCGGGCGATCTCGTCGTCACCGGTCACGTCGATCGGGCGCAGCTGGTCGGTGCGGGCGATCTCCTCGGCCCGCTCGGTCAGCCGCCGGACCGGACCCAGGCCGGAGCGGGCGACCGCCATGCCGGCCAGCCCGGCGACGATCGCACCGATTCCGCCCACCAGCAAGGTGATCCAGCTCAGCTGGCCGAGCACGTTCTCGGTCGGTCGCAACGACTGTGCGTACGAGAACGCGCCGCCGCCGGGCAGTGGGACGGTCGCGATCCGGAAGTTGCCGTTGGTGCTGGACACCGTCCGCACCACGTCTGGCCGCTCGCCTCGCGCCACCTCGGCTTCGGGTCCACCGCTGCGGAGGTTGCACCCCTCCGGTCCGAAGTCGGTGCGCACGCCCTCGGGGTTGCGTACCTCGGCGCAGATGTCGCCACCGCCGAGGAGGCCGCCTGGCGCCTCGTTCTTGATCAGCAGCCGCTCGTTGCGGACCAGCGGCTCGACGCTCGCCTTGGCGCGCGTCGTCACGGTCTGGTCGACCGAGTCCAGCAGCTGGTGGCGCATGGTGAAGAACGCCGCCATGCTGGTCGCCGCGACCGCGACGCCGACCGCGACCGAGGTCAGCAGGGTGACCCGCCGGGCCAGCGTCATGCGCCCGGTGGTCGACCCGGACCCGATCACGGCGCGGACTCCCGGAGGACGTACCCGACGCCCCGCACGGTGTGCAGCAGCCGCGGCTCCTCGGCCGCCTCGGTCTTGCGGCGCAGGTAGCCCATGTAGACCTCGAGGGAGTTGGCGGTCGTGGGGAAGTCGTACCCCCAGACCTCCTCGAGGATGTACGCGCGGTCGAGCACGTGGCGCGGCCGCCGCAAGAACAGCTCCAGCAGCGAGAACTCGGTCCGGGTCAAGGAGATGGATCGCTCACCTCGCCGCACCTCCCGGGTGGCCGGGTTGAGCGACAGGTCGGCGAACGTCAGCGTCTCCACGGCCTGCTCGGCCGACAGGGGCACGTGCCGGCGCAACAGGGCGCGCAGCCGGGCGAGCAGCTCGTCCAGAGCGAACGGCTTGGTGAGGTAGTCGTCGGCTCCGGCGTCGAGTCCGTCCACCCGGTCGCTGATGGCGTCCCGGGCGGTGAGTACGAGGATGGGCACGTCGTTGCCGGCCGAGCGCAGGGCGCGCGTCGTCTCGAGCCCGTCGAGACGTGGCATCATCACGTCGATCACCAGGGCGTCGGGCGGCTCGGCGGCGATCCGGGCCAGCGCCTCGGCTCCGTCGGCCGCCAGCGCGACGCTGTAGTCGTTGAACTGCAACGAGCGTCGCAGCGACTCCCGCACCGCGGGGTCGTCGTCCACCACCAGGATCCGCATGGGGACAAGACTGCCACCGCGACCTGAGACATTCCTGAGCAAACCTGTCAGACAGTACGTGCGCCATCACATTGCCCAGGAGCGCACGAACTGTCTGACCCGTCGGTCAGTCGGTGTCGCCGGCGGTGCCGTCGAGTAGGGAGCGGGCGGCGTCACCCGCCCGCGTGCCGTAGCTGCCGCCGAACAACGCCGCATGCACGAGCAGTGGGTGCAGCTGGTGCAGCGGCGCGCGCTCGCGCCAGCCGTCGGCCAGTGACCCGGCCTCGTCGTACGCATCGAGGATGCGGGACAGCTGCGGCGTGCCGAACAGCCCGAGCATCGCCAGGTCGGTCTCCCGGTGCCCGCCGTGCGCTGCGGGGTCGACGAGCCACACACCTCCGTCGGTGCTCCACAGCACGTTGCCCGACCACAGGTCGCCATGGATCCGAGCCGGCGGCTCCGCCGGTCCGGCGAACTCGTCGAGACGGCGCAGCACCTGCTCGATCGCGGCGGCGGCACCGTCGGTCACCGCGTCGCGGTCGCGGGCGGCCTTGAGGTACGGCAGGACGCGCCGGGTGGCAAAGAACTCGGGCCAGGTGTCGGCCGGCTTGTTGGGCAGCGGAAGCGTGCCGATGAAACCGTCCTCGGCGGCGCCGTAGGACTCCGCACCCGCGGCGTGGGTCGCCGCCAGCCCGCGGCCGAACGCCTCAGCGGCCTCCGGGTTGGGGCGGCCGGGCTCGACCCAGCTGATCACCAGGCAGTCCTCAGCGCAGGCCAGCACCTCGGGCACGGCGGCACCCTCCGCGGCGCGCAGCCAGCGCAGTCCACGGCCCTCCGCCTCGAAGAAGGTCGGGGGCGCGTGCGGCCGGGTCTTGATCAGCGCGGACCGGCCGTCGGACAGGCGCAGCCGGGTGGCGGTGCAGATGTCGCCACCGGCGACGGGCGTGGTGGCGACGACCGCGGTGTCGAGGAGAGCCTCGGCGCGTGTCGCAATTGTTCCCATCCGTGCCATGGCATGACCGTACCCTTCACTCCGGGCGGAGATGCTCCTGCAGTTGGTGGGTGAGCTCGTCGGCCGTCCGCTCGATCATCGCCAGCACCAGCGCGAAACCGTCGCCGTTGTCGTAGTAGGGGTCCGGCACCTCGCGGTCGTCCTCGGTGGCCCAGGGGTCGAACTCACGGAACATCCGGGTCCGTTCGGCGGCGGTCTCGGGGTCGGGCGCCAGCGCCTGCACACCACGCAGGTTGCTGGCGTCCATCGCGAGCAGCAGGTCGTGGTCGGAGTACCAGCGCGGAGTGAGCTGCTGGGCCCGGTGCCGCGAGCCGTCGTAGCCCGACGTCGCGAGTACCGCGGCGGCGCGCCGGTCCATCGGGTGGCCGATGTGCCAGTCGCCGGTGCCGGCCGAGTCGATCTCGACCAGGTCGGCGAGGCCGGCTCGCTCGATCTTGTCGCGCAGCACGGTGTCGGCGATGGGGGAGCGGCAGATGTTGCCGAGGCAGACGACACCGATCCGGTAGCGGTGACCGTTGCGGGCCGCGGGGAGCGGGTCGTAGTCGGCCATCGCGGCTCAGTCCTTGTCCGGGAGTACGGAGCCGAGCAGCATGCCGACGACCGAGACCACCAGGGCGCCGCCGAGCGCGGTCCAGAAGCCCTCGACGGTGAACCCGACGTCGAGCAGGTCACAGATCCACGAGGTGAGCATCAGCATTAGCGCGTTGATCACGAACGCGACGAGGCCCAACGTGAGGACGTACAGCGGCAGCGACAGCACCTTGACGACCGGCCGGACGATGGCGTTCACCACGCCGAAGATCGCCGCCACGATGACCAGGGTCAGCGCCCGGTCACTGGTCTCGGCACCGGTCAGCGTGATGCCCTGGAACAGCCAGGCGGCAGCCGCCAGCGCGAGTGCGTTGACGACGAGGGTGATCAGCAGGGTCATTGGATATCGGCCTTCCGGCGGCGGGGCCGCTTGATCGCCTCGAGCATCGAGGTCTCGGCATGGGTCAGGTGGTCGCGGAGCTCGGCGACGGCCGCCTCGACGTCGCCGCCCTCGAGCAGCGTGAGCAGGACCCGGTGGGCGGCGACCTGCTCACCGGAGTTGCGGCGTACGCGGGCGACGTGGGCCAGCGCGAGCCGGATCTCAGCGGCGAGTGCGTCAGCCATCGCGAGCAGCCGCTCGCTGCCGGTGAGGCCCACCAGGGCGCGGTGGACGCCGAGGTGGGCGGCGGTCAGGTCGGACGAGTTGGTCCCGCTCTCGGCGGTCCGGGTGTAGTCGGCGAAGGCGCGGCGGAGCGCGTCCTTGTCGCTGGCGCGGGCGGTGGGCCAGGCCTGCACACCGGCTGTCTCGAGGGCGGCCCGGGCCTTGCCCACGTCGCGTACGTCGGCGGCCTTGAGGCTGTTGACCGCGACGCCGCGGTTGGGTTGACGCACCGCCAGCCCCTCGGCGACGAGCGTCCCGAGAGCCTCCCTGATGGTGCTTCGGGACACGCCGATCGCGTCCGCCAGTGCAACCTCTCGCAACGGCGTGCCGGGCGCCAGCTCACCGTCGAAGAGCGCTCGGCGCAGCTCGTCCACCACCCGTTCGACGGTGGAGGAGTGCTCGAACTGCAACGTCTCGTACATCTGTCCCCAAGCGGTCACCAGCTACGTGTCTCCAGTCTGTCGCAGTCCTGATACTGTCGGATTGTCAGACAATCCGACAGTCGAGAGGAGGTCTGTGATGGGACAGACGCTTACCGAGAAGGCCAGCTCCCCTACGTCGGCGGAGCTCGCTTGGGGACGCCGCTACCTGCTGGTGCGGCCGGACCACTTCCGGGTGGACTACCGGATCAACCCGTACATGGACCTCGCCGACCAGCCGGACGCGGCGCTCGCCCGGGCGCAGTGGGACGGGTTGGTCGCGGCGCTCGTCGGCGCGGGTGCCTCGGTGGAGTCGTTCGACCAACCCGCCGACGCCCCCGACATGGTCTACGCGATGAACCTCGGGTTGGCCGTGACGCTCGAGAGCGGCGCGCCGCTGGCCGTCATGTCCCACATGCGGTTCGCCGAGCGCCGGCGGGAGACGGAGTCGGCGCGGCGCTGGTTCGTGAGTCGCGGCTTCGGTCCGTCGTACATCGGCCGCGACGGCGTCGGTGCGCACTTCGAGGCGGGTGACGCGTTCCCTTGTGGTGACGCGCTGGTGGTGGGCTTCAGTCCGCGTACCGACGAGCTCGGCCTGAAGGCGGTGGCGACCGAGCTGGGGGTACGGGTACGCGGCCTGCGGATCACCCATCCCGGCATGTACCACCTCGACCTGGCGTTCTGCCCGCTGGACCGGGACCGCGCGCTGGTCTGCCCGGCGGCGTTCGACGACGCGTCGGCGCAGGCCCTGCTGGCGCTGGTGCCCGACCCGCTGGTGCTGACCGAGGCGGAGGCGCTGACGTTCTGCGCCAACGCGGTGGTGGTGGGCCGGACGGTGCTGATGCCGGCCTGCCCGGACCGGGTCCGCGGGATCCTCGAGGGCTGGGGGTTCGACGTCGTGCTGGTCGAGGTGGGCGAGTTCCACAAGGGCGGCGGCTCGGTCCGGTGCCTGACCAACCCGCTCGACATCGTGGTCGGCCGCGACCTGCCCGCCGTCCCAGGCGGCGAGGTCCTCCTCCCGCTCTGACCCCAACTGTTTTTCGTCACGGGGCGCCCCGTGACGAAAAAAACGGCGGGTCAGAAGGTGGCGGTGGGGCGCCAGCGGCCGTGCACCGAGCGGAGTACGTCGACGATCTCGCCGACCGTCGCATAGGCCCGGACCGCGTCGATGGTGGCGGGCAGCACGTTGTCGCCCGCGGTCGCCGCGGCACGCAGCCCCGCCAGCGCGCGCTCGGCGGCTGCTCCGTTGCGGTCGGCCCGGGTCCGCAGTACTGCCTTGACCTGGGCCGCCTCGGCCTCCGGGTCGATCGCGAACACCTCGAGCGGCTCGGTCTCGGCCGGGAAGCGGTTGACCCCGACCACCACCCGCTCGCCCGACTCGACGGCCTGGGTGTGCCGGTAGGCCGCGTCGGACAGCTGCTCGGCGAACCAGCCCGACTCGATGCAGGCCAGCGCGCCGCCACGCCGCCCGATGTCGTCGAGCAGGTCGCCGATCTCGTGCTCGAGGTCGTCGGTGAGCGCCTCGACGGCATAGGAGCCGGCGAACGGGTCGACCGTCTCGGTCAACCCAGACTCGAACGCCACGACCTGCTGGGTACGCAACGCCAGCGTCGCCGCCGACTCCGTTGGCACGCCGAGCGCCTCGTCGTACGCCGAGACGTGCATGGTCTGCACGCCGGCCAGGGCTGCGGCCGTCGCTTCGAGGGACGCGCGTACGACGTTGTTCAGCGGCTGCTGCGCGGTCAGCGTCGAGCCGGCCGTGAACGCGAAGATCCGCAGCTGCTGCGACCGGGCGTCCTTCGCGCCGTACGAGTCCCGCATCAGCCGCGCCCACACCCGGCGGGCCGCGCGGAACTTCGCCACCTCGGGCAGGAAGTCCATGGTGATCGCGAGGAACGTGAACAACGTCGGCGCGACGACGTCGACGGAGACGCCGCGGCGCACGCACTCGTCGAGGTAGGCGCGGGCGTTGGCGAAGGTGAACGCGATCTCCTGCACGGCCGACGCGCCCGACTCGCGGATGTGGTAGCCGCTCATGGCCAACGGCGTCCAGTTGGGCACCGTGGTCGCGCAGTACTCGATGGTGTCGACGGCCAGCCGCAGCGACGCGTCGGCGGGGAAGATCTGCGTGCCGCGGGAGATGAACTCCTTGAGCACGTCGTTCTGGATGAACATGCCGAACGTGTTGGGGTCGACGCCGCGTTTCTCAGCCAGCGCTACGAAAAGCGCCGCCCAGACGTAGCCGATCGAGTTGGCGGTCGTGCGGACCTGGCTGATCTCCTCCAGCGGGATGCCGTCCATCAGGACCTCGATGTCGGCCAGCGAGTCGATCGCCACGCCGACCCGGCCGACCTCGCCCGCGGCTTGCGGGTCGTCGGAGTCGATACCCATCTGGGTCGGCAGGTCCAGCGCGACGGAGAAGCCGGTGACACCCGCATCGAGCAGTTTGCGGAAGCGCTGGTTGGACTCACGCGGCGTGCCGAACCCGGCGTACTGGCCCATGATCCACGGCCGCGGCTCGGCAGAAACCCCACGGGTGAAGGGAAAACTGCCGGGGTGCTCGGCAGCCTCGGGCGCGTAGTCGGGCCGCAGCTCGGGCCGATCGGGCGTCACGGCGCCTCGGTCTCGAGCTGCTCGCGCAGCACCTTCTTGGCGACCTTGCCGGTCGAGTTGAGCGGGAGCTCGTCGACCAGCCGGACCTCCTTGGGCTTCTTGTACGACGCCATCCGGGTGCGGCAATGCTCGAGCACCGCGGCCTCGTCGACGTGCGCGCCGTCGCGGGCGGTGAGCAGCGCGACGACCCGCTGCCCCCAGTCGGGATCGGCCACGCCGACCACTGCCACCTCGGCGACGCCGGGGACCTCGGCCACGACCTCCTCCACCTCTCGCGGGTAGATGTTGTAGCCCCCCGAGATGATCATGTCGCCGACCCGGTCGACCAGCCACAGGTGCCCGTCCGGGCTCATCCGGCCGAGGTCGCCGGTGTGCAGCCAGCCGTCGCGCACCGACTTGGCCAAGTCCGCACGCTCCCCGGCGTTCCAGTAGCCGCGCATCACCTGGTCGCCCCGGGTGACGACCTCGCCGACCTCACCGGGCGGCAGCGGAGCGCCCTCGTCGTCGACGATGCGGACCTCGACCCCGAGCGCGGCACGCCCCGCCGAGGTGAGCAGCTCGGGCTCGCCGGCCAGGCCGCGAGCGTGGTCGGCCGCGTCGAGGACGGTGACCGGTGGGATCGCCTCGACCAACCCGTAGTACTGCACCAGGTGTGGCGTGATCCGCTCGTACGCCTGGCGCATCTGCTCCGGTGGCATCGGCGCCCCCGCGTACCCGAGCATCCGCAACGAGGCGAACGTCTCGCGGTCGACGCCGGGGGTCGCGAGCAGTCGCGCGACCATGGTCGGCACGACGGCCGTGTGGGTGGCCCCGCGCTCGGCCACGGCCTCGACGAAAGTCGCGGGATCCCAACCAGGCAAGACGATCTGGCGTGCGCCAGCGACCAGGAAGGGGAGTACGAACAGCCCGCTGGTGTGGGTGATCGGACCGGCGTGGACGTACGCGGCGTCGGCTCCTGGCACGCCGCCGAGCACGTCGTGGGTCATGTTGACGACCGACGCGAACCAGTTGCGGTGCGTGCGCTGCGCGCCCTTGGGATGTCCGGTGGTGCCGCTGGAGTAGTGCAGGCCGCAGAGCGCGTCGGGGTCGACCGGCGCGAGCGGTCGGGTGGAGCCGTCGGCGAGCAGCCGCTCGTACGGCGTGCCCGGTGCGTCGCCGACCACGACCGTGTGCGGCAGACCTGCGCGCAACGCCTCGGTCTGCTCCGCGAAGCCGCTCTCGTACACCAGCGCCCGGGCGCCGGAGTCGTCGGCGATCCGCTCCCAGTCGGTGGGGTGCAGCCGGTAGTTGAGCGCCACCCGGACCAGGCCGGCGCTGCGGATCGCCAGGTCGGTCTCCAGGTAGGTCGTGCTGTTGCGCTGCAGGTCGAGCACCCGGTCACCGGGCTGCAGCCCCAATGCCAGCAGGGAATTCGAGAGCCTCGTGACGCGGTCGCCGAGCTCGGCGAAGGTCACGGCGCCGTGCGGCCCGTCGACCGCGACCCGGCTGCCGAACCGGCTCGCGGCGCGGGTGACCATCGTGCCGACGTCCATGCTCAGGGAGCCTCCGGTCCGATGTAGGCGGCGTCGAGGATGCGCACACCGTGGCCGGTCACGCTGACCGGGTTGAGGTCGAGCTCGAAGCCGGCCGGCCAGGTCTCGACCAGCGCGGCGATGTCGAGGACGAGGTCGACCAGCGCGTCGCGGTCGGACGGTGCGGCGCCGCGTACGCCGGACAGCAGCGTGCCGAGCCGGGTCTCGTCGACCAGCTGCTCGACGTCGGCCCGGCCGACCGGCAGCAGGCGCAGCGCGACGTCGTTGAGCAGCTCGGTCAGTACGCCGCCGACTCCGACCGTCAGCACCGGGCCGAGCGGGCTGGCCGCCACCCCGACCAGGGCCTCGACGCCGCCGCCGACCAGCTCCTCCACCAGCACGTCGCCGCCGAGCGCAGCGAGGCGGTCGTACACCTGCGCGGCATCCGCCGGCGTGACGTCGAGGGCGACGCCACCGGCCTCGGACTTGTGGGTGAGGCCGGCGACAACGGCCTTCAGCACGGCCCGGCCGCCGACCTCGGTCACGGCCGCTGCGGCGTCGGCGCCGTCGGTGGCGAGGCGGCCGATGGGCACCGGGAGACCCGCCTCGGCGAGCAGCACCTTGAGCTCCCGCTCCCCGATCCCGGCCCCGGGTACGCCCGCCCCCTCCCGTTGAGTGTGACGTTTCCGACGCGACACGCCGGCGTGTCGGTCGGAAACGTCACACTCAACGGTGCGGTGGAGGGCGGCGGCGGCGCGTACTGCCCGTGCGGGGGTCGGGTAGGTCGGGATCCCGGCGGCGCGCAGGGCGGCAGCCGCCCCCGGCGCGAGATGGTCGGCACCGGTCCGGGCGGCGAGCACCGGTTTGCCGCTCCGCTCGGCGGCCCGGGCCAGGCTGGCGACGACGGCGTCGACGTCGGTGCCGGTGAGCACGCAGAAGCAGGCCACCACCAGGTCGACGCCGGCGTCGTCCACCAGCGCGTCGGGCGCCCGGTCGAACAGCTCCGGCCGGCTCATCACGGCCGCGGTGACGTCGACCGGGTTGGCGGTGGCGCCATACGCCGGGACGATGGCGTCCAGCTCGCGCACGGTCGTGGCGGCGAGCTCGGCGAGCTGCAGCCCGGTGGCGTCGACCTCGTCGGCGGCGAGGATCCCGGACCCGCCGGAGGTCGTGACCACCGCGACCCGCGGCCCGGCCGGGCGCCGGGGCTGCACGAACGCGTCGCCGAAGTCGAGCAGCTCGTCCACGTCATGGGCGCGCGCGATGCCGAGCTGGCGCAGCGCGGCATCGACGACGCGGTCGCCGGCCGCGAGGGCGCCGGTGTGCGAGGCCGCCGCTCGTTGGCCGGCGTCGGAACGACCCGCCTTGAGCAGCGCCACTGGCACCCCGCTCGCGGCGACCCGGCGCAGCGCGTCACCGTCGGCCAGCGTCTCGACATAGCCGAGCAGACCGAGGCAGCCCGGCTCGGCGGCGACCGCTGCCATCGCCTCCAGCGCGGTGACATCGGCGCCGTTGCCGGTGTTGACGACCCAGCCGAGCCCGAGGCCACGCTCGAACGCCAGGCTGACCGCGCCGTACCCGAGGGCCCCGCTCTGGCTGACGAACCCCAGCGGACCGTCGACCAGCCGGGTCTGCTCGCCGGCGAACAGTGGCGAGAACGACGTTACCTGGCGGTTGGCCACTCCCACGCTGCCGATGCAGTTCGGGCCGACCAGCCGCAGCCCGCCGGCGCGGGCCTTGGCGACCACCTCGTCCTGCAGCGCGGCGCCTTCGTCGCTGGTCTCGGCGAAGCCGCTGGCGCACACGATCGCAGCCGGGACGCCCGCGCTGACGCAGTCGTCGACCGCCGCGGGGACCTTGTCGGCGGCCACCAGGATCATCGCCAGGTCGACGCCATCCGGGCAGGCTCGCACCGAGGGGTACGACGGGAGGCCGAGCACCTCTGCGCCATCGGGCCGCACCGGGTGGATCGCGCCGGCGAACCCGTACCGCTGCAGGAACTCCACCGGGAGCCGCCCCAGCGCACCGGGTCGGTCGCTCGCGCCCACGACGGCGATCGAGCGGGCCGACCAGAGCGGGGAGAGCGGATGTGCCACGCCTCCGACAGTATCGACTTCCTGTTGCGACCGTCAATGAGGCGACATGCTGGTGGGTGAGCTGCGTGTGCATACGCGCAACCTCGGCGCGAAGGGTGGGGTTCACCCTCGCGGCTCCCCTCTCGACACAGAGGAGCCGCGAAGATCTGGGACATACGCGCAATGTCGGCGCGAGTGATCGTCGGTACGGGCTTCGGGCTAGGCCGGCTGGCGCCGGGGTACGGCGACCATCGCGACGGCCCCGATCACGGCCGGGATCGCGAACGCGTAGAAGTTCGCGTCCAGGCCCCACCCTGAGTCGAGGACGAACGCGCCGTAGATCGGGCCCATGATCGCGCCGAGCCGACCGACGCCGAGCGCCCAGCCGAGCCCGGTCGCCCGCATGTGCGCGGGGTAGAACGTCGCGGTGTACGCGTTGACCAGGATCGTGGTGCCGATCGAGCAGGCACCCGCCACCGCCACCAGCGCGTACAGCACCACCGACGGCAGGTCGTAGCTGAGGCAGAAGATGCAGACCGCCGCGGTCAGGAACATGCCCGAGGTGATCGGCTTCGACCCGATCCGGTCGGCGACCGTGCCCAGCAGCGGCGTCCCGACGATGGCTCCGAGGTTGAGTACGAGCAGGAACGCCAGCGCCGACCCCAGCTCGTACCCGGCCTGCCGCATGATCTGCGCGAGCCAGGTGTTGAGGCCGTAGACCAGCAGCAGCCCGACCCCGGTGCCGAGCCAGAACAGCAACGTGCCAACGAGAAAGCGCGGGTCGAACAGCGTCACCAGTCCGGACAGCGGGCTCGACTTCTTCGTCGTCTCGTCCGGCTCCTCCAGGGTGAGGTCGAAGCGGGACGCCAGCGCCTCGGCGTCGTCACGACGGCCCTGCGCCAGCAGGTAGCTCGCCGACTCGGGGAGGAACCGCCAGGCGATCGGGAACAGCACGGCTCCGAGCAGTGCGCCGATGACGAACATCGCCCGCCAGCCCAGGTCCGGGATCACCAAGATCGCGGTCAGCGCGGCGACGATCCCGCCGACCGAGTAGCCGCAGAACATCACCGCGTTGGTGGCGCTGCGGTGCTTGGGGTGGGCGTACTCGACGGTCAGCGCGATCGCCGTCGGGACGACGCCACCCAGCCCGATCCCGGCGACGAACCGGGTCAGCCCGAACAGCTCGGGCGAGGGGGCGAGCGCCGACAGCAAGGTAGCCGTGGAGAACCACACGATGCAGGCGAGGATGATCCGGCGGCGGCCGACGATGTCGGTGATGGTGCCGATCACCATCGCGCCGATCAGCATGCCGATCAACGCGTACGAACCGATCCGGCCGGCCTGCGCCGTGGTCAGGGTCCACTCGGCGCTGCC
>WHTB01000404.1 GCA_009379735.1 Propionibacteriales bacterium
AGGTCGTCTCGATGCTGCGGGCCGCCGGCTGCGTGTTCGCCGAGGACGAGGCGCAGCTGCTCATCTCCGCGGCACGCGCGCCCGGCGACCTCGCCGCCATGGTCGACCGTCGAGTCGTCGGCCTGCCCCTCGAACACGTCATCGGCTGGGCGGAGTTCTGCGGTCGGCGGGTCTGGGTGGATCCCGGGGTCTTCGTACCCCGCCGCCGCACCGAGCTCCTCGTCCAGCATGCCGCCGGGATGGTCGGGCCGGGATCGGTCGTCCTGGACCTGTGCTGCGGGTCGGGCGCGCTGGGTGCCGTCCTGGTCGCGGCCAAGGACGGAGCCGAGCTGCACGCCGCCGACATCGACCCTGCGGCCGTGCGGTGCGCCCGGCGCAACGTGGCCGCCGTCGGGGGGCAGGTGTACGAAGGGGACCTCTTCGAGCCGCTGCCCGCTGCCTTGCGCGGCCGCGTCGACGTCTTGGTGGCCAACGTGCCCTACGTACCCACCGAGGAGGTCGGGCTGCTGCCGCCGGAGGCCCGCCTGCACGAGGCGCTCGTCGCGCTCGACGGTGGCGCCGACGGGCTCGACGTCGTGCGGCGAGTCGCCGCCGCGGTGCCGCAGTGGCTGGCACCGGGCGGCCACGTGCTGGTCGAGACGAGCGAGCGCCAGGCGCCGCACGCCACCGCTGAGTTCGCCCGCAACGGACTAGTCCCGCGGGTGGCCACCTCCGACGAGCTGAACGCCACCGTCATCATCGGAACCAACGCATGACAGCGGCCCTGCCCTGGAGTCAGCGGCCGTAGATCAGCAGCAGGACACCATCGGGGTGGCCACCGCCTCCGCGAGGTCGCCGCTGAGCACGGTCGTGTTCGTCCACGACGGGTCCTGGAGCGTTGACGACACCACGTACTTCGGCAACGAGTTGAACCTGTCGGCGAACTCGCCCTGCTCGTGTGGCCAGGACTGGGCGAACCCCTCATAGGTGATGCGGCCGAGTAGCAGGCACGCACTGGTCAGCGTCTCGTTCAGCTTGAACGCGCCTGCCTCCGCACCCTGGTCGAACTGGCTGGTCCACTCGCCGGCGGGATCGTCGACGATGCCATCTAGCGACATGAACTCGGTGACTACCAGCCTGCCCATACGTCGGTCACTTTCGTCGTCGGTCGAGTTTGGTCCGGCCTGGTCGCGAGGGTCAATACGCTTCGCTCCGTTCAGACGGTCGCGTCGACACCCACCGGTGGTGAGCACTCAGTCGGGATGGACGAGCTCCAGCCGGAGCCAGCGGGCCAGGTCTTTGATCTCGCGGTCGACCGCCGCCGTCATCGCCTTGCTGAACGGGACGTCCCGATGGACCGCCGCGACGCGGAGCACCCCGGCATCTCGGTCAGCCGTGGCGTCGAGCTTCCCGACCAGGCGGTCGCAGTACAGGATCGGGAGGGCGTAGTAGCCCCACCGGCGCTTGGCGGCGGGCTTGTACATCTCGAGGATGTAGTCGTACTCGAAGAGCTCGCTCATCCGCTTCCGGTCGGCGAGGAGCCGGTCGAACGGCGACAGCAGGGCCGCGCGGCCGGCGAAGGGCTGGCTGAGCTGGGCCGGGTCGACCCGCCACTGGCCGCGGACGCCCTCGACCACGGCGGGCTCGCCGGCCTCGCCGACGTCGATCGGCTCGAACGGAAGCCTCGTGCTCTTGGCCCGGGCGATGCCGAGGGCGGTGAGGCGGCGCTCGTCGCGCAACCTCAGAGCCTCCTCCACCGGCGGTACGGGGTCGTCGGGATAGATCCGGGAGGCGAGGTCCCAGAGCCGCTCGCGGCCGGACCCGCCCGCAGCGGCGACCTCGCCCCGCTGCACAAGCTTGTCGAGCATCATCCGGACGTTCCGGTTGTTGTTCCAGCCGCTGGAGGCCCATGGCACGACGCAGGTGTCGGGCAGCTCGCTGGTCGGCAGGGGCCCGTCGGCACGGAGGCGCTCGAGGATGTCGCGCCGGCAGGCGTTGTTGGCCGTCACCCAGTCGCGCAGGTCTTCGCGCCACTCACTCAGCTCACCCGAGCCGGGCCACTCGGCCATCTCGGCGCGAAACAACGCGATGTCGTCGGCCACCCGCAGCGTCTGGTGCAGCTCGATCAGCCGCTGCTCGTCGGCGGCGTCCCACAGCTCCTGCGGATCGAACGCCGACCCCAGCCGGCTCCACAGCACCAGCTCTGCGCTCGGGGCGATCGCCTTGGTCGGCTCGAGCTGGAGCAGCGAGAGCCGCCGGACCGTCTCGATCAGGTCGGTGGGGCGCTGCTTGGTCAGCAGCTGTGCCTGCACGGCGATCCGGCGGGCATCGGTGCGGCTGAGCTCGTGGACCGTGGCCATGCCGCGAGCGTAGAGGAGCCCGACGACGGTCTAGGCCGGGTCGGTGCCGTTCGCGACGGGTCAGAGGTCGACAGCCAGTCGCACCGTCACCATGTCGCCCACCTTGATCCGCTCGGCCTTCCGGACCAGGTCCTTCAACGGCACGACGTACCCCCCGTCCTTGGGGAACAGCGACGTCGTCCATCGCGTCGACCCGATCCGTACCTCGACCGGGATCATGCCCCAGCCGTACGTCACCAGCGCCGACGTCGCCTGGAGCTCGACGCTCTCGTCCTCGGGCACGGTGACGAAGTGGTATGGCGATGGCCCCTTCCAGGACCACACCTCGCCGCTGAACTCCATATCCATCCGGTCAGCATAGGAGCGGCCGGAACTGACCCACACATCAGTCAGGAGAGCCCCAATTGGGCAATCTTTGACGCGCAAGGGCGACGAGACATCGCCCCGAACATGTGAGGTCGCCACGCTCGCCTCACAATCCGACGGGCTGCGTCGTCGTACTCCTGGGACGAACACACCATCCCGCGAACAGGAAACTC
>WHTB01000064.1 GCA_009379735.1 Propionibacteriales bacterium
GGCCAGCCACCGAGACAGCCGGCTGACTGCGTACTCGACCACCCGTGCGGTCGTCTGCGTGGTGCTGGTGGTGATCTGCTCGGTTGTCATGTCCTGCTCCGTTCGGTGAGATGGGGCAAGTACGAGCAGCGTCGTCGTGCGGCATGTGCCCCGTCGTCAGCCGAGGAGCGACACCAGTCGTACGCAAACGGGCGCACGAGGTCGGGCCCGGCGGGCCGTCGGACGTACCTGAGCGGCTCGTCCGGCGTGGTGGCGTACGCAGATCCACGTAGCCCTCGAGCCGCGCGTCGGCGGACGACCCGGCACCGTCGCGACGCCACGATGTGGATGCATGGCGAGCACCGACTCAGACGAGCGAGGACCTGACATGGAATCCACACCGACGCGCAGCGCGACCCGCTGGCTGCTCGGCCGGCGGACGAGGAGAGCCGTCCTCGTCGTGCACATCGCCTCCGCCGGCGCGTGGATCGGCATCGACGTGGTGATGGGCGTCTTCGTCTTCACCGCGTTGTTCTCCGACGACCCGGCCACCCAGGCGTTGTGCTACCAGGCGCTCGAGCTGTTCGCGATCTGGCCGCTGTTCACGACCGGCATGGTCTGCCTGGCCAGCGGCATCCTGCTCGGCCTCGGCACCAAGTACGGCCTGGTGCGGTTCTGGTGGGTCGCGGTCAAGCTGGTCCTCAACCTGGCGCTCAACACGCTCGTCCTGCTGTCCCTGCGGCCGGGCATCACCGAGGTCGCGGAGAGCGGGCGGCGGATCGCCGACGGCCAGTCGGTCGTGGTGTCGCCCGGCGACATGGTCTTCCCGCCGATCGTCTCGCCGACCGTGCTGATCATCGCCGTGGTGCTGTCGGTCTACAAGCCGTGGGGCCGCATCCGGAAGCGGCCGACCGTCCAGCAGCCCGAGCCAGTCACCGCCAACTCCCGGTGAGTGTGACGTTCTCGACGGACACGCCGGCGTGTCGCGTCGAGAACGTCACACTCACCGGGTGACGTGGGTGGGGGGCCGGGCGTGCAGGAGGAGGAGCGCGAGTACGGCGGCGACGAGTGCGCAGCCGGCCGCACCGGCGAACACCGCGTGCAGCTGGGCGAGGCCGGCGTCCTTGAGCGCGGAGGTGTAGGCCGGGCAGTTGCCGGGTGTGTCCGGGCACAGCACGTCGGGCTTGGGGATGCCGGACTCCACGGCGTAGAAGCGGGCGAGCCCGATCGTGGTGAGGCCAGAGATGCCGACCAGCATGCCGACCATCCGGGCGACCACGACCAGGGCGCTCGCGACGCCGTGGACGGCCGACGAGGTCGCGGCCAGCAGGGCGGCGTTGACCGGCGCGATCGCCACGCCGAAGCCGAGGCCACCGAGCACCAGGGTCACGGTGGCCCCGGCCCCGGAAAGCGACTCGCGGTGCCACTGGGTCATCGCCGCGAAGCTGGCCGCAGCCGCCAGCATGCCGACCGCGGTCAGCGGAGCCGCCGAGAACCGGCGGACCAGGTAGCCGCCGAGCAGCGCGCCGACCGGCAGCGCCGCGAGGAACCGCACGAGCACCAGCGCGGCACCCAGCTGCGAGTCGGGATGGACCGTCAGCCGGGCGAAGATCGGGACGTCGACCAGGGCCGCGATCAACGCCGCACCGACGAAGAAGCTCACCGCGAGCGATCCCCACGCGGCCGGAGCACGCAGCGCCTGACGAGGCACCAGCGGATGCCGGGCGCGGCGCTGCCGCCAGGCGAACCCGGCCGTCGCCAGCGCGGACCCGAGCAGCAGCCACGGGCCGAGCGGCGAGAGCACCGCGACCTCCGGATCGGCGGTGGCGAACGCCAGGACGACGCCCGCCAGCGCGAGGCCGAGCAGCAGCGCGCCGAGCAGGTCGGTCGACCGCGAAAGGTCGCCCGCCGAGCGCAGGTCGAGCAACGGGTGCTCCGCGGTCAGCTCGCGAACCAGCCAGCCGGCGGCCACCGCCAGCGTCGCGAGCCCGAGCGGCGACCACCACACCGAGGAGCCGACCATCGGGACCCAGGCCAGCCCCCAGGTCACCTGCGACGCCAGCACGTCCGGCTTGCCGACCAGCAGCCCGAAGAGCAGGAACGCGAGGCCGAGGGCGACTGCCCCGGGTACGTCGCGGGGCCGGGCCCGCCCGTCACGGCGGCCGGCGACGGCGATCGCCACCGCCAGGACCAGGCCGACCGCCAGGTTGATCCAGAAGATGGCCGGCCACCGCCACACCGCCAGCACCAGCGCACCGTACAGCGGGCCGAGGACGCTGCCCAGCTCCTGGACCGCGCCGACGACACCGAGCGGCACGCCGCGGCGGTCCGCCGGCCAGATGTCGGCCACCAGCGCCAGCGTCGCCGGCACCAGGCCGCCGCCGCCGAGCCCTTGCAGGAACCGGCCCAGCACGATCGTGCTCAGGTCGAGGGAGGCCGCCGTGACCAGCGAGCCCAGGGCGAACACGACCAACGAGAAGACCAGGACGGGAAGGCGTCCGCGCAGGTCGGCGACCCGGCCGATCAGGGGCAGCATCGCGACGTAGCCCAGCAGGAAGCCGGAGACGATCGGGGCGGCCCGCTGCAGCTCGTCGATCGACAGGCCGACCCCGGCCATCATGTCCGGCAGGGCGAGCACGACGACATAGGTGTCGGCCGCGGCGAAGCCGACCGCCACACAGGCCAGCGCCAGCGTCGTGCGTGGCGTCGACGGCGCCTCGGTCTGGGTCACGGGACGGTCATTGCGGCGCGGTGATCTCGACCGGGTCGTCGCCCACGTCGAGGGTGACGTCGTACGTGACGTCGTCCGCGCCCTCGTAGAACGGCCCGGCGATGGTGGCGGTGTCGACCTGGTCGCCGTCGTCGAGCGTGAACGTCACGTCGAAGCTGCCGGCCGGGTCGGCGGTCGGGAACAGCCCGCTCATCGTCGCACCGTCCACCGTGCCGGTGAACTCCGTCAGGACCGTCTCGCCGTCGCGGCGCTCACCGGCTTCCTCGGCCTCGGTGACCGAGGTGAGCAGAGACGAGAGCCCGCCGTCGGAGCTGATCAGCGCGGCCGGGTCGGGGGCGCCGTACGACGCCGCGTCGATGACGACGAACTCGGACGTGAAGGGGAGCTGCGCCCACACCTTGCCGTCGACCGCGACCACCTCGGCCTTGCCGGCGAACCCCGAGGCGCTCACCTCGATGCTGCCCTCGAAGGCGGGCGCGTGGCTGCCGGTGCCCTCGGCGCTGAGCACACCGTCGACGCCGTCCGGCAGCTGCTCGGTGTCGAGCGTCAGGTCGATGCTCTCCGCGGCGTCGAGGGTCTCCTTCGCTGCCGCCAGCCGGTCGGTCGGGTCGGTCCCCGGCACCTTGTCGTCGTCGCCGGTGCAACCCGCGAGCAGGGCGATCGCAGCGACCGGCGCGACCAGGTAGCGAGCTGTACGCACGGGCGGGGGCCTCTCAGGTGACCGATGGTGTGAGCAATGCTGCCGGTCCGGCCACCCGGGCGAGTGGCTGGGGTGCCGGCAGGCCCGAGCCGTCGCGCCGGCCGGTCGGCGCGGGAAGGTCGATCGGGGCACCACTCGCGGCCGCCGCGACCGCCGGCGCCGGCCCCGCCCAGGCGAGCAGCAGCCGCTCCTCGCCCTTCAGGAACCGGTGGCACCGCACCCCGCCCGTGCCCCGACCCTTCGCGGGGTACTCGGCGAACGACGTGACCTTGAGCGACCCGGCCTCGGTGCCCGGCAGGGAGTCCGCGGAGCCGGAGACGGTGACCACGCTCGCCTCACCGACGGGGCCGAACGCCCCGAAGAAGATCGCCCCGGCGCCGGCGCTCAGCCGGATGCCGGCGATCCCGCCGCCGCCGCGGCCCTGTGGTCGTACGCCCGACGCGGAGAAGTGCAGCAGCTGGGCGTCGGACGACAAGAAGACCAGCTCCTCCTCACCTGACTGCAGCTCGACCGCCCCGACCACCTCGTCCTCCTCGTCGAGCCGGATGACGTCCCAGAAGTCCTTGTTGGCAAGGTGATCTGGGGTCACCCGCTTGACCACGCCCTGGCGAGTGCCGAGCGCGAGACCGGCCGAGTCCGCATCGAGCGTGCTCAACGTCAGGGCCCGCTCACCCGGATCGAGGGACAGGAACTCACTGACCGGCGCGCCACCCTGGAGGTGCGGTGCGTTGGCGGTCGCAGGCAGGGTGGGCAGGTCGAGTACGCCGAGCTTGACCAGCCGGCCGCGGTTGGTGACGACACCGACCTGGCCACGCGCGGTGGCCGCGACGGCGCTCAGGATCACGTCGTGCTTGGCCCGGTTGCCACCCGTGCCGAACGGCTCGGTCGACGTCGTACGCGCCAACAGACCGGCCGACGACAGCAGCACGAAACACGGGTCGTCGGCGACCTCGAGCGGGACCGCCGCGGAGACCGGCGCACCGGCCGACTCCAGGAGTACGGTGCGCCGCGGCGTGCCGTGGGCCTTGGCCACCTCGGCCAGCTCGTCGGAGACGGTGCTGCGGAGCAGCGACTCGTCCTCGAGGATCGCGGTGAGCTCCTCGATGGTGCGGCGCAGCTCGTCGGCCTCGGTCTCCAGCTCCAGCCGGGAGAACCTGGTCAACCGGCGCAGCGGCATGTCGAGGATGAAGGTCGCCTGCAGGTCGCTCAGGTCGAACACCTGGATCAGCCGCTCCTTGGCGGCGGCGGCGTTGTCGCTGCCGCGGATCAGCTGGATGACCTCGTCGATGTCGAGGATCGCGACCAGCAGCCCGTCGACCAGGTGCAGGCGCTCGCTGGCCTTGGCCCGGCGGAACGCCGAGCGCCGGCGTACGACCTCGAACCGGTGCTCGAGGAACACCTCGAGCAGCTCCTTCAGCCCCAGCGTGCGCGGCTGGCCGTCGACCAGGGCGACCGCGTTGATGCCGAAGGAGTCCTCCATCGGCGTCATCTTGTAGAGCTGCTCGAGCAGCGCCTCGGGGTGGAAGCCGTTCTTGACTTCGATGACCAGGCGCAGGCCGTTCTTCAGGTCCGTCAGGTCCTTCAGGTCGGAGATGCCCTGCAGCTTCTTGGACTGCACCAGCGACTTGATCCGCTCGATCACCTTCTCCGGGCCCACCTGGTACGGCAGCTCGGTGACCACGATGCCCTTGCGCCGCGGCGTGACGCTCTCGACCCGCGCGCTGGCCCGCATCTTGAACGACCCGCGCCCGGTCTCGTACGCGTCCCGCACCCCGTCGAGGCCGACGATCTTGCCGCCGGTCGGCAGGTCGGGTCCGGGGATGAACCGCATCAGGTCGTCGAGTCCGGCTTTCGGGTGCGTGATCAGGTGCCGTAGTGCCTGCACGACCTCGACCAGGTTGTGGGGGGCGATGTTGGTCGCCATGCCGACCGCGATGCCGGACGCGCCGTTGACGACCAGGTTGGGGAACGCGGCCGGGAGCACCACCGGCTCGGTCTCGCGGCTGTCGTAGTTGGGCTTGAAGTCGACGGTGTCCTCGTCGATCGACGCGGTCATCGGGATCGCCGGCTCGGCCATCCGGCACTCGGTGTAGCGCATCGCCGCGGGGCCCTCGTCCGGCGACCCGAAGTTGCCGTGCCCGTCGATCAGCGGCACCCGCATCGACCAGGGCTGGACCAGCCGGACCAGCGCGTCGTAGATCGCGCCGTCACCGTGCGGGTGCAGGCGGCCCATCACCTCGCCGACGACACGGGCGCTCTTGACGTGACCGCGGTCGGGCCGGAGGTTCATCTCGGCCATCGTGTGCAGGATGCGGCGCTGCACCGGCTTGAGGCCGTCACGGGCATCGGGCAGGGCCCGGGAGTAGATGACGGAGTAGGCGTACTCCAAGAAGCTGGAGCGCATCTCCTCGCTCACGTCGATGTCGAGGATGTGCTCTTCGAAGTCGTCGTCGGGTGGCGCTGGCTTGGTACGGCGGGCCATCGGTGTGCGGTCTCCTGGGTCGGGGGTCGGCCCTATTGTCCCTGGCGCGCAACCGCCCGCAACGCAGACTCGCCCACCACCATGGTGGGCGAGCCGACGTCAGCGAGCGGTCAGTCGTCGAGGTTGGCCTTGACCACCTGCCCGGTGTCGGTGCAGACGGCGCAGGTCGTGACGTAGGCGTGGTCCTTGCGGAACGCGATGCCGTACGGCGCGAAGAGCCCGTCGATGACCGTCTCGTGGCCACCGTCGGGGTTCACCTTGACCACGGACCCGTCCAGCCCGGTCTGGAGGCCGGTGTCGGAGATCTGCACGGCGTAGAGGTCGCCGTCGTTGAAGGCCAGGTCGGTGACGTGGGTGAGTCCCTCGGCGTAGATCTCGGGTGCCTCGCCCTCCTCGACCCGCCAGATGTTCGCCGCGCCCGGTATGAACGGGAACCCGGTGAGCTGGCTGACGTAGTAGGCGCCGTCCGGTCCCTTGGCGACCGACGTCGGGACCGCCTGGAAGGTCGCCCCGCCGGAGGTCTGGTCGGGGAAGACCGCGAGCGTCTCGATGTCGTCGTCGTCCTCGACCTCCAGCAGTGCGTTCCCACCGGCGTCGGCGACGACGTAGTCGCCACCTCGCGGATCAGCCCGACCGGGTTGCTGTCGGGGAGACCGCCGTCGGGGTTCTCCGCAAGCTCGAAGTCCCCGATGTCGGCGAGCTTCTCCCAGCGAGCGCCATCGTCCTTGACCTTGCCCGTGAACAGCGAGGCAAGGTTGCCGGCCGCCTCGGGCAGCTCGGCACGAACGGCTGGGTCGGCGCCCAGGCCGATCAGCAGTGCGAACCGGTTGCCCGTGCCGTTGAAGGCGATGTCGGAGGGACCGAGGATCTCGGTGCCGCCGAAGATGCCCAGCGAGGGGAGCCCGGTCAGCACCCGTCGCTGCTGGTCGTGCTTCAGCTGGGTCACCGCCCCCGTGGTGCCGAAGCAGGCCGGCTGACCCATCGGGCCGGGTGTGCAGACGTCGCCACCGGTGCCGGCTTCGGTGACGTAGAGCGCGCCGTGGTGGGCGAAGCTGAGCTGGCGCGGGTTGTCCAGCCCGTCGGCGACCACTTCCCACGGTTCGCCGTCCTCGGCCGACGCGGTGGACGTCAGCCCGCCGGCGGTGGCCAGCAGCGCGACTCCGGCGAGCACAACCAGGAAACGACGAGACCTTGCGGGCATGGCAGGCACTCCCTCGGGACACGGTGGGTAACGTCGCGAGTCTTTCGCTCACACACCGCGTTCGGCAACAAAGTTTCCGGACAGATCAGTCTTCGTCGCAGCGGGTCACCGGCTCTTGCGCGATCGGGCGGGACGGGATAGGACATGGCCATCGGTCGTAGCGGCCCTCGGGAGCCATCACAATGGAGGAGAGGGACCTGTGCGCAAACCCACCAGATTGATCGCGTTCGGCGCAGCGGGCACGATGGCCGCGGCGCTCGCCGTACCAGCCCTGGCAGACGCACCGACGGACACGACGCAGTTCCGTGACGCGGTGACCGTCGAGGGTGTGAGAGACCACCAGGCGGCGCTCCAGGCGATCGCCGATGCCAACGGCGGCACCCGGGCCAGTAGCACGCCAGGATATGACGCGTCCGTCGACTACGTCACCGACACGCTCATCGATGCCGGCTACCAGGTCTCGCAGCAGGAGTTCGACTACGAGCTGTTCGTGGTGAACGCGCCGAGCGTGCTCGACCCCACGTCCCCGGACCAAGCGCCGTACGTCGACGACGAGGACTTCATCGTGATGGAGTACTCTGGCGAGGGCGACGTCACCGCGGCTGTCCAGGCCGTCGACCTGACGCTCCCGCCGACCGCCGCGCCGAGCTCCACCAGTGGGTGTGAGGCGGCCGACTTCGCCGGCTTCACGGCGGGCAACATCGCGCTGATGCAGCGTGGTACCTGCACCTTCCGGGAGAAGGCCGACTTCGCTGCAGCCGCTGGCGCCGTCGGCGCGATCATCTTCAACGAGGGCCAGGAGGGTCGTACCGACCTGCTCAGCGGCACCCTCAGCCCGCCCCAGGCGGGTATCCCGGTGGTCGGCACCACGTTCGAGGTCGGCAACGAGATCGCCGGGCTGGCCGCGAGCAGTCTGACCGTCCGGCTGGCGACCGACGTCGAGGTGCGGCCGGCGACGACCACAAACGTCATCGCCGACTCAACGTCAGGACGCACGGACCGCACCCTGGTCGTCGGCGCCCACCTCGACTCGGTGCTCGAGGGTCCGGGTATCAACGACAACGGCTCCGGCTCCGCCGCGATCCTCGAGACGGCAGAGGAGCTCGCCGAGCTCGGCGGCACCCGCAACGCCGTCCGGTTCACCTTCTGGGGGGCTGAGGAGTCGGGCCTGATCGGGTCGCAGCACTACGTCGACCAGCTGGCGGCGCGGGACCTGAAGAACATCCGTGCCTACCTCAACTTCGACATGGTGGGCTCGCCGAACTTCGTCCGCTTCGTGTACGACGGCGACGGCTCGGCGTTCGGTGTCTCAGGCCCCAACGGCAGCGGGCACATCGAGCAGACCTTCGTCGACTACTTCGCCTCCCAGGAACTGGCGAGCGAGCCGACACAGTTCGACGGCCGGTCCGACTACGACGCGTTCATCAACGCGGGCGTCCCGGCCGGCGGTCTGTTCACCGGCGCCGAGGGCGTCAAGACGGCTGAACAGGCGGCGACGTACGGCGGGACCGCAGGGCTGGCGTACGACCCGTGCTACCACCAAGCCTGTGACACGTTCGCCAACAACAGCGACACCGGCCTCGACCAGATGACCGACGCGATCGCGCACACGACCTTGCTGTTCGCACAGACGAAGTCGGCGATCAACGGCACCGGCGAGGCCACGACGAAGTTGGGTGAGGCCAGCTTCCGTGGGCACGTCGCCGTGAAGTGACCCCGTGAGGTGACCCGGTGAAGTGACGCGGGGCGCGACCTGACAGCACTCACCCCTCGGACCGGCGGCGACCGCCGGTCCGAGGGGTGAGGTGCGTCCACGCAGCTCCGTCAGTGCGGGATCACAGGCGGAACTTGATCACCTGACCCTCGTTGGCCGCGACGCTGCCGGTCGTGACGTAGGCCGTCTTGCCGTCGATCGCGATGCCGTACGGCGCGACGAGACCGCCGACCACCGTCTTGTGGTCGTCGTCCCACGCGTCGATCTTGGCGACGCGGCCGGGCGACCCGCTCAGCAGCCCGTGCTCGGCAAGCTCCACCGCGTACAGCTTGCCCTTCGGCCCGACCGCGAGGTCGGTCACGTTGGTCAGGCCCTCGGCGTACACCTTCGGCTTATTGCCGGGCTTGACCCGCCAGATCTTCGCCTCGCCCTCCGGGAACGGGAACCCGGTGAGCTGGGAGACGTAGTAGGCGCCGTCTCGCCCCTCGACCACCGACGTCGGCACCGCCTGCATCGGGATCTTGGTGCCCGGCGGCAGCCCGAGGAACGGCGGGGCGTCGACCATCACGTCCGGGAACACCGCGAGCGTCTTGACCTTGCCCTTCTTCGAGACGCTGAGCAGGGTGTTGCCACCGGCGTCGACGGCCACGTAGCCGTCGTCGTCGTCCTCGGCGTAGATGACGGAGACCGGGTTGCTGTCAGGCCCGGCCTTGTCCGGGTCCTTAGCTGCCTCGAAGGCGGCCAGGTCGGTGATCTTGGACCACTTGTTCTTGTAGATCTTGCCGCCGACGAGGGTGCCGAGAGCTCGTCCGCCGGGACCCACCGACGGGCGGGCCGCCGGGTCGGCGCCGAGGCCGATGGTGAGTGCGAACTTGGAGTCGTCGAAGGCGATGTCGGACGGGCCGAGGGCGTTGGCCCCGCCCTCTCCGGCGACGGACGGAAGGCCTTTCAGCACCCGCTTCGCCTTGTACTTGTGGTCGAGGTCGACCTTGGTGACCGCGCCGGACATGCCGAAGCAGACCTCGTCGCCCTCGGGACCGGTGACGCAGGGTCCGGCCCCACCCTCGCCGGCCTCGACGACGTACAGCTCGTCGTCATCGTCGTCACCGAAGGTGAGCTGGCGCGGGTTGTCCAGACCGGTGGCGATGACCTTCCACGGTGGGTCGTCATCTGCGGACGCTGGGTTGATGGTGCCGATGATGCCGACGGCGACAGTGCTGGTGAGCACTGCCGCGACACGGAAAGCGGCACGGGTGCGGCCGATACGAGCCATGGGTGGTCCCCTCTCAGACACGGATACTGCCGAAAGTCTCGGCCGATCCGACAAGGGGGGCAATGGTCACTTTTCGGTAACCAGGTACGACTACGCAGCGTACTCGGCGGGGTGCTCGGCGGGGTGCTCGGCGGGGTGCAGGTGCACCGGTCGCGGCCCGGACGGCAGACTGGCCGGATGAATGAGCTACTGTCCCGCCATCGTGCCGTGATGCCGTCCTGGCTGGCGTTGTACTACGACGAACCGCTCGAGATCGTGCGTGCCGAGGGCCGCCGGGTGACCGACGCCGACGGGCGGGTCTACCTCGACTTCTTCGCCGGCATCCTCACCAACGCGGTGGGCTACGACATCGCCGAGATCTCCGACGCCGTACGCCGCCAGGTCGACACCGGGGTGCTGCACACGTCGACGCTGTACCTGATCCGCCAGCAGGTGGCGCTCGCGGAGCGGATCGCGCGGCTGTCCGGGATCCCCGACGCCAAGGTGTTCTTCACCACCAGCGGCACGGAGGCGAACGAGGCCGCGCTGCTGCTGACGACGACGGCGCGGCGTTCCAACCAGGTGCTGGCACTGCGCAACTCGTACCACGGCCGGGCCTTCGCCACGATGGGCGTCACCGGCAACCGGGGCTGGTCCGCGTCGAGCCTCAGCCCGGTCAACGTCAGCTACGTGCACGGTGGGTACGTCTATCGCAGCCCGTTCCGGTCGCTGTCGGACCGCGACTACATCGCCGCCTGCACCGACGACCTGCGCGACGTCATCGAGACCACCACCGCGGGTGACGTCGCCTGCATGATCGTGGAGCCGATCCAGGGAGTCGGCGGGTTCGCGACGCCTCCGGACGGCCTGTTCGGCGCGTTCAAGGAAGTGCTCGACGAGTACGGCATCTTGCTGGTGTCGGACGAGGTGCAGACCGGGTGGGGTCGAACCGGCCAGCACTTCTGGGGCATCGAGGCGCATGGCGTGACACCGGACGCGATGACGTTCGCCAAGGGGCTGGGCAACGGGCTGGCGATCGGCGGCGTCGTGGCGCGGCCCGACCTGATGGACAGCATCGACGCCAACTCGATCTCGACGTTCGGCGGCAACCCGATATCGACGGCCGGCGCCAGCGCCGCCCTGGACTACGTGCTCGACCACGACCTGCAGGGCAACGCGGCCAAGCAGGGC
This sequence comes from Propionibacteriales bacterium, assembly GCA_009379735.1. Taxonomy (GTDB): domain Bacteria; phylum Actinomycetota; class Actinomycetes; order Propionibacteriales; family Nocardioidaceae; genus WHTB01. The sequence goes on from WHTB01000064.1 coordinate 11,251, forward strand.
CAGCGGCTGCTCACCGGGCTGGCCGAGCTGCCGGACCGCTGCGCGGCAGTGGGCGACGTCCGTGGCAAGGGCCTGATGATCGGCATCGAACTGGTCGAGCCAGGGGGCACCAAGCCGTCGCCGGCGGCCGCGGCGACCGTGCTGGAGCAGACCCGGGCCGGCGGGCTGCTGGTCGGCAAGGGTGGGCTCTTCGGCAACGTGATCCGGTTGGCGCCGCCGATGACGCTGACCGACGAGGAGGCGGAGGAGGGCCTCGCGATCCTGGTCGACGCGATCATGCACCTCTGACCGACCTGTCAGGCTCGGTCAGGACTGTTCGGCGTACTCCTCGCCGCTCGCCAGCGCGTGCGCCCCGTCGGACTCGGCCCGCTCCTGCTCGGCCGCCCGCAGCTCGACCCGGCGGATCTTGCCGGAGATGGTCTTCGGGAGGCCGGCCTCGGCGGGGACGAACTCGAGCCGGCGGATCCGCTTGTACGGCGCGAGGTGCTCGCGGGCGTAGGTCAGGATCTGCTGGGCCAGGTCGGCGCTGGGCTGCTGTCCCTCGACCAGCACGACGAACGCCTTCGGCACGGCGAGCCGCACCGGGTCGGGCGACGGCACGACGGCGGCCTCGGCGACGGCCTCGTGCTCGATCAGCACGCTCTCCAGGTCGAACGGGCTGATCCGATAGTCGCTGGCCTTGAACACGTCGTCGGCCCGGCCGACATAGGTGACGTAGCCGTCCTCGTCGACGGTGGCAACGTCGCCGGTGTGGTAGAAACCGCCGCGCATCGCGTCGCCGGTGCGCTGATGGTCGCCGTGGTAGCCGGTCATCAGGCCGAGCGGCCGGCGGGCCAGCTCGAGGCAGAGCTCGCCCTCGGCACCCGGCTCGGTGACGACGTCGCCGCTGACCGGGTCGACCAGCGTCACGACGTATCCGGGCAGCGGACGTCCCATCGAGCCGAGCTTGACCGGCTGACCGGGGGAGTTGCCGACCTGCGCCGTGGTCTCCGTCTGGCCGAAGCCGTCCCGGATGGTCAGCCCCCACGCGCGCTGCACCTGCTCGATCACCTCGGGGTTGAGCGGCTCGCCGGCGCCGACGCACTCGCGCAGCTCCAGCTGGTGCCGGCCGAGGTCTTGCTGCACCAGCATCCGCCAGACCGTCGGCGGCGCGCAGAACGTCGTCACCCCGCAGCGCCGCATCACGTCGAGCAACGCGGCGGCGTCGAACCGGGCGTAGTTGAAGATCAGGATCGTCGCGCCGGCGTTCCACGGCGCGAAGAGGCAGGACCACGCGTGCTTGGCCCAGCCCGGCGAGGAGATGTTGAGGTGCACGTCACCGGGCTGCAGCCCGATCCAGTACATCGTCGAGAGGTGACCGACGGGGTACGACGCGTGCGTGTGCTCCACCAGCTTGGGCTGCGCGGTCGTCCCCGAGGTGAAGTACAGCAGCAGCGGGTCGTCCGCCTTCGTCCGCGCGTCACCGGCGTACGTACCCGCCCACCCGTCACTGCCGGCGTAGTCGAGCCACCCGTCCACCGGCTCGCCGACGCTGACGCGCAGGCAGTCGTCGCCGACGGAGCCGAACTTCGCGACGTCGGCGGAGTGCGCGACGACTGCCTTGGCGCGCCCGCGGGTGACCCGGTCGACGACGTCGGCGGGTGACAGCAGGGTCGTGGCCGGGATTATCACGACGCCGAGCCGGATGCAGGCCAACATCAGCTCCCACAACGGCACACAGTTGCCGAGTACGAGCAGCACCCGGTCGCCGCGCTGCAGCCCCTGCTCGGCGAGCCAGCCCGCGGCCTGCCGCGACCGGTCGGCCAGCTCGGCGAAGGTCAGCGTGCGCTCACTGCCATCCTCCTCGACGACCCACAGCGCGGTGGCGTTCGGCTGCTCGGTGCCGAGCCGGTCGAACCAGTCCGTGGCCCAGTTGAAGTCGTCCAGCTCCGGCCAGCGAAAGGCGGTGCGCGTCGTCTCGTAGTCCTCGCGATGCGCGAGCAGGAAGTCACGGCCGTCCCGAAACGCTCGCGTGCCGGACGACTCCTCGCGCGGGGTCCCGGTCTGCGTCATTCGGGCAGTCTAGGCAGCCGGACGCCGCACGGTAGATTCGCGGCGTGACGCTCGACGACGGTGCTGCCAAGCCCGCGGCCGACTCTGCAGCCAACCCTGCCGCCGACCCTGCCGTCGACACTGGCGAGCGGTACCCGGCGCACTGGGAGGCTGACGTCGTCCTGCTCGACGGGCGGGCCGCGCACCTCCGCCCGATCCGGCCGTCCGACGCCGACGCCATGGTCGCGTTCTACGCCCGGGTGTCGCCGGAGTCGAAGTATCTGCGCTTCTTCGCGCCGTACCCGACTCTTTCCGACCGCGACCTGGACCGTTTCACCCATGTCGACCACCACGACCGGGTGGCGTTCGTCGTCACGGTCGGCGAGGCCATCATTGCCGTCGGCCGTTACGACACCATCGAGTCCGACGAGGCCGAGGTCGCCTTCCTGGTCGAGGACGCGCACCAGGGGCGCGGACTCGGCCAGCTGCTGCTCGAGCACCTGTCCCAGGCCGGCCGGGAGAACGGTCTGAAGAAGTTCGTCGCCGACGTGCTGCCCGACAACGGCCGGATGGTGCAGGTCTTCCGTGACGCCGGGTACCACGTCGACAGCGGCATCGAGGACGGCGTGCTGCGGCTGGTGTTCCCGATCGACGCCACCGACACCTCCGTCGGCGTCATGCAGGCTCGCGAGCATCGCGCCGAGGCGAAGTCGATCGAGCGGTTCTTCAACGCCCGCAGCGTGGCAGTGATCGGGGCCAGCCGACGCCAGGACACGATCGGTCTGACGCTCGTCCGCAACCTGGTGCTCGGCGGCTACACCGGCCGCGTCTTCGCGGTCAACCCAGCGGCCGAGCCGGTCTCCGGCCTGCCGGCGTACACCAATGTCAACGACATCCCGGACCAGGTCGACCTGGCCGTGGTGGCCGTGCCCGCCGATGCCGTCGAGGACATCGTGCTCGACTGCGCGGCCAAGGGCGTGCACGGCCTGGTGGTCATCTCCAGCGGGTTCGCCGAGACCGGGGAGGCCGGCCGGCACCGGCAGCGCCGGCTGGTCGGGCTGGCCCGCTCGTACGGCCTGCGGCTGGTCGGCCCCAACGCGCTCGGCGTGATCAACACCGCCAGCAGCCAGTCGCTGAATGCGTCGATCTCACCGCTGATGCCGCCGCGTGGCCGGGTGGGCTTCTTCTGCCAGTCCGGCGCGCTCGGCGTCGCCATCTTGGAGTCGGTCGACCGGCGTGGTCTCGGCATCTCGTCCTTCGTGAGCGCCGGCAACCGCGCCGACGTCTCCGGCAACGACTTGCTGCAGTTCTGGGAGGAGGACGAGGACACCGAGGTCGTCTTGCTGTACCTCGAGTCGATCGGCAACCCGCGCAAGTTCAGCCGGATCGCCCGCCGGGTGGCCCGCCGCAAGCCGATCGTCGCGGTCAAGTCCGGGCGTACGACGCAGGGTGTGCCGGTCGGGCACGCGGTCCGGGCGACGGTGGCACCGCAGGCGGCGGTGGACGCGATGTTCCGGCAGGCCGGGGTGATCCAGGTCGACACGCTGGCCGAGATGTTCGACGTCGCCCAGCTGCTGGCGCACCAGCCACTGCCCCGCGGCCCACGTGTCGCGGTCGTCGGCAACTCCGACGCCCTCGGCCTGCTGGCGATCGACGCGGCGGCCGCCGCCGGCCTGGTGGTCAAGGAGCCGGTGGCGCTCGGCGCCGAGGCGACCGCGGAGGACTTCGAGCGTGCCCTCGACGACGCCGTCGACGACCCCGAGGTCGACGCGGTCGTGGCGGTCTTCATCCCGCCGCTCAACACCACCGGCGAGCAGGTCGCCGACGTCCTCGCCGCGGTCGGCGAGCAGTCGGACAAGCCACTGATCTCGACGTTCCTCGCCACCGAGGGTGTCCCGGAGCTGCTGCGGGTGCCCGACGTCGAGGGCGCCGCCGGCCGCGGCTCCGTGCCGTCGTACCCCGCACCCGAGGCCGCGCTGCGCTCGCTCGCGCGGGTGGTCGAGTACGCCTCCTGGCTGCAGCGCCCCGAGGGGGAGGTCGCGGCGTACGACGAGCTCGACGGCAAGGCGGCTCGTCGGCTCGTCGAGGGCTGGCTGCGGGCCGACCCGGAAGGCATTCAGCTCAGCGACGACCAGGTGGCCGAGCTGCTGCGGACGTATGGCGTCCACGTCTGGCCGCGGGTAGCGGTGAGCTCGCTGGCTGAGGCGCAGGCCGCGGGTCAGCAGTTCGGCTGGGACGTCGTACTCAAGGCGACCGCACCCCACCTGGTGCAGCGCCCCGACCTGTCGCACGTCTGGCGCAACATCGACACGGCCGAGGAGATGGCCGACGCCTGGCGGGTGCTCAACGACCTGATCGACGAGCCGGACCGAGCAGCGTTCGTGGTGCAGCGGATGGCGCCCCCCGGCATCCCGCTGACCATCACCAGCGACGAGGACCCGCTGTTCGGGCCGCTGATGTCGTTCGGCGTCGCCGGGACGCCGGCGGACCTGCTCGGTGACCGGGCCTACCGCATCCCGCCGATCACCGACGTCGACGCAGCGACCATGGTGCGTGAGATCAAGGCCGCGCCGCTGCTGTTCGGTTACCGGGGGAGCGAGCGGGTCGACGTGGCTCGGGTCGAGGACCTGCTGGAGCGGGTGGCCCGGCTCAAGAATGATCTGCCGGAGGTCGCGTCGCTCGAGCTGGGGCTCGTGCAGGCCGGCGCCACGGCGTGCAGCGTCCTGGCTACCAGCTGCCGGGTGGCTCCGGTGCTGAATGCGCGCAGTGACTGGTTCGTACGTCGCCTGAGCGTCCCGGTCGACGACACCCCACCCAGCTGAGACCCGGCGAACCACGTCCCGTTTCCTCGCGCCGAGGTTGCACGTATGTCCCAAATCCTCGCGCCGAGGTTGCACATGATGTGCAACCTCGGCGCGAAGGAGAGGGCAGGGGTCAGGTGCCGGGCTCCATCCGGGTGCTGATTGCGACCCGGTTCCACGCGTTGATGACGGTGATGGTCCAGATCAGGCTGGCCAGCTCCTCCTGGTCGAACTCGGCGGCCGCGACGTCGTAAGCCTGGTCCGGCACGTGCCCCTCATGGATCAGCGTCACTGCCTCGGTCAGCGTCAGAGCGGCCCGCTCGCGGTCGGTGTAGTAGGGCGCCTCGCGCCAGGCCGACAGCCCGTAGATCCGCTGCTCGGTCTCGCCCAGGGCCCGGGCGTCGGTGGTGTGCGCATCGAGGCAGTACACGCAGCCGTTGAGCTGCGACGCCCGGATCCGGACGAGCTCGGCGAGCGGGCGCTCGAGACCGGAGTCGGCGACGGCTGCGTCGAGGGCGTTCATCGCCCGGTAGCTGGGTCGGGCGAGCTTCTTCAGGACCATCCGCGGCTGGGCGGTGGTTGGCGTGGTCGGCCGCTGAGAGGTGATCGTCATGATACAAAGTCTAGGTGCCAAATGGTCCAACGGATGAGTCCACTCAGACATCAGTCGACTGGACCACTTTGCGTGGGCTCGACCTGCATCTCGAGCCGGATCCGGCCGGCCCCGAGCACGGTCGTCGCGCCGGGCTGGAGGCGGCGCTGCGGTCGGCCGTACGCACTGGACGGCTCGCGCCCGACGCCCGGCTGCCCTCGTCACGGGCACTCTCGGCCGACCTCGGCGTCGCCCGCGGCACTGTCACGCAGGCGTACGAGCAGCTCGTCGCCGAGGGCTACCTGACCGCCCGACATGGCTCGGGCACGCGAGTCGCCGCGCTGCCGACCTGGTCACCGCACACTGCCGACCGCGCCGAGGGTGGACCGCCGCACCGCTGGAGCCTGGAGCCGGGTCAGCCCGACGTCGCGGCGTTCCCACGTGCGGCCTGGCTGACCTCGACCCGACGGGTGCTGGCCGAGGCTCCCCACGAGGCGTTCGGGTACGGCGACGCCCGCGGCCGTCCCGAGCTGCGCCGCGCGCTCGCGTCGTACCTCGGCCGCGTCCGTGGCGTGGTCACCTCGCCGGAGCAGGTCGTCGTGTGCGCCGGATACAGCCAGGCGCTGTCCGTGCTCGCCAGGGTGCTCGCCGACGCCGGGATCGACCGGCTCGCCTTCGAGAACCCCTCCTTCCACCGCCACCGGGCGATCGCCGCCGCCTGCGGACTGGCCACGCCCGGTGTGCCGGTCGACGCCGACGGCATCGTCGTCGAACGCATCACGGCACCGGCCGTCGTCGTCACACCGGCGCACCAGTTCCCGTCCGGTGTGACGCTGCACGCGGAGCGTCGAGCAGCGCTGGCCGACTGGGCCGTCCGCACCGACGGGCTGGTGGTCGAGGACGACTACGACGGTGAGTTCCGCTACGACCGTCAGCCGGTCGGCGCACTGCA
>WHTB01000302.1 GCA_009379735.1 Propionibacteriales bacterium
CGGGGGCCGTACGCGATGTTGTCGTAGATCGACTTGGGGAACGGGTTCGGCTTCTGGAACACCATCCCGATGCGGCGGCGAACCTCGATCGGGTCCACATCCTTCGCGTACATGTTCAGACCGTGGTAGGTCACCTCGCCCTCGACCCGGGCGTCCGCGACGAGGTCGTTCATCCGGTTGAGGCAGCGCAGCACGGTGCTCTTGCCACAGCCGGACGGGCCGATCAACGCCGTGATCTCGTGCCGGCCGAAGGTGAGGTTGACGTCGTGTACGGCGTGGAAGTCGCCGTAGAACACGTTGAGGCCGAGTGCCTCCATGACCGGCTCCGGCAGGTCCGGGACCTCGCGCTCGGCCTTGTCGTGCGCCTCGATCAGCGAGTGCGGCGCACTGTGGTTGGCGACCGCGCGGGTCGTGGTCGTCGATGCAGTGGTCATGGGTTCCCTCACCAGCGTCGCTGGAACTTGTTGCGGATGATGATCGCCAAGCCGTTAAGCAGCAGCACCATCGCGAGCAGCACGATGATCGCGGCGGCGGCGGCGACCTTGTATGCGTCCTGGGACTGCGACGTCCACTGGAAGATCTGCAGCGGCAAGGCGGTGAACGTCGACAGGACGCCGTTCGGGTCCTGCAGGATGCCCAGTGGCACGCCCAGCATCAGCAGTGGGGCCGCCTCGCCGATCGCGCGGGACAGCGCGATGATCGTGCCGGTGGCGATGCCGGGTACGGCCGACGGCAGCGTCTGCTTCCAGGTGGTCTGCCACTGGGTCGCGCCGAGCGCCAGCGAGCCGTCCCGGATCTCCCGGGGTACGGCGCGGACGGCCTCGCGGGTTGTGATGATGATGACCGGCAGGATCAGCAGCGCCAGCGCGATCGCGCCGCCGAGCACGATGCCTTCGTTGCTGAAGCCGAGCAGCGCCATGATCGCGACGGCGAGCAGGCCGTAGATGACCGACGGCACGGCGGCGAGGTTCTGCAGGTTGACCTCGAGCAGCCGGTTGTACCAGCGCCGCTTGTCGGCGAACTCCTCGAAGTACAGCGCCGCGGCGATCCCCATCGGGATGGCGAGCACGGCGGTCGTCGCCATCAGCCACGCGGTGCCCAAGATGGCGGCGCGGGCACCGGTGGTCTCCTCGCGGACCGTCGAGTTGTAACGCGTGAACAGGTCGCCGTCGAGCCGCCCGACGCCTTCGACGAACGTGTCGACGACCAGCGCCAGCAGCACCAGCAGCCCGAACGCCAGCGAGAACCACAACAGGCAGAGGAACACCAGCGAGGCGGGGTTCGACTCGTGGCTGCGCCCGCCCGTACGGACGCCGGACCGGGCGAGGGTGCCGATCGAGGCCATCAGTACTCCTCCCTGAGCCGGCGCACCAGCGCGATGCTGAGCAGGTTGACGACGAGCGTGATGCAGAACAGCAGCAGTCCGACCGCGAACAGCGTGTTGTACGACACCGAGCCGACCGGGTTCTCGCCACCGGCGGTGGTCGCCATGAAGCCGGTCATGGTCTGCATGCCCTCGCGCGGGTCGATGCTCAGGTTGGGCTGGCTGCCGGCTGCCAGCGCGACGATCATCGTCTCGCCGACGGCCCGGGAGAGGCCGAGGACGACGGCGGCGGCGATGCCCGAGATGGCGGCCGGGAACACGACCCGCAGCGTCGTCTGCATCCGGTTGGCGCCCATCGCGAAGGAACCCTGTCGCAGCGCGTGCGGCACCGCACTCATCGCGTCCTCGGACAGCGAGGCGACGGTCGGGATGATCATGATGCCGAGAACGACGCCGGCGGCGAGCGCGTTGGTGAAGCCGACCTCGAGGCCGAACCAGCTCTTCAGCACGGTCGGCGTGATGAACGACAGCGCGAAGAACCCGTAGACCACCGACGGGACACCGGCCAGCAGCTCGAGGATCGGCTTGAGCCGGCGGCGGGTCGCGGGCCGGGCGTACTCGGAAAGGTACATCGCGGTGCCGAGGCCGAGGGGCACCGCGATCAGCAGGCCGATCACGGTCGTCACCAGCGTGCCACCGACGAGGGGCAGGACGCCGAACGACTGCGGTGCGAGGTTGGGGGACCAGCTCGTCCCAGTGAGGAACTCGGTGACCGGGACCGCGCGGAAGAAGTCCACCGCCGGGCGGATCAGCGAGACGACGATGCCGACCGTCGTGAGCACCGACGCCGCTGCGGCCAGCCGGAGCAAGCCCTTGATCACGGCCTCGCCCGGGCGGACCTTGTGGGTCAGGTCCATCCGGGTGCGCGGCGGGGGGCTCGCCGTGGTCGGCGAGCCCCCATCCGTTGCGACTGAGCTCATTCGCAGGCTCTTCCTCGGTGCGTTGGCGTGGTCAGCCGCCGAGCGAGTCGAGCTGGCTGTTCGTCTCCGCGAGCTGCTCGTCGTTCAGCGCGATGAACTTCGCCTCCTCGGCGATCTCGGTGAGGTTCTCGACGTAGTAGTCGACGAAGCCGGCGACCTGCTCCTTGTCGCCGTACGCCGTGTTGCTCACGTAAATGAACAGCGGGCGGGCCAGCGGCGTGTACGAACCGTCCTGAGCGGTCTCGACCGACGGGGCTACGCAGCCGTCGCCGCTGTCGACCTCGAGGGCCTTCAGCTGGTCGGCGTTCTCCTCGAAGTACGTGTAGCCGAAGTAGCCCAGCCCTCCGGGGGTGTTCGCGACGCCCTCGACGATCACGTTGTCCTCCTCGGAGGCCTCATAGTCGCTGCGCGACGCTCCCTCCTCACCGTTGATCTCGTCGGTGAAGTAGTCGAACGTGCCCGAGTCGGTGCCGGGCCCGAACAACGCCAGCTCGGCGTCGGGGAACGACGGGTCGACCTGGTTCCAGTTGGTCACCTTGCCCTGTGCTCCGGGCTCCCAGATCTTTTTCAGCTGCTCGGTCGTGATGCAGTCGATCGGGGTGTCAGGGTGTACGACGACGGTCAGCGCGTCGGTCGCCACCTGGAGCTCGGTGTACTCGACCTTGTTCTCGGCGCAGACCGGGGCCTCCTCGTCGTCCTTGATCGGTCGCGACGCGTCGGAGATGTCGGTCTTGCCGGTGCAGAAGGCCTCGAAGCCGCCGCCTGTGCCGGACTGGCCGACGGTGACGTTGACGTCCGGGGCGCCGTCCTCCTTGAAGAACTCGGTCGCCGCGTTGCTCAGCGGGAACACCGTGGATGAGCCATCGATCTTGACGTCTCCGGACAGGCCCTCGGTCGAGGCTCCGGACTCGCCGCCACACGCGGCGAGGGCGAACGCCAGGGAGAGCGCGACTGCCGACGGTGCGGCCAGCCGGCGCAAAGAAGTGCGGATCACTGCGGTACCTCTCCAGGTCATGGAAGTCCTTGATGACAACTCAGAAAGTAGGCAGCGAAAGTGACGCGAGTCGTCGTCGGAGGTGAACGAAGGATGAACGCGCTACGGCGTCATTGCGTCGGCTCCACGGACCGGAGACGGACATCACATGAACGGGCGCAGGGGCCACGCCTGGTAACGGCTTTCGCACGGTCAGTGGGTGCTGTCGAGCCCTGTGCACATAGCCCAGTGGGGGCTCCCGGCCGTGGACGAGGCGTAACCGTCCGTTCCACGTACAGCCCGAGCCTTGCAAGGCGCGGGGTGCACGAACTTCGGGTGGGCCGGGCGGTTCCCGGAACCGGGGGCGGGCCGGCGGTGTAGACAGTGCAGCAGGACATGATCGGAGCCGCCATCAGCACCGACCCGGATGGTCATGCCGCTGACCGCGCCGCCCTGGCCCGTGTGCTCGCCGGAGACCGCGACGCCTACACGGACCTGGTGCGTCGGCATGCCCCGGTGGCGGTGCGGACGGCGATGTTGCTCGGTGCGGGTGCCGACGCGGAGGACGTCGTGCAGGAGGCCTTCGTGAAGGCGTACCGGGCGCTCGGCGGCTTCCGGGCAGAGGCGGCGTTTCGGCCCTGGCTGCTACGGATCGTCGCCAACGAGACGCGCAACCTGCAGCGAGCGACCCGACGCCGGTCGGCGGTCGAACGGTCGCTGGCCGCGCAGGCTGCGAGCCTTCTGCCGGACGTCGAGGACCCGGTGGCGAGTGCGTTGTCGACCGAACGACGGCAGCAGCTGTTGCAGGTGCTGGACGGCCTGCCGGAGCCGCACCGGCAGGTGGTCGTCTGCCGCTACCTGCTCGACCTCGACGAGTACGAGACCGCGACCGTGCTGGGTTGGCCGCGCGGCACGGTCAAGTCCCGTCTGCACCGGGCGCTGCGCCGGATGCGGGCACGTGTGGATCCCGTCGATGTGGCAGCACACCCGAGGGAGGTCGGCCATGGCAGCTGAGCATCTCGACGCCACCCTGGTCGCCGACCTGAGGCGTCTCGGCCGCGACCTCGCCGTACCCGCGCCGAGCGACGACCTGGCCGACAAGGTCCTGGCGCGGCTGGCCGACGCACCCGAGATCGCGGCGCCGAGCGCGTGGTCGCGGCTCGCTGCGGTGGCCCGAGAGCGCTGGCGAGCCATCGTCGCCGCCCTGCTCGCGGTCGTCGTGGCACTCCTGCTCACACCTCCGGTACGGGCCACGGTCGCGGACTGGTTCGGAATCGGCGGCGTGGTCGTACGCCAGGACCCGGACGCTCCCACCGGCGACGCCGCTCCGCCGCCGGCCGCCGAGGGCGATCTCGGGTTGGCCGAGGCTGGCGCGCTGGTGGGCTTCGACCCGGTCGTACCCAGGCTGCTCGGCCGCCCGGACGGCGTCGAGGTGTCGTCCGACCGCCGGGTCCTGTCGCTCACCTGGTCGCATCCGGAGTACGGAACGGTGCGTCTCGAGGAGCTCGACGGACGGCTCTCCCCGCTGTTCGCCAAAACGGTACGGGACGTCGAGTATGTCTCCGCCGGGACCGGTATGGCGCTGTGGTTCGGCGAGCCACACGAGGTGGTGGTGCTTGGCGCCGACGGCACTCCTCGTACGGAGCAGGCGCGGCTGGCTGGGCACACGCTGGTGTGGGAACACGGCATCCGCACCATGCGGCTCGAGGGCGACCTGACCAGGGACCAAGCGCTGGCGATCGCGGAGTCGGCCGGCTGACCGGGAACCTCGGCGTCCCGACCGGTGTACCAGGGTGTCATCCGTGCGCTCGTCAGGAGACCACCATGCGTACTGTCCGGCC
>WHTB01000475.1 GCA_009379735.1 Propionibacteriales bacterium
GAGCGGGCGTCGGTGGCGACCCTCCTGACCGACCAGCAGGCGGCGGGTCACGCGCGTGCGGTCCGGCCGTTCTGGGTGTTCACCGGCTTCGCCGCCACGGTCGACGCCCAGGCCCTCGAGGCCCTCACCGACCACCCGGACGTCGCCAGCGTGACCCTCGACGAGACCTACCGGCTGCCCGAGCCGGCCGCGGAGCCCGGCGGCCCCAAGCTGCCCGGCTGGAGCCTGGAGCGGGTCAAGGCGCCGCAGGTGTGGGGGGAGTACGGCATCCGTGGCGAGGGCGTCGTGGTCGGCGTGATGGACAGCGGCGCCGACGGCGGCCACCCCGCGCTGGCCGGTTCCTGGCGCGGCGCGACCGGCGACCCGACGAAGAGCTGGTTCGCGCCGACCGGCGAGGACTACCCGACCCCCGGTGACGGGTTCGGGCACGGCACCCACGTCACCGGCAGCATCGTCGGCGGTGCGCCAGGCGACGTGGTCGGCGTCGCCCCCGACGCGCAGTGGATCGCCGCCAAGATCTTCCGCGACGGCGGCTCGACCACGTCGAGCATCATCCATGCCGGGTTCCAGTGGATGCTGGCACCTGGCGGCGACCCGACCGCTGCCCCCGATGTCGTCAACAACTCGTGGGGTTCCGCGGACACCTACCAGACGGAGTTCTGGGGCGACGTCGACGCCTGGGTCGCCGCCGGCATCGTGCCGATGTTCGCCAACGGCAACGACGGCCCAGTCGCGCAGTCCGTCGGCTCGCCGGGCAGCTTCCCGCAGTCGATCGCGGTCGGGGCCACCGACGTCAACGACGTGGTCGCCGGCTTCTCCAGTCGTGGCCCGGTCACTTGGGACGGAGTCACGCTGACCAAGCCGCAGATCAGCGCGCCTGGCCACCACATCTACTCGGCCTGGCCGCGCCAGCTGCCCGAAGGCCCGTACTTCACCATCAGTGGCACGTCGATGGCGACGCCCCACGCCACCGGGGTGGTCGCGCTGATGCTGTCCGGCGCCCCGAACCTCACGGTGGCCGAGGTCCGCGACCTGCTCGAGAGCACGGCCCGGGTCGAGCCGCACATGGGTACGGTGCCGGACAACGACTACGGCCACGGCATCACCGACTCCTATGCCGCCGTGACGAAGGCGTCGCACTCCGGCGTACTCACCGGGACCGTGACCGGGCCCGACGGTCCGGTCGAGGCCACCCTGCGCGTCGTCGGCAACGGCTGGAAGACCACCTCTAGCGCGACGTCGGGGCAGTACGAGCTCGCCGTCACGGAGGGCACCCAGCAGATCCGCGTCTCCGCACCCGGGTACGTCACGCAGACGGTGACCGTCGACGCGGTCGCCGGCGAGGTCCGTACCCAGGACGTCACGCTGGCCGTAGCGGCGCGCTACCCGGTCGCTGGCACGGTCACCGGCGCCGACGGCACGGTCGACGGTGCCCGGGTCAGCGTCGAGGGACCGGCCGGCGACCCGGTGTTCAGCGCTGCCGACGGGCGGTTCGCGCTCGACCTGGCGGAGGGGGAGTACGTGCTCCGGGTGACCGCCAACGGTCACGGCCTGTACCGCGAGGAGATCGTGGTCGACGGCCCGGAGACGGTCGACGTGGACCTGCAGCC
>WHTB01000102.1 GCA_009379735.1 Propionibacteriales bacterium
AAACACCGGGGCCTCCCACAACTGTCGGATAGGCCGAGCAGGCGGCCCCTGCTCGGTAACCCACGAATCTTGTGAGTGAGGCCCCGGCCCGCAACCCCGCCACGCCGACCGGGTCACGCCATACCGTCTAGTGGAACGGGGCGCCCCCGTGCCAGACCCGGGGGAGCGGACCCGTCGTGTCGGCGTGTGACGCGTGTGACTGATGTGGTAATCGCGTAGATTCGCCAGCATGGCGACCCGCACGTCTTCCCCACCGCGGTCGCGGAGCACCGGCAAGAAGTCCGGCAGCTCTCGATCGCGGTCGTCCGGTAGCCAGGCCCGACGCCCCGCGTCGAAGGGCCGCTCGCCCGCGAAGAAGCGGACGCAGCCGGCCCGTCGACCGCGCCGTTCCGGACCTGGTCCCTTCGGCCTGCTCGCCACTGGCATCGGCACCGCAATCGTCGCCACCTGGCTCGGCATCGCCCACGTCATCGGCGCGATCGTCCGGCAGGTCGGATCCACGGCGCGTGACCTCGCACCAGAGCACCGTCGCGACGGCGTCGGGCTCGGGATGATCGGCCTCGCCGTCGTCACCGCCGCCGCGACCTGGTGGCGGATGCCCACCGCGGTCGGCGAAGGGATCCGCACGGTCACCACCGGGTCGGTCGGGTCGCTCGGCTGGGCGATCCCGCTGCTGCTCACCGGCATCGCCTGGCGCACCCTGCGCCACCCCGACCGCAACGGCCCGGCCGGCCGCCAGGTGATCGGCTGGCTGTCGGTCCTGTTCGGCGTGCTGGGCCTGGTGCACATCGCCCACGACCTGCCCCGCCCCGGGGACCCGGCCGCGATGCGCGAGGCCGGCGGCGCCATCGGGTACGTCATGTCCTCCCTGCTCGCCGACCTGTTCCGCAGTACGTACGTCGCCGTCCCGCTGCTCGTGCTGCTGGTGGCGTTCGGGGTGCTGGTCGTCACCGGCACACCGGTGCATGCGATTCCGAGCCGCCTCGGCGCAGCGCGCGACAGGCTGCTCGGACGGCCGCCGGCCACCACGGAGGACGCCGACAAGACCACCGCCGTCGGTCGGCGCGGCAAGCGCCGGCCGGGTGCCGACATCGAGGACGAGTACGCCAACGACTCGCTGGCCGACAACATTGCGATCGAGGGCCGTGAGGTCGGCCGGCGGCGCGGCCGGAAGCAGAGCGCGACTGAAGACACCGCAGAGGTCCCGACCCCAGGCTCGGCCCCGGCCGGCGGGGACGGCACCACCGACGGTCCGCTCGAACCGCCCCCGCACACGCCGCTGCCGCAGCGGGTCGAGCAGCTCAGCCTGTCCGGCGACATCACGTACACGTTGCCGGGCAACGCCATGCTGAAGCCGGGCAGCGCGCACAAGTCGCGGTCCAAGGCGTCCGACGCGGTGGTGGAGCGGCTCACCGAGGTGCTGGAGCAGTTCGACGTCGACGCGCAGGTGACCGGCTACTCGCGCGGTCCCACCGTGACCCGCTACGAGGTCGAGCTCGGGCCGGCGATCAAGGTCGAGCGGGTCACGGCGCTGAGCAAGAACATCTCGTACGCCGTGGCGAGCGCCGACGTCCGGATCCTGTCGCCGATCCCCGGCAAGTCGGCGATCGGCATCGAGATCCCCAACGTCGACCGCGAGGAGGTCAGTCTCGGCGACGTGCTGCGCGCGCCGATCGCCCGCAACGACCACCACCCGATGGTGATAGGGGTCGGCAAGGACGTCGAGGGCCACTTCATCTGCGCCAACCTGGGCAAGATGCCGCACCTGCTGGTCGCCGGCGCCACCGGCTCCGGCAAGTCGAGCTTCATCAACTCGATGATCAGCTCGGTACTGATGCGTTCGACTCCGGACGAGGTACGGATGATCCTGGTCGACCCGAAGCGGGTCGAGCTGACGATCTACGAGGGCGTCCCGCACCTGATCACGCCGATCATCACCAGCCCGAAGAAGGCGGCCGAGTCGCTGAACTGGGTGGTGCGCGAGATGGACGCGCGCTACGACGACCTGGCGGCGTTCGGCTTCCGGCATGTCGACGACTTCAACAAGGCGGTCCGGGCCGGCAAGGTCAAGGTCCCGCCGGGCAGCGAGCGGGTGCTCGCGCCGTACCCGTACCTGCTGATCGTCGTCGACGAGCTCGCGGACCTGATGATGGTCGCCCCCCGAGATGTCGAGGACGCCGTAGTCCGGATCACCCAGCTGGCGCGGGCCGCGGGCATCCACCTGGTGCTCGCGACCCAGCGGCCGAGCGTGGACGTGGTGACCGGGCTGATCAAGGCCAACGTGCCGAGCCGGTTCGCGTTCGCGACCTCGTCGCTGGCCGACAGCCGGGTCATCCTCGACCAGCCGGGCGCGGAGAAGCTGGTCGGCAAGGGTGACGGCCTGTTCCTGCCGATGGGGTCGAGCAAGCCGGTCCGGGTGCAGGGCGCCTGGGTGACCGAGTCCGAGATCCGGCAGGTCGTCGACCACTGCAAGAGCCAGCTGCAGCCGACGTACCGCGAGGACGTGACCGCGGCACCGAAGAGCAGCCGCGAGCTCGACGACGACATCGGCGACGACCTCGACCTGGTGGTCGCGGCGGTCGAGCTGGTGGTGTCGACGCAGTTCGGCTCGACCTCGATGCTGCAACGCAAGCTGCGGGTCGGGTTCGCCAAGGCCGGTCGGCTGATGGACATCCTCGAGTCACGCGGCATCGTCGGGCCGTCGGAGGGCTCGAAGGCGCGCGACGTACTGATCAAACCTGACGATCTCGACGAAGTGATGGAGTCGCTGAGGGGAGCGGAATGAGCGCAGGGACGAACACCGTGATTCCCGCCGGCCCGAACCGGGCCGGCGAGCGTGAGCCCGTCGTCGTACGTCGGCGGGCCGCGATCTCCGCGTCCATCGGGCTCACCGCGGCCTTGCTGGGGGCGCTGTACCTCTGGCGGGCGGTCGGCGACGGCGGCACCGCGCAGTGGGCGGTCGGCGGCGTGCTCGTCCTCCTGGCCGGCTACCACCTGGTCGAGTGGATCGACGCCCGGATCCCGTTGCTGGTCGCCGACGAGATCGGCATCAGGCTGCGGATCGACGACGAGTGGCATGGCCTGGTGTGGACCGACGTCGACCGGGTCACCGTCGAGCCTCGCGGCGGGCTGCTGCACGACGGCCATGTCGCCGTGCAGCCGGTGGACGCGTCGGTGACCGAGGGGCTGGGGGTACGGCGGCAGCGGCTGTTCGCCGGCAACGTCAAGCGGTACGGCGCGCCGTACGTCACGGTGCTCGGGCTCACCACGATCGCGTCCACCGACGACCTGGCCTGGGAGCTGGCCCGCCGCGCCGACGGCCGCGCGGACGTCCAAGGCCCGGCAGTCGAAGAACCGCGAGACGAGAGTCCGGCCGACGAGGCTCCGGCCGACGAGGGACCGGCCGACCAGGGACCGCCAGACGACGAGGCCCCGGTGTCGGACACGACTCCCACCGGTGACGAGTCAGCCGCCGAGTCCGTCGCCGACTCTGTCGACGAGTCCGCCGACGACCTGGTAGCTGACCCGACGCCCGCCGTCGCGCCGGCCGCTGACCCGATCCTCGACACCGACGTCCGTGCCTCGCTGGAGACCCCGGCGATGGGCGACGCCGACGCGCCGGCCGTACGCGCGCTCCGGATGGTGCGCCGCGCGCTACGCGCCGAGGTGACCCGGCGCCCCCACACCGCCGGATCGACCTCCGCACCGTCGACCGTCGGCACGCTGGCGCTCGACCAACACGCCGACACGCAAGCCAACAGCGACGCGAACCAGAAGCCCCGGGTGGACCGGGCCCGGGTGCGAGGCAACATGAGCCTGGTGCTCGACGAGCCGGTCGACACCACGGTCGCCGAGGCCGAGCCAGAACCGGAGCCTGCGCCCGCACCGGTCCCGGTGGGCTTCATCGGGCCGAAGCTGTCCGCGGCCCGGGTGCGTCTCGGCATGACGGTCGACGACCTGGCCACCCGTACCCGGATCCGCTCGCATGTGATCGAGGCGATCGAGGTCGACGACTTCACGCCGTGCGGAGGCGACTTCTACGCCCGCGGCCACCTCGCGGCCATGTGCCGTGTCCTCGGCCTCGACCGGGCCCCGGTGATCGACGAGTTCGAGCAGCGCTATGCGGCCGCCCCGATCAACGCCCGTACGGTGTTCGAGGCGGAGCTGGCGACCGGAAGCTCCGGGGCGATCCGCGGGGTCGGCTCCGGTGGCCCGAACTGGCTGGCGCTGGTCGGCACGGTGCTGGTGCTGCTGATGATCTGGGGGGTGGCGTCGTACGTCACCGACGGCGAGGAACCGTCGGACGCCGACGCGTCGAGCCTCACCGAGGGGTCGGGCGGGCTGACCGCACCCACCCGTGAGCGGGCGGTCGAGAAGGAGGCCGTCGTCCGGCTGGTCGCCAAGGGTGGTGACACCTCCGTCGTGGCGCGTACCGGCGACGGCGAGGTCGTGTTCCAGGGTCGGCTGGACGAGGGTCAGACGCGCTGGGTGCGGTCGGGGCGGGCGATGCGCGTCCGGGTGTCCAACGGCGGCGTCGTGGTCGCCAAGGTCAACGACGAGCCGGGTGCCAAGGTCGCGTGGAGCAACCGGCCGGTCACGATCGACGTACCCGCGAAGGCCCCGGAGTCCGACTGAGCACCGGGGGTCGGTCATACTGACCCGTTAGTGCCATGACGAGCTCACCGACCTCTGCCCCCGTTACCACGCTGCCCACAGTCGCGCTGGTGACGCTCGGCTGTGCCCGCAACGACGTCGACTCCGAAGAGCTCGCGGCCCGCTTCGAGCGCGACGGGTTCACGCTGGTCGACGACTCGGCCGACGCCGACGCCGTGGTCGTGAACACCTGCGGGTTCGTCGAGGCGGCCAAGAAGGACTCCGTCGACACCCTGCTGGCGGCGGCCGACCTCAAGGTCGACGGTCGCCCGCAGGCCGTGGTCGCCGTCGGATGCCTGGCCGAGCGGTACGGCAAGGACCTGGCCGAGTCGCTGCCCGAGGCCGACGCCGTACTCGGGTTCGACGACTACCCGGACATCGCGGAGCGGGTCCGGTCGATCCTCGACGGCAACCCGCACGTGCCCCACACGCCCCGGGACCGCCGCCGGCTGCTGCCGATCAGCCCGGCCGCCCGGTCAACAGCCGGCCCGCCCGTACCCGGCCACGCGCACGGTGACGCGCACGACGCGCACGACGCGCCCGACCTGCCGGCCTCCCAGGCTCCGGCCAGCGGGCCGCGCGCCCTGCGCCGCCGGCTTGACGGTGGGCCGATGGCGCCGCTCAAGCTCGCCTCCGGCTGCGACCGCCGCTGCACGTTCTGTGCGATCCCGACGTTCCGCGGGTCGTTCGTCTCCCGCCGTCCGGCCGACGTGCTCGCGGAGGCGCGCTGGCTCGCCGGGCAGGACGTTCGCGAGCTGTTCTTGGTCAGCGAGAACTCCACGTCGTACGGAAAGGACCTCGGCGACCTGCGGCTGCTCGAGACGCTGCTGCCGGAGCTGGTCGCCGTCGAGGGCGTTCGTCGGGTTCGGGTCTCGTACCTGCAGCCCGCCGAGATGCGTCCTGGGCTGGTCGACGCGATCGGTGGCACGCCGGGCGTCGCGCCGTACTTCGACCTCTCCTTCCAGCACGCGGCGCCGACCGTCCTGCGGCGGATGCGGCGGTTCGGCGACCCGGAGCGGTTCCTCGGCCTGCTCGACCAGGTCCGTCGGCGGGCGCCGCTGGCCGGCGTGCGCAGCAATGTGATCGTCGGGTTCCCCGGGGAGACCGAGGACGACGTCGCCACACTGTGCGCCTTCCTCGAGGCCGGGCGGCTCGACGTCGTCGGCGTGTTCGGCTACTCCGACGAGGACGGCACCGAGGCGGCCGACCTCGACGGCAAGCATGACGAGCACGAGATCCTCGCCCGCGTCGAGCACGTCACCCGGCTGGTCGAGGAGCTCACCACCCAGCGCGCCGAGGACCGGGTCGGCGAGTCGGTCGAGGTGCTCGTCGAGCAGTTCGACGGGCGTACGGCGGAGGGCCGGGCCGCCCACCAGGGACCTGAGGTCGACGGCTCGACCGCGCTGCCCTGGGTGCCCGACGGGACCCGGATCGGCGACCTGCTCACGGCCGAGGTCAGCGGATCGGCCGGAGCCGACCTCGTCGCCGACGTGCGGAGGTCGTAGCGTGGGCCCCGTGACCTCCGGTAGCTCGCCCTCGCCCCAGCCGCTCGCGGCGGAGCCGAGCCCGTGGAACCTGCCGAACGCGCTGACCATGCTGCGGGTCGTGCTCGTCCCCGTGTTCGGCTGGCTGCTGCTGACCGAGGGCGGGCACGACACCGGCTGGCGGATCGCGGCGTTCGTGGTGTTCACGCTGGCGATCCTCACCGACAAGATCGACGGCGACATCGCCCGGGCCCGCGGCCTGGTCACGAACTTCGGCAAGATCGCCGACCCGATCGCCGACAAGGCGCTGACCGGCATGGCGTTCGTGGGCCTGTCCATCGTCGGCGACCTCGCCTGGTGGGTGACGATCGTCGTGCTCGGCCGCGAGTGGCTGATCACGTTGGTCCGGTTCATCGTGATCCGCCGCGGGGTGATGGCGGCCAGCCGCGGCGGCAAGCTCAAGACCATGCTGCAAGCCATCGCGCTCTGCGGCTACATCCTGCCGGTGGCCGACATCGCCTGGCTGCACTACCCGGCGGTCGCGGTGATGGTCGCCGCCGTCGTGCTGACCATCGTCACCGGAGTCGAGTACCTCATCGAGGCTAACCGGGTCTGGCACGGGGGCGCCCCCGAGACCGACGGCCGTGACGCAACCGCCTGACCAGGCCGCGGCCGCGCTGCTCGGGGCGCTGGCCGAGCGGGGTGCCACCCTCGCCGTCGCGGAGTCGCTCACCGGCGGGCTGCTCGCGGCGACCCTCACCTCGGTCCCGGGCGCCTCAGCCGTGTTCCGAGGTGCGATCGTGTCGTACGCCACGGATCTCAAGGTCAGCCTGCTCGGCGTCCCACCGGACCTGCCCGCCGGTGCCGGTGTCGTGTCCGCCGAGGCGGCCGTGGCGATGGCGACCGGTGCGCGGGAGCGGTGCGGGTCGACGTACGCACTGAGCACGACCGGGGTCGCCGGACCCGACCGGCAGGAGGGCAAGCCGGTGGGCCGGGTTTATGTCGGCTGGGCCGGCCCCGACGGCTCGGGAGCCGACCGGCTGGAGCTGGCCGGCGGGCGTGACGACGTCCGGGTTGCGACCTGTTCACACGCATTGACCCTGCTCCGACGTAGGCTGGACGCTACGGCTCTTCCTGAGCCCGGCCCGACGGATCACCGATAAGGAGGACGACCCATGGTGCTCGTTCGTCATCTCGTCGGTGAGGTCCTTCGCGAGGAACGCACCGCCCAAGGCCGCACGCTGCGCGACGTCTCCCAGCGGGCCACGGTGAGCCTCGGCTACATCTCGGAGGTCGAGCGCGGCGTCAAGGAGCCGTCCAGCGAGTGCCTCGCCGCGATCTGCGGGGCGCTCGACGTGCCGCTGTCCTCCGTGCTGCTGCGAGTGAGCGGCGAGCTGCGCCGGCTCGAGCGGTCGCTGACCGCGGTGCCCGCCGACGGCCAGACGACGCTCCCGGACGTCGTCGCGGCCGCCTGACCAGCACCTGACATCTCGGGGGACGGATGGCTGCGCAGACCGCTGTCGCTGCCCGCGAAGAGCCGACGCGCTGGCGTGACGCGCTGCTCGACGGCGTCACCGGTCTCTTCTCCGTCGTTGTCACGGCGGCCCGGCTGTGGTGGAGCCACTGGCCGGTGCTGCTCTCCATCGCGCTGCTCGGCGGTGCCGGCCGGATGGGTGCGATCTGGGCCGCGACCGTGGTCAGCAACGACCACAACACGCTCGGTGTGATGATCCTGGTCCTGGCGCCGCTGTGTTCTGTCACCGCGATCGTGCTGATGCTCTACTCGCTGCGGCGGTCGCTGCCGCACGTCGCGTCGGCCGCGGCCTCGGTCGGGCCGGAGGACCGTGCGACCCATCGTGAGCGCCGCCTCGTCGACATCCTGGCCAGCGTGCTGGTGCCGTTCCTCGCGGTGTACGCGTCGTACGGGTTCCTCAAGGAGGACACGCAGCGCTTCGTCAACGCGGCCGTCACGGACGAGATGTTCAACAACGCCGGCCTCATCTACGGCACCGACACGTTCGACGTCGACCGGACGGCGTTCGCCACCGGCTGGGTCGCGGTGGCGGTCGTCGTCGGAGCGATCGTGTTCCGGTTCGGGCTGGCCCGGCTCGAGGGCGCCCGCCAGTGGGTCGCGCTCGGGTTCGTTGGCGCGTACGTCGAGGTCCTGTGGCTGACCACGCTGGCCGCCCACTTCACCGTCTACAAGGACAAGATCTGGTCCTGGGTCGAGGGCCGCCGCGGCATCGAGATGTTCGCCGGCTGGTGGCTCGACCTGATGGACCGGCTTGGGCCGCTGGCCAACCCGATCGACACCGCGACCGCGTGGCTGTTCGGGGTGCTGGGCAGTTTCGACGCGATCGTCGTCATCCCGCTGGCCTGGCTGACGGTCGGCGCGATCGTGTTCGGTCACAAGCTGGCGCCGCCGCCGGCTCCGGCCCGGCGCACCTTCCGGGTCGTGCAGAAGGTCCCTGGGCCGGTACGCCGGTGGAGCGGTGAGCTGCTGGGCGACCTGCGGAGCCGGTTCACCGGGCTGACCGGCGGCATCCGTCAGCTGGCGGTCGCCGGGCTGGCCCCGATGCTGATCTTCGGCCTGGCCTTCCTCGCGTCGGCTCGCGTGGAGGACGCGCTCAACCTGGTGGCCCGCCGGCTGATCGGACCTCAGACCCTCGACACCTGGCTGGCGTTCTCGCCGCACGTGGCGACGGTGACCCGTGCCGTCGGCCTGACCGTGACGATGTGCCTGCTCGGCGCGGCGGTCGACCGAGTACTCACGGCAGCCGCAGCCCAGCCGGCGACGGTCTAGCCCCTCCGCTCGGCGGTGCTACGCGGCGACGGACCCGTGCGGGTCGATCACGTACTTCTTCGCGGCGCCCTTGTCGAAGTCCTGGTAGCCCTCCGGGGACTGGTCCAGGCTGATCGTGGTCGCGTTGACGGCCTTGGCGATCTGGGCCTTGTCGGAGAGGATCAGGTTCATCAGCTGGCGGTTGTACCGCTTCACGGGGCACTGGCCGGTCGTGAACGCGTGCGACTTCGCCCAGCCGAGTCCCAGCCGTACGCCGATCTGGCCGATCTTGGCGTTCTCGTCGACGCCGCCGGGGTCGCCGGTGACATACAGGCCGGGAACGCCGAGGGAGGCGCCGGCCCGCGAGATCGTCATGATGTCGTTGAGCACGGTGGCGGGTGCCTCGCTCGCGTCAGGGCCGTGGCCGCGGGCCTCGAAGCCGACCGCGTCGACGGCGGCGTCGACCTCGGGCTCGCCGGTGATCTGCTCGATCATGTCGGGCAGCGCCGCGCCCTGGGTCAGGTCGACGGTCTCGCAGCCGAAGCTGCGCGCCTGCTCGAGCCGGGCGGGGATCATGTCTCCGACGATGACGACCGACGCACCGAGGAGCTGGGCGGCATGGGCGGCGGCGAGCCCGACCGGGCCCGCCCCGGCGATGTACGCGCTCGAGCCGGTCGTCACGCCCGCGGTGTACGCGCCGTGGTAGCCGGTCGGGAAGATGTCCGACAGCATGGTCAGGTCGAGGATCTTCTCCAGCGCCTGGTCCCGGTCGGGGAACTTGAGCAGGTTGAAGTCGGCGAACGGCACCATCACGTACTCTGCCTGACCGCCGATCCAGCCGCCCATGTCGACGTAGCCGTACGCCGCACCGGCCCGGGCCGGGTTCACGTTGAGGCAGATGCCGGTCTTGCCCTCGTTGCACATCCGGCAGCGGCCACAGGCGATGTTGAACGGCACCGAGCAGATGTCGCCGGGCTTGACGAACAGCACGTCGTCACCGGCCTCGACGACCTCGCCGGTGATCTCGTGCCCGAGGGTCTGCCCGACCGGCGCCGTGGTGCGGCCGCGGACCATGTGCTGGTCGCTGCCGCAGATGTTGGTGGTGACGAGCTTCAAGATGACGGCGTGCGGGGCTGCCTGCTTGATGCCGAGGCCTTTCACGACGTCGGGCGGCAGCTCGAGCTTCGGGTAGTCGGTAGTTTCCACGCTGACCTGGCCCGGACCGTTGTAGACGACGACACGGTTTCCTGTCATGGTGCATCAACCCTTCGACGAGACGTCGCGGACGAGCCCACCCAGACACGCCGGAGGTGCCATCCGTCCGCGTTCGGTGTCTGCGCTGTGGTGCCGGCTCGGCTTCTCGTGGATTGCGACACGGCCGTCGAGAGGGGCTGCCGCTGTTCCGCCGGTCTGCGGGTCGGTCCAGCGCAGCGTTCCCTTTGCACGCTAGTCCGCGAACGGCAGCCGTTAAAGGGGGTCGACGGTCAAGGCTGCGTACCCCGGCTTCTCCCACCAGAACACGACGTCGGCGATCTCGACGTCCTCGGGTACGACCAGGACCGGCTCGACGGTCCACGACCGTGGCCGCGGCGGTTCGCCGGGTGTGGTCTCGGCGAGGTCCTCGCCCATCGCCGGGGCCCGGCGTGGCATCCGGCACGCACGGCGAGAGCGGCTGCGAGACCTCGCCGAGCACCGGCAGGTAGGCGTAGCGGGTGCCGTCGGCGTCACGCACGGCGAGCTGGCACACCCGCATCGCCAGGTCGGGGTCGGCCTCGAACGAGACGGTCACGCGTACGGCCTTGCCTCCCGGTGGCAGGTCGATCGGGTCGCTCGAGCCCCAACCGGTCGTGGTGTCGTCGACGGAGTCCAGGCGCACCCGGAGCTCCAGGGGGTGCTCGCCCTCGGAGTCGTGGAAGGTGTCGCGGAACTCGAGCCAGTCGCCCTGCTGCGCGGCCTGCTCACGGTGCAGGCCCTCGTCCCAGAACAGCAGCTTGACCCGATCGGAGCTGCCCGCCAGTGCCGCCACGGCGGCCAGCGGCAGCGCCACGAGGCCCCAGCGGTTGCGCCGCCACCACCCCGGTGCGCGGTGGGCGTTCATGACTGCTCCTCGTCGCCCGGCGGCGTCTCGGAGGGGGTCGGGACGGTCAGCACCTCGGTCCGCTCGGCCCACCGCGTCGCGTCGGCGTTCGTCAGGCCGAGGTCGATGTCGGCCATGTCGTCGCGCCGCGAGTCGGCGTTGAGCGCCACCCGCAGGTGCGCGCCGGCGACCGCGTCGACGGGGAGCTCGACAGTGACCGTCACGTAGCGCGGCAGCCCCGGCTGGGCGAGGCCGGGGGAGAACTGGCTGCGTGAGCCGTTGGCGACGTAGGTCGTGCCGTCGCGGTCGCGCACCGCGGCGTAGGAGATGGTGGCCGGCTCACCAGTCGCCTCGATCATCACCGGGATCACCAGGAAGACCTCGGTGGTCTGCAGGCCGGTGCCGGCGTTGGAGATCCGCGTCGAGCCGTCCACCTCGGCCGCGGTGATGTCGGCGTACCTCAGCTCGACGGTCTCGCCGACGTCTGTCGGCCGGAGGAACGGCTCGCTGACCGAGTCGTCTGCCGGGAACATCGTGGTGACGGCACGGCCGGCACCGAGGGCGGCCAGCACCAGGGCCGCCGTCCCCGCCTGCCGGGCGTAGCCCCGGGCGCTCACGCCTCGTCCTCCGCCGGCCGGACCGGCAGGGTCGACTCGGCGATGACCGTCGGGTCGAGCCACTTGAAGTCCTGGTCGATGCTGTCGCGCCGCCAGGTGTGCCCGACCAGTTGCACGGCGACCTCGTCGGGCGGGTCGACGCTGCCGTCCTGCTCGAACAGGTAGACCATCTCGTACTCGATGCCGGGCTGCACCGGGCTCAGGTCGCTCGAGTCGGCGAGCAGCTTGCGGTAGGTCGACTCGACCCGCTTGGCACCCCTCACCGGGTCGCCCACCAGGCCGTCGACGCCGACCAGCGAGACCGCGTGCCTGAGCTCGACGGCGTCGTACAGGGACTCGTCATGGGTGTTGCGAATGGTGGCCGTGACGGCGAGCCAGCGGTTGCGGTCGTCGGTCTTGTAGACCTCCGGCAGCTCGTCGACCCAGAGCACCTTCTCGATGGTGATGTCGTACGGCGGGACGGTCGAGATCTTGCCGACCTCGACGGCGACCCGCGAGGGGGTGGTGTCGGCCGGCTCGAGCCCGCCGAACACCGCGGTCACGCCGAGCACGACGACCGCCGCTCCGACGCCGAGGTGGCGGAGCGGCTGGTTGAGCAGTCGGCCGGCGACCTTGCTGCCACGGGCTCGGCGGCGCAGGTCGGCGGCCTCGGACTCGGGTGTCGTGGGCACGTGAGGATGTTACGGACACGGGGGGTCACCCCGCGGGCTGGCAGTGCGGGCACCAGAACACGCCGCGCGTCCGCCCGGCCGGGCCGATCTCGGCGTGCTCGACCCGGGTACGGCACCGCCGGCACGGCTGCCCGGCCCGGTTGTACACCCAGTGCTCCTGGCCCCGGCGGGTGAGACCAGTCGTGGACTGCGCGGGAGACTCCCGGTTCGCCGTCAGCAGCCGGTGCGCGGTGTCGACGAGATCTGCCAGCGCGGGCACGCTTTCGACCGGGGTCCGCGGGTGAACGCCACGCAGGAACAGCGTCTCGCTGCGGTACAACGTCCCGATGCCCGCCAGGTTGCGCTGATCGAGCAGGGCCTCAGCGACGGTGCGGTCGGGTGCGGCCCGCAGCCGCCGCACCGCCTCCGCGGCGTCCCAGTCGTCCCCGAGCAGGTCCGGACCGAGGTGACCCACCACCGCGTCCTCGTCGGCCGTGCGCACCAGCTCGCAGATACCGAGAGCGAACCCGACCGCCTGCCACTCGGCCGTGCTCAGGACGACCCGGGCCTCGTGGGCCGGCCGCCGCCACCGGCCGCCCGGCCGGTACAGGTGCCACGACCCCTCCATCTTCAAGTGCGTGTGCAGCGTCAGCGGCGCCGAGCCGGCCGGGTCGCGCAGCCGGTGCAGCAGGTGCTTGCCACGCGACACGACCTCGAGGACTGTCCAGCCGACCAGGTCGGCGGTCGCGTGCGCCGGCACCCGCACATCACACCCAGTGAGTACGTCGCCGCCGGTCGCGCGCTGGAGCCGGCGGGCGGTGAGCCACACCGTGTCGCCTTCGGGCATGCGCCCAGTCTCGCCCAGGTCAGCGAG
>WHTB01000220.1 GCA_009379735.1 Propionibacteriales bacterium
CAGCAGCACCTGGGCGGACGCACCGCCCTCGGGGTCGCTCGCCGGGGTGAAGCGCAACGTCTCGCAGATGCCGTGCATGACCTCGACATAGAGATCCCAGTCCTCCAGCATCGGCGTGGCCAGGGAGAGCAGCACGGCGACCGGGACGTCGGGCGCCTGGACCAGGACCTGCAGCTCACGCATCACCACCGGCTCGTCCGCGTCCGGCGCGAGGGACCGCTCGACCACCCAGCGGGCCGCCGGCTGGCCGGCGTAGGCCGCCGTCTCGACCCCGGTGGCGCTCGACGAGCCGCGCAATGTCGCGACGGTCCCGAGCAGCGACAGCGTGCGGTCGGTGGTCGCGGTGTCGTGGAAGCCGACGGTCACGGTCGCGGTGGAGGCATGGTCTCCGATGCGTACGGCGCAGAACGCGGCGCCGGCGATATCGGCCCCGCGAAGCTGGGTGGACATCGCCTCGAGGTACAACGCGACCAGCTCGCGGCGTCCGCCCTCCGCCATCGGCAGCTCGTCGAGGAGCGCCGACTGCGACGACACCCGCCGGGCCAGGTCGGCCTCGAGCGGCAGCAGATGGAAGTCAGCCGGGAGGGTCAGCGTCACGCCCGGGAGCCGGGTCGTCGGCGAGATCATCACCCGATCGTCTCACTTGTGTTCGGCAGCAGGCGCGGCGGACGACCGCGCGAAGGTGGCCTCCGGCAGTGCCGCGAGCGGGATCGGCGAGGTGGCCCGGCGAGCGGCGGCGACCAGCCGGTGCGATCCGGGTGCTGCGGCCGCCACGGCGACCACTGCAGCACCAAGCGCGACGTCCAACCCGGGAGTGAAGGCGCCGGCGGCCTGGCTGACGGTGGCGCCGAGCGCGGTCGACTGGCTGATCGCGCCGACCGCGTCGGACATCGCACCGCCCTCCGACGAGATCCAGCTGCCGATCTGGTCGTCGAGCTGCTGCAGCAGCGTCTCCGCGTGGATCAGCCAGGCGGTGCCGTCCATCGACCCGGTCGGGTCGGCGACGGACTCGCTGACCCGCCGCAGGCCGTGGGCCACCGTGTCGGCCTCGGCGAGATGCTCCTCGTGCAGGTGGTGGACCTGGGTTTGCAGCCGCTCCACCTCGGACACCGCATGCTGGTCGCCCGAGTCGGTCGCCGCGGCCGCGCTGGCCGCGGTCAGCTCGTCGCGCAGTGATGCCGCCCGCGCCTGCCGGTCGAGCACGCCGTCGCGCCACTGGCCCAGCTGGGTCGCGGCGGTGGTCAGGTCGCCCTCGATCGCGCTCACCCGCGCGCTCAGGTCGGACAGGTGGTCGAGGAACGACTGCGCCACCGGCCCCTCCCACACCGAGCCCGGCGAGCCCAGCAGCGCGATCCGGTCGGAGGCGGACCGGAGCAGCTCGGCCGAGCGCTGCAGGTGCGCCGCGAGCTGTCCGGCCGCCTCCGGGTCACCGGGCAGCAGGGCCTCGACGTCGATGATCTCGCTCATCGCGTACCCCCGGATGCGTCACCGCTCGCGGCGGCGAGCCGCCCGAGCAGCTGCTCGACGTCGTCGACGGCGACGGCCAGCCGGCCGAGGCTGGTGGAGGCAGTGCCGACCAGCTCGTCACCGGCCGCGTCGACGGCCGGGGTGCCGAGCCGGTCGGCCGGGGCGAGGAACACCTCGCGTGAGGCCTGGGCGACGTCATCCCCGGAGGCGCGCAGCAGACCGGCGAGCTGCTGCAGCTCGTCGGCCAGCAAGGCTAGGTAGGTCACTGCTGCTCCTGTCTCCGCGATCGGCCCCCGCCGTCGAGACGATGATGCCCGCCCAAGGGGTCACCGGAGGCAGGTTTCACCCTTCCTGCGCACCACCGGTCGTGCCCCCGTGCCACTGGCCGGTGGTGCCGACCGAGTCGACCACCGGCTGCGGCGGCCAGGACACCAGGCCGGTCTCCGCGGTCGTCACCAGCAGGTCGTGCTTGGGCAGGATCCGTACGGTGTAGCCGAACGCGCCGGTGCGGCCCAGCTCGACCTGCCCCTCGAACCGGTGCTTGCCGGCCTCGTAGGACTCGGTGAGGGTCAGCGGCGCGGACTCGACGTCGGTCAGCTGGTCGTCACTGTCGACCCGGCCGTGCACGATCTGCACCTCGACATCGCCCGGCGACAGTGAGCCGAGTGCCGTGTAGACGCGCAGCTGCAGCGTGGCGCCGAGCTCGGGCTGGTCGAGGACACCCGACGACTCCACGTGCTCGATGCGTACGCCCGGCCAGGCGTCGTGCACCGCCTTCTTCCACGCCGCTAGGTCACGGGCACCGGCGAAGTCGTGGTTGCGCTCGCGCGACGACGCGGCCGCAGGCCGGTACAGCAGCTCCACGTAGTCGTGGACCATCCGGCTGGCCAGCACCTTCGGGCCGAGGGACTCCAGCGTGTGCCGGACCATCTCGATCCACCGGGCCGGCAGGCCGGTCGCGTCGTGGCCGTAGAACCGGGGCGCGACCTCCTGCTCGATCAGGTCGTACAGCGCCGCGGCCTCGATGTCGTCACGACGGTCGGTGTCTTCGACACCCTCGGCCGACGGGATCGCCCAGCCGTTCTCACCGTCGTACCACTCGTCCCACCAGCCGTCGCGGATCGACAGGTTGAGCCCGCCGTTGAGCGCGGCCTTCATGCCGGAGGTGCCGCAGGCCTCGTACGGCCGGAGCGGGTTGTTGAGCCAGACGTCGGTGCCGGGGTACATCGGCTGCGCCATCGCGATGTCGTAGTTCGGCAGGAACACGATGCGGTGCCGCACCTCGGGGTCGTCGGCGAAGCGGACGATCTCCTGGATCAGCCGCTTGCCGCCCTCGTCGGCCGGGTGCGCCTTGCCGGCGATCACCAGCTGGATCGGCCGCTCGGGGTGCAGCAGCATCGACTTCAGCCGCTTGACGTCGCGCAGCATCAGGGTGAGCCGCTTGTACGAGGGGACGCGGCGGGCGAACCCGATGGTGAGGACGTCCGGGTCGAGCACGCCGTCGACCCAGCCCAGCTCGGCCGGCGACGAGCCGCGGTTCAGCCACGACTCACGCAGCCGGCTCCGGACGACGTCGACGAACTGGGACCGCAGCTCGCGCTTGGTCGCCCAGATCGCCGCGCTCGGGATCTTGTCGATGGCGTTCCAGATGTCGCCGCGCTCGACTGCGTCGACACCGACCTCCTTCTCGACCAGCTCGAACACCTCGCGAGCCACCCAGGTGGGTGCATGGACGCCGTTGGTGATCGAGCTGATCGGCACCTCGGTGACGTCGAAGCCCGGCCACAGCCCGGCGAACATGTCCCGGCTGACGATGCCGTGCAGCCGGCTGACGCCGTTCGCGCGCTGGGCCAGCCGTAGCCCCATCACCGCCATGTTGAAGACGGACGTGTCGCCGCCCTCGTAGTCCTCGGTGCCGAGGGACAGGATGCGGTCGACCGGGACACCCTCGCTGGCGTTCTCGCCGCCAAAGTGCTGCTCCACCAGCTCCCGGGGGAAGCGGTCGATCCCGGCCGGCACCGGGGTGTGCGTGGTGAACACCGTGCCGGCCCGGCTGACCTCGTGGGCGGTGTCGAAGTCGAGCCCCTGCTCCTGCACGAGCTCGCGGATGCGCTCGATGCCGAGGAAGCCGGCGTGGCCCTCGTTGGTGTGGAACACCTCGGGCTCCGGTGCACCGGTGATCCGGCAGTAGACCCGGATCGCCCGTACCCCGCCGATGCCGAGCAGCATCTCCTGAAGCAGCCGGTGGTCGCTGCCCCCGCCGTACAGCCGGTCGGTGACGTCGCGGATCCGTCCGGCGTTGTCCTCGTGGTCGGAGTCAAGCAGCAGCAGGGGCACTCGGCCGACCTGCGCCACCCAGATCCGCCCGACCAGCGGCTGTCCTCCGGGCAGTCCGACCTGCACCTTCGCGAGTGTCCCGTCGGACTCGCGCAGCAACGTCAGCGGCAGACCATCGGGGTCGACGATCGGGTAGCGCTCCTGCTGCCAGCCCTCGCTCGACAGCGACTGCACGAAGTAGCCGTTGCGGTACAGCAGCCCGACGCCGATGATCGGCACGCCGAGGTCGGATGCCGACTTCAGGTGGTCGCCCGCCAGGATGCCGAGGCCGCCGGAGTACTGCGGCAGCACCGAGGTGATGCCGAACTCGGGCGAGAAGTACGCGATGCCGGCCGGGGCGTCCTGCACCGACTGGTACCACCGCGGACCGGTGAGGTACTGCTCGAGGTCGGCGGCCGCCAGCTCGAGCCGGCGGAGGAACCGCTTGTCCTTGGCCAGCTGCGACAGCCGCTCGGGTGGCACCTCCCCCAGCAGCCGGACGGGATCGTGGCCCCCGGCCTCCCACAGGTCGGCGTCGATCGCGGCGAACAGGTCTTGGGTATCGGGATGCCACGACCAGCGCAGGTTGTTGGCCAGCTCCCCCAGCGGGGCCAGGGCAGCGGGCAGCACGGGACGGACGATGAATCGGCGGATTGCTCTCACAGGTCGACGTTAGTCGGCTCGGCGGGATCGGCACCACTCGACCGGCGTAGTCCTGGTCACCCGATTGGCGTAGCGGGCTGCGGACTGTGCGTGAGACGGGGCGAGTCACGACCGGCCGTGGCGGTGGTGGTTGAGGAGTGCCGGAGACCGGTAGGTTTCACCCAATGGTTGGCCGAATCCCCATTGTCGATGTCAGCCCGGTTGTCGACCGGGGGCGCCTGCCCGCCAAGGCAGCGGTCGGGGAGACGTTCGCGGTCACCGCGACGGTCTTCCGCGAGGGGCACGATGCGCTCGGCGCCGGGGTCGTGCTGCGCGACGCCGACGGCGAGCCTCGACCGCTCGTCCGGATGGAGTACTCCGGCGACCAGCCCGACGTCATGCGGGCCGACGTCACACCGGACGCCGAGGGTCCGTGGACGTTCACCATCGAGGCGTGGAGCGACCCGGTCGCGACCTGGCGGCACGCAGCGGAGATCAAGATCCCGGCCGAGATCGACGTCGACCTGATGCTCGCCGAGGGCGCCGTCGTCCTGGCCCGGGCGGCGCGGGCGCTGCCACGGGGTCGCAAGATCGAGCGCGCGGTGCTGACCGATGCGGTGAAGGCGGTGAAGGACGTCCGCCGGCCGACCGCCGTCCGGTTCGCAGCCGCGCTCGCCCCCGAGGTCGACGAGGTGCTCACGGTGTACCCGCTGCGCGAGCTGATCACGACCGAGGGGCCGTTCCCGTTCTACGTCGACCGGGAGCGCGCCCTGGTCGGTTCCTGGTACGAGCTCTTCCCCCGCTCGGAGGGCGCGACGTACGACGAGGCCACCGACACCTGGACGCCGGGCACGTTCACGACCGCGGCCAAGCGGCTCGACGCGGTCGCAGCGATGGGGTTCGACATCGTCTACCTGCCGCCGATCCACCCGATCGGCGAGGTCAACCGCAAGGGACCCAACAACACGTTGGTCACGCACCCCGGCGACCCGGGCTCGCCGTGGGCGATCGGCTCGAAGGACGGCGGGCACGACGCCGTACACCCCGACCTCGGCACGCTCGCCGACTTCGACGCGTTCGTCGCCCGGGCGGCCGAGCTCGGCCTGGAGGTGGCCCTCGACCTCGCCCTGCAGTGCGCCCCCGACCACCCGTGGGTCACCGCCCACCCCGAGTGGTTCACCACCCGCGCCGACGGCAGCATCGCGTACGCCGAGAACCCGCCGAAGAAGTACCAGGACATCTACCCGATGAACTTCGACAACGACCCGGAGGGCATCTACGCCGAGGTGCTGCGCGTCGTGCGGCACTGGATGGACCACGGCGTCCGGGTGTTCCGGGTCGACAACCCGCACACCAAGCCGGTGGAGTTCTGGCAGTGGCTGCTCGCGGAGGTCCGCAAGACCGACCCCGACGTCGTGTTCCTGTCCGAGGCGTTCACCAAGCCGGCGATGATGCGCACGCTCGGCATGGTCGGCTTCCACCAGTCATACACCTACTTCACCTGGCGCAACGAGAAGTGGGAGCTCGAGGAGTACCTCACCGAGCTGTCCCACGGCACCAGCCACGTGCTGCGCCCCAACTTCTTCGTCAACACGCCCGACATCCTGTCCGCCTACCTGCAGTACGGCGGGCCGGCCGCGTTCCGGATCCGGGCCACCCTGGCCGCGACCGCCGCGCCGTCGTGGGGCGTCTACGCCGGGTTCGAGCTGTACGAGCACGTCGCCGTGCGCCCCGGATCGGAGGAGTACCTCGACTCCGAGAAGTACCAGCTGCGCCCGCGTGACTGGGAGGCGGCCGAGGCCGAAGGGCGTAGCCTGGCGCCGTACCTCACCCGGCTCAACGAGATCCGTCGTGCCCATCCGGCACTGCAGCGGCTGCGCAACCTGGTGCTCCACCATCCCGAGGACCAGTCCTTCATCGCCTACTCGAAGAGCGATGCCCTCCCGGACGGCACTAGTGACTCCAATGGCGACACCGTCATCGTGGTGGTCAACCTCGACCCGCACGCACCGCGCGAGACCACGATCCGGCTCGACATGCCCGCCCTCGGCATGGACTGGCACGAGACGTTCGTCGTCCGCGACGAGCTGACCGGCCAGACCTGGCGGTGGGGCGAGCACAACTACGTCCGGCTCGACCCCGCTCACGAGCCCGCCCACGTGCTGACCGTGACCCGACCCGCGATTGGGAACCCGTAGGTGACGCAGAACCCCACCCCGCACGGCGACCCGGCCACCGGCCTGCCACCCACGGCCGAAGGGCTGCCCGACTCCGACCCGCACTGGTTCAAACGCGCCGTCTTCTACGAGGTGCTCGTCCGCTCGTTCCGGGACTCCAACGGCGACGGCGTCGGCGACTTCCGCGGCCTGCGCGACAAGCTCGACTACCTCGAGTGGCTCGGCGTCGACTGCCTCTGGATCCCGCCGTTCTTTACCTCCCCGCTGCGCGACGGCGGCTACGACGTCGCCAACTACGTCGACGTGCTGCCGGAGGTCGGGACACTCGAGGACTTCAAGGCGCTGCTCGACGACGCCCACTCGCGCGGCATCCGGATCATCATCGACTTCGTGATGAACCACACCTCCGACCAGCACCCGTGGTTCCAGGAGTCCCGCACCGACCCGGACGGGCCGTACGGCGACTTCTTCGTCTGGTCCGACACCGACGAGAAGTACCAGGACGCCCGGATCATCTTCGTCGACACCGAGTCCTCGAACTGGACCTGGGACCCGGTCCGCGGCCAGTACTTCTGGCATCGCTTCTACAGCCACCAGCCGGACCTGAACTACGACAACCCGGCCGTGCACGAGGCGATCTTCGAGGCGCTCGACTTCTGGCTCGAGATGGGGATCGACGGCTTCCGGCTCGACGCCGTCCCGTACCTCTACGAGCGGGAAGGCACCAACGGCGAGAACCTCAAGGAGACCCACGAGGTCCTCAAGCGCGCCCGCAAGCACATCGACGACAACTACCCCGATCGGGTGCTGCTCGCGGAGGCGAACCAGTGGCCCGCCGACGTGGTCGACTACTTCGGCGACCCGGCGACCGGCGGCGACGAGTGCCACATGTGCTTCCACTTCCCGGTGATGCCGCGCATCTTCATGGCCGTACGCCGAGAGTCGCGCTACCCCATCTCGGAGATCCTCGAGCAGACCCCCCAGATCCCCGAGGGCTGCCAGTGGGGCATCTTCTTGCGCAACCACGACGAGCTCACCCTCGAGATGGTGACCGACGAGGACCGCGACTACATGTGGGGC
>WHTB01000162.1 GCA_009379735.1 Propionibacteriales bacterium
CGCAGCGTGGGGGTGCGGGCCGCTGCCCCGCTGGGTCTGTGCTTCCTGCCGGCGTTCGTCCTGATCGGCATCGTGCCGGCGATCGCCGGCGCCTTCGCCGCGCTGGACCTGTGGTGAGCCCGGTTTTCGTCCCCAGGGGCCCCGAACGGTCCCTTCGTCCCCAGGTCTGGAGGCACCCCTTCAATGACCGCCTCGCGACGACGAGAGTCGACAACGACAACAACCACGGCTCCGTACGTATGGAGCCCGCAACGGAGGTTTTCCCTTATGAAGAAGACATTTTCCCGACGGCTCCGCGGCGAGCACGGCATGACGACGGCGGAGTACGCCGTGGGCACCGTCGCCAGCTGCGGCTTCGCCGGTGTGCTGGTCAAGCTGCTCAGCGAGCCCTGGGTCAGGGACCTGCTGAAGGAGCTGTTCAAGGCGACCATCGGCGCGTTCTTCTGAGCCGCCGCTCGGGCGCGGGGGCCGGCAGCGGTCCCCGCGCCCGGCAGGACGGAGCCTTGGTCATTGTGAGACAACGACAGAGTCTCGTTGGTGCGAGGTGGGGGCGGTGAGCGCCCGCAGTGGGGCCGCATCGTGGCGGCGGAGTCGCGGTGAGCGTGGTCAGGTGACGGCCGAGACCGCAATCGTGCTGCCGGTGCTGGTCGGTGTGGCGGCGCTGCTGACCTGGCTGGTGGGCGCCGGCATCGCACAGGTGCGCTGCGTCGACGCGGCTCGTGACGCGGCGCGGGCGCTGGCGCGGGACGAGCCACCGGGGGCGGTGGTCGCGGCGGCCCGGGACGTGGCGCCGGAAGGAGCCGTCATCGAGGTGACGGAAGGTGCCGGCCGGGTGCAGGTCCGGGTCCGCTTCACCGCGACACCTCCCGGCGACTGGCTGGACGGCGCGCTCGCGCTGCCGCTCGGCTCCACCGCCACCCTGCCGGTCGAGGTCGCCCCATGACGATGGCACCTCCGACCCGACCCTTCGCGTCGACATTGCAGATCTGCTCACGGTGGGTGGTGCCGGTGACCGGGCGCGCCGCGGGGCCGACCTGGCCGACCTGGCCGATGGTGGTCCGACACCGCGACCAGGGCGGGTCGATGACCGTGGTGGCGACCGGCCTGCTGGCGGTGCTGTCCGTGGTGTGCCTGCTCGCGTCGGCGCTGGCCGCCCTGGTCGCGGTGCAGCACCGCGCGGCCGCGGCCGCCGACCTGGCCGCGTTGGCCGGAGCCACGTCACCCAGCCGGGCGTGCGAGACAGCGGCCGCGGTGGCACGCGACAACGGGGCCGTGCTCGACCGGTGTGAGTCGGTCGGTCCGGTCGTCACGGTGCAGGTGCTGGTGGAGACCGACATGCCGTTCGGCTTCGCGCCGACGATTCGCGGCCGGGCCAGGTCCGGGCCGGCGGTGCTAGCGACGACGAAGTGAACGAGATTGCTGTAAGCGCTCGCTCGGGACAGCCACAACGTTCACTTGGTCGGGCCCAAATGTCAGCGGACCGGGGTGTGGCCCATCGCGTCGATCACCCGGGCCCGTGCGGGTCCGTGCACGCGGCCGGTGTGGGGAGGCGCGGCTACACTCACCGTGGGGGTGCAGCCCATGCTCCGGTACACGTCATTCGGCGATCTCGACGCCGCCCAGCTGGCGGTGGTCGAGTCGATCTACCACGAGGCCTTCCCGCCGCACCGGCGCGCGCCGTTCGCCCGCCTGGCCGCCGCCGGCGATGCGGTCACGGTCGTGGGGCTCGACGACGACACCCCGGTCTCGTTCGCCAAGCTGTCTCGGCTCACGAGCATCGACTGGCTGTTCCTGAAGTATCACGCCGTGCACCAGGATCACCGTGACCGCGGCCTGGGCACCGAGCTGTGGCGGCACATCAGAGACACCGCCGACGCCGAGGGAGCCAAGGGCATCGTGCTCGAGGTGGCCGACCCGGACCAGGACGGAGTCGACACCGCCGAACGCCTCGAGCGCGACCGCCGGATCGCGTTCTACCTCAGCCGGGGCGCCGGGCGGCTGGCGCACGGCGGCTACGTCGCGCCGTTCGTCGACGGCTCCGGTTCCGAGCCGATGTGGCTGCTGGCCGCTGTCGACGGCGGGCTCGGCCTGGTGCCGGACGAGCTCGTGCGCACGGTCTACGTCGAGGGCTACGGTCTCGACGAGTCGCACCCGTTGGTGCGATCGCTCGACGAGGACGACGGCTGACTCAGCCGTCGGCTGATCCCGCCCGACCGAACGCTGCGCTCAGCCGGACGGCGGAGCGCTGTCTCGTCGCTCGACCGTGTCGTGGTCGACCGCATCCCGGTCCCCAGTGTCGCGGTTCCCGGCGTCGCGGTTCCCAGTGTTCCTGTCGCCAGCATCCTGGTCCCCAGTGTCGCGGCCCTTGGCGTCGCGAAGCTCCTGCTCCTTGACCACCCGGCGGGCCTCCTTGAGCTCGCGGCGCCGGTGCAGCCCGCGGCGGGTGCCCGAGCGGACCAGCTCGAGACCGGCGACGAAAACCAGCACGGTGGCGCAGCCGAGCAGGAAGACGCCCATCGTGGTCGTGTCGATGTCGAACGCACCGAGGTCGAGGGTGGCGCTCTGTCCGCCGCCACCGAAGATCGCGCCCAGCAAGACCACGACGGCCGCCACCACCAGCACGAGACCGATCACGATCATGTCGTCACCTCTCCGCCGAGCAGGATGTCAAGCAGGGCGATGGCGCCCCGCTTGTCCAGGGGACTGTTCCCATTCCCACACTTGGGTGACTGTACGCATGACGGACACCCGGCGTCGCACTCACAGGCCGCGATCGCCCCGCGTGTCGTGCCGAGCCAGGCCCGCGCGTCGGCGTACCCCCGCTCGGCGAAGCCGGCCCCACCCGGATACCCGTCGTAGACGAAGACGGTGAGCCGTCCGGTGTCTTGGTGCAGCGCGGTGGACACGCCGCCGATGTCCCACCGGTCGCAGGTCGCGAACAGCGGGAGCAGCCCGATCGACGCGTGCTCGGCCGCATGAGCCGCTCCGGGTACGTCGGCGACACCGGAGGTCGCCAGCTGGGCCGCCGACAGCGTCCACCAGCACGCCTTGGTGGTGAGCCGTCGCTCGGGCAGGTCGAGTGGCTCCTCGCCGAGCACCTCACCGCTGCCGAGACGCCGCCGGAGGAACGCGACCACCTGGCTGGTCACCTCGACGTCACCGAGCGACAGGGTCGCGGCCCCCCACGCCTCCTCGCGGTCGGTGCCGACGACCCGGATGTCGGTCAGGTCGCGTGCGACCGTCGTGTAGTCGGGCTGCGCCGGCTCCACCAGGGCCAGCGACTCGTCGAGGTCGAGGTCGACCACGACGTACGTCTCGCCCTGGTGCAGGTGGACGGCGCCTCGATGCACCGCGGAGTGCGCCGATCCGGCGTCGACCGTGCCCAGCACCCGGCCGGTCTCCTGCTCGACGATGCGCACCGCGGCGCCGCCGGCCGAGCGGATGTCCGCGAGGTCGGTCGCCCGGTCCCGGCTGGTCCAGAACCAACCCCGCGGACGGCGGCGCAACAGCCCGGCCTCGGTCAGCGCGTCCACGGCCTCGGCCGCACCGGGACCGAACAGGGCGAAGTCGTCCTCGGTCAGCGCCAGCTCGGCGGCCGCGGCGCACAGGTGCGGACCGAGCACGTACGGGTTCGACGGGTCGAAGACGGTGGCCTCCACCGGCTGGCCGAGCAGCGCGTCGGGGTGGTGCACGAGATAGGTGTCGAGCGGGTCGTCGCGGGCGACCAGCACGCCGAGCGCGCCCTGCTGCTGCCGCCCGGCCCGACCCAGCTGCTGCCACATTGCGGCGCGGGTGCCGGGGAACCCGGCCAGCAGCACCGCGTCGAGCCCGGCGATGTCGACCCCGAGCTCGAGCGCGCTGGTCGCCGACAGGCCGAGCAGGGCCCCGTCGCGCAGCCTGCGCTCGATCTCGCGCCGGTCCTCGGGCAGGTAGCCGCCCCGGTACGCCGCGACCCGGCGGCTGAGCTCGAGGTCGACCTCGGCCAGGTGGTCGCGGGCGGCCAGCGCGACGGTCTCGGCCGAGCGGCGCGAGCGGACGAAGGCCAGCGTGCGTACGCCCTCGACCACGAAGTCGGCCATCAGGTCGGCCACCTCGGCGGTCGCGGTTCGGCGGACGGGCGCGCCGTGCTCACCGCGCAGCGAGGTGAGCGGTGGCTCCCAGAGGGCGAGCAGCGACGCGCCCCGCGGCGACCCGTCGTCGGTGACGGCGCGCACCGGCAGCCCGGTCAGGCGGCGGGCCGACACGGCTGGCTGGGCGACCGTCGCCGACGCGAGTACGAACGTCGGCGTCGACCCGTAGAACGCGCACAGCCGACGGAGCCGCCGCAGGATCTGGGCGACGTGCGAGCCGAACACGCCGCGGTAGTGGTGGCACTCGTCGACGACGACATGGGTCAACCCGCCGAGGAACGACGCCCAGCGGGCATGCCCCGGCAGCAGCGTCCGGTGCAGCATGTCGGGGTTCGTCAGCACGTACGTGGCGTGGTCCCGGGCCCAGTCACGCTCCTCGATGCTGCTGTCGCCGTCGTACGTCGTCGCCCGCAGTCCGGACAGGTCGAGCGCCGTCAGCTTGGCCAGCTGGTCGTGCGCCAGCGCCTTCGTCGGCGCGAGGTAGAGCACCCCGGCGCGTCCGGCCGGGCCGGGCTGGTCGAGCACAGCCGTCACCGCGGGCAGCAGGTAACCCAGCGACTTGCCGGACGCCGTGCCGGTCGCGAGCACCACATGCGCACCGGACCGTACGGCCTCGGCCGCCTCGACCTGGTGCGACCACGGCTCGGCGATGCCCTGCCCGACCAGGGCCGCCCGCAGCGCCGGGTCGGTCCACGCCGGCCACGGCCGGTGCCGAGCCGGCCGCGCGGGCAGCCGCTCGAGGTGGGTCAGCCGGTCCCGCCGGCCGGCCGAGCCGGTCAGCCGGTGGACCACCGCCTCGAGGTCGGGGCCGCCGGGCGGAGGGCCGGCCCTGGTGGTAGGTGGGGAGGTCATCGCGGCAGAAGTCTCGCATCGTGCACCCGCACCTGCGCTGCATGGTTGAATGCTGAGTGGCCCGGCCGGTTCGGGCCGTCGGCCGGCATGTGAGCGACACCTAGGAGAACCGGTGGATCTGTCCCTGGAGACTCGTACCCAGAACAACCGCACGATTGTCGAGGTCGGCGGGGAGATCGACGTCTACACCGCCCCCAAGCTGCGCGAGTGCCTGGTCGACCAGGTGAACGCGGGCAGCTACCACCTGGTGATCGACCTCGAAGGTGTCGACTTCCTCGACTCGACCGGCCTCGGCGTGCTGGTGGGCGGGCTCAAGCGGGTCCGCAGCCACGAAGGCAGCCTGGCGCTGGTCTGCACGCACGAGCGGCTGCTGAAGATCTTCCGCATCACCGGGCTCACCAAGGTGTTCCCGATCCACGACACCGTGGATGCCGCTGTTGCCGACGCCGAATGAGCCCCCGGGTGCAGCGCTGATGTCCCAAGTCAGCCTCGCGGTGGGTGCGGACCCCGCCCATGTCCGCGTCGTACGCCTCGTCGCGGGCGCCGTCGCCCGCCGGGCCGGGGTCGACGAGGAGTCGGTCGACGAGGTCAAGCTCGCCGTCGGCGAGGCCTGCGCGCTCGCCGTGTCCGCGATGCAGGCCCACGACCTGACCGGGCACGCCGACCGGCTGGTGGTCGAGATCGAGGACGACGCCGGCATCGAGGTCGTCGTACGCGCTCCGGTCGATCTCGAGCAGCACGCGCTGGACGCCCACGCCGGCGAGCTGTTCCCCGACGGCCTGGCCGTGATCCGCGGCCTGCTCGACGACGTCAGCATCTCCTCGGACGGCGCCGGCTCGCTGGTGCGGATGTCGTGGGCAGCCGAGGTTGCGCACCCCACGGTGTGATCCGACGCACCTGACAGTAGACTCCGCCCCGGTTTGCACTTGACATGGCCCGAGCCTGTCCGCTGGTGCAGATCCAAGTGCAGATCATGAGGCTCTGCTCGTCATAGGAGGACGAATGTCGGGACCCGCCCTCGCCGCTTCTGGCGCGGATGTGTCCTTGTCGGGTGGCAACACCGCCTTCGTCATCGTCGTCGCCGCGATCGCACTGGTCGCACTCGCGATGGCGCTGGTGTTCCGGCGTGAGGTGTTGGCCGCAGGCGAGGGCACCGAGAACATGCAAACCATCGGCACGGCGGTGCAGGAAGGCGCGACCGCGTACCTCACGCGCCAGTTCAAGACCCTCGCGGTCTTCGTCGTCATCGCGTTCGGGCTGCTGTTCGTGCTGCCGGGCGACGCCTCGGTACGGATCGGACGCTCGCTGTTCTTCGTGGTCGGCGCGGGATTCTCCGCGTCGATCGGCTATCTCGGCATGTGGCTCGCGGTGCGCGCCAACGTGCGTGTCGCCGCCGCGGCACAGCTCGAGGGCCGTGACCCCGCGATGCGGATCGCCTTCCGCACCGGTGGTTTCGTCGGCATGGCGACCGTCGGCCTCGGCCTGTTCGGTGCGGCCCTGGTCGTGTTCCTCTACGAGGGCGACGCACCGGCGGTGCTCGAGGGCTTCGGCTTCGGCGCGGCCCTGCTCGCCATGTTCATGCGTGTCGGTGGCGGCATCTTCACCAAGGCCGCCGACGTCGGCGCCGACCTGGTCGGCAAGGTCGAGCAGAACATCCCCGAGGACGACCCGCGCAACGCCGCGACGATCGCCGACAACGTCGGTGACAACGTGGGCGACTGCGCCGGCATGGCCGCCGACCTGTTCGAGTCGTACGCGGTCATGCTCGTCGCCGCGCTGATCCTCGGCACGGCGGCGTTCGGCGCCGAGGGCCTGGTCTTCCCGCTGATCGTGCCGGCGATCGGCGCGCTCACCGCGATCATGGGTGTGTTCATCACCCGACCGCGCGAGGGCGAGGGCGGCCTGAAGACGATCAACCGCTCCTTCTACATCTCGGCTGCGGTGTCTGCGGTGCTGTGCACAGCCGCGGCGTTCCTGTACCTGCCGAGCTCGTTCGAGGGCCTGACCGACATCTCCGCGACCGGCTCCCTGCTCGACCAGCTGTTCCAGGGCGAGGGAGTCACGCCCGACGGCAACCCGCGGATCATCGCGTCGGTCGCCGTGCTGATCGGGATCGTGCTGGCGGCGCTGATCTTGGCCCTGACCGGCTACTTCACCGGCACCGAGCACCGCCCGGTCAGGGACGTCGGCAAGACCGCGCTGACCGGCCCGGCCACGGTGATCCTGTCCGGCCTGTCGGTCGGTTTCGAGTCGGCCGTCTACACCGCGATGGTGATCGGCGCCGCGGTGTACGGCGCGTTCCTGCTGGGCGGCGGCACGATCGTCGTGTCGCTGTTCGCCGTCGCGCTGGCCGGCTGCGGCCTGCTGACCACGGTCGGCGTGATCGTGGCCATGGACACGTTCGGCCCGGTCTCCGACAACGCCCAGGGCATCGCCGAGATGAGCGGCGACGTGGACGAGCGGGGCGCGGCGATCCTGACCGAGCTCGACGCGGTCGGCAACACCACCAAGGCGATCACCAAGGGCATCGCGATCGCCACCGCCGTACTCGCCGCCACCGCACTGTTCGGCTCGTTCACCGACGCGGTGACGACGGCCGCGGAGGAGTCCGGTGCTCTGGACACCCAGCCGGCCAGCGCCGACGCTGCGCTCGGTCTGCTCGGCGTGCTCAACATCGCCAACCCGGCCAACCTGGTCGGTCTGCTGATCGGCGCCTCGGTGGTGTTCTTGTTCGCCGGGCTGGCGATCAACGCGGTCGGGCGGGCGGCCGGCGCGGTCGTGTTCGAGGTGCGCCGGCAGTTCCGCGAGATCCCCGGGATCATGGAGGGCACCGGTCGTCCCGAGTACGGCAAGGTCGTCGACATCTGCACCCGCGACTCGCTGCGCGAGCTGGCCACCCCCGGCCTGCTGGCGCTACTGGCGCCGATCGCGGTCGGGTTCGGCCTCGGTGCTCCGGCCCTCGGCTCGTACCTCGCCGGCGCGATCGGCACCGGCACGCTGATGGCGGTGTTCCTCGCCAACTCCGGTGGTGCGTGGGACAACTCCAAGAAGCTGGTCGAGGACGGCCACCACGGCGGCAAGGGGTCGGCGGCGCACGAGGCCACCATCATCGGTGACACGGTCGGCGACCCGTTCAAGGACACTGCCGGCCCGGCCATCAACCCGCTGCTCAAGGTGATGAACCTGGTGTCGCTGCTGATCGCCCCGGCGGTCGTCACGATGTCGGTCGGGGACGATGAGAACACCCCGCTCCGAATCGCCATCGCCCTCGTCGCGGCACTGATCGTGGCCGGGGCGGTCTACATCTCGAAGCGACGCCCGGTCGCGATCAGTGACGCCGGCGAGCCGGCGCAGGCCAACGCCATCGCCGACCCGGTCTGACGTACCACCAGCACCCATTGCGGCGCACTCTCCCCGGCCCACCGGTCGGGTAGGGTGCGCCGCATGGTTTCCGCGCTCGACGCGAGCACGGTCGAGCGCCTCCGTACCGCCCTCTCCGCAGCATCGTTCACGGTAGACGGCGTCGCCGCCCTGATCGGCGAGACGGCGCACCGCGCGCTGGGCCGCAACGAGACCACGCCGGGCCTGCGGCGCACCGCCGACGAGTCGCCGCTGTCAACCCTGACCCGGCTCTGGCCGCTACAGGCGGTGGTCAGCCAGGCCGCCGCGGAGCGTGCCCTCCCCGGGCTGGTCGACCCGCTCTGCAATGCCGGGATCCTCGACCGGTCGGTCGCCGAGGTGCGCGCCCGCGTCGACCTGCGTCCGTACGCCGAGGACGACCGCGACTGGTGGGTCATGTCCGACCTGACACCCGGCCTCGACGGCAGCCCGAGCAGGGTGCCGACGGACCACGTCCTGGGAGTCTCGTCGGCGTCCGGATCCCTTGCTGCGTTGACGATTCGTGATCGGGTCGGGTCGGCTCTCGACCTGGGCACCGGGTGTGGAGTCCAGTCCCTGCACCTGTCGACGCATGCCGGCCGGGTCGTCGGCACCGACGTCAACGAGCGGGCGCTGGCGATGGCGCGGATCAACGCCGACCTCAACCAGGTCGCCGTGGACCTGCGTATGGGGAGCCTGTTCGAGCCGGTGGTCGGTGAGCGGTTCGACCTGGTCGTGACGAACCCGCCGTTCGTGGTGTCGCCGGCGACCGGTGAGCGGCTCGTCTACCGCGACTCCGGTCTGCCGGGCGACGAGGTCGTACGCCGGATCGTGGTCGGCGCGGTCGACCACCTCAACCCCGGTGGATGGTGCCAGGTGCTGGCCAACTGGGTGCACCAGGACGGCCGGCCGTGGCAGGACCGGGTGACCGAGTGGCTGGCCCCGACCGGTTGCGACGCCTGGGCGCTGCAGCGCGAGATCCTCGATCCGGCCGAGTACGTCGAGCTCTGGCTGGCCGATGCCGGCCTGCGCGGTGCACCCGACTACGGGCGCCGGTACGACGCATGGGCGGGGTGGTTCGATGACCAGGGCATCGAAGCGGTCGGCTTCGGCTGGATCTGCAGCAGACGGGCCGACCGTGACCAGCCCGTCGTCCGGCTGGAGGACTGGCCGTACGACGTCGAGCAACCGATCGGCCCTTATCTGGCCGGTTGGGGGCGGCGTACGGACTGGCTCGCCGAGCATCCGGACCTGGCCGGCGAACGGCTGGTGGTCGGCGCCGACGTCGTGCAGGAGAGTGTGGGTCCGCCGGGCGCGACCGACCCCGAGCGGATCGTGCTACGCCAGCAGCGTGGGC